>JBEKTC010000045.1:0-21265 GCA_049516475.1 Candidatus Korobacteraceae bacterium | reverse complement strand
CCATTGCCGGTGATGGTGAAAGCGTCGGGAGCGTAGCCGGCAAGCGACTGAAAGCTCTTCGCGCTGCGCTTCCAGTCGAGAAAATCGGGATAGGAAGCGAGGTAGGAACAGCAACCGACCTGGTGCCGGCCTTCGCCGATGGTGACCAGCCGCTCCGCATCGCGAAAGGGCAGGGGACGCAAGAGTACGGGATAAACAACGGAGAAGATCGCCGTATTGGCGCCGATCGCCAGGGCCAGGGTGATGATCGCCACGGCTGTGTAGCCGGGATTCTTGCGCAGCATGCGCAGTCCAAAGCGAAAGTCCTGTTTCAGAGTTCCCATGAAAGCAGAGGATCGCAGTCAACAGCCACGAATATCAATGGGCAGAACTTCTTTCTGCGCATGACTACGTTAGTTCTTCAAGACGGACTTTGACAACTCACGCCGCGCTGGGCGCGGTTCTTGCGGCTGCGGAAAAAGTCGAAGCAGGGCCCGGAGCTGCCGGCTATAAAGGCGGCTCGGGAAGAAAAACAAACGGCTTATCGGCACGACTGAACAGGCCGCTGAAAAACTCCGCTTCCGAACGGTTTGTATCAGGGCACGACTTCACAGGCTGCGGGAAAACTCAAAAGCAGGTCCCTCGTCCGCCTAAAGGGAATGTGTCGCAACCGGTTTTGTTCCACTCCGAGCGTGGGCTGACGCCCACGCCTAACATCAGGAACTTGACCCGAGCCGCGTAGCGGCGACACGGTTGTGACACAAACACCGTAGGGACGGCACGGTTCTCCACACAAACTCGATAGCCCAGTTGCCCATCTCTCAGCGCCTCCTCCCAAAATCATTTAACATTTAATATTCGCCAGGTTCGCGGGCTCCGCCCACTTGGCGCAAGCCACCTATGACGCAATTAATTCGCGATAGTTATCGCTACCGGGAGCTGATCTGGGCACTGGCCATCAAGGAGCTCAAGATTCGCTATAAGCGATCGGTGCTCGGCTTCATGTGGGCGCTGCTGAATCCGGCTTTCATGATGTTGGTGTTGACCCTGGTATTTTCCACCATCATGCGGTTTAACATTCCGCACTACGCTATTTTCCTTCTCAGCGTGCTGCTGCCCTGGACCTTTTTCTCGCAGTCGCTCTCCTACGCGGTGGAGTCAATTGTTACCAATGGCGATCTGATCAAGAAGGTTGCCATCCCCAAGATGGTGTTTCCCATGGCCGCCGTGGTCTCCAACATCATCAACCTGCTGCTTTCGCTGATTCCCCTGGCCTTGCTGGTTCCGCTTCTACGGCATCCTTTTTACTGGACGTGGTTTTACCTGCCGGTTCCTTTGCTGGCGCTGGCCATCTTTACTCTGGGAATGACATTCTTTTTCGCCGCCGCCAATGTGTATTATCGTGACGTGTCGCATATCTTGCAGGTGGTACTGTCGGCCTGGTTCTACCTGACGCCGATCATCTATCCCCTGGACGCCATACCGGCGCGCTATCAGTGGATACTGAAGCTGAATCCCATCATTTACGTCATCAACGGATTCCGCCTGTCCGTGTACTATGGTCAACTGCCCAAAGCGCCGTCCATCATAGCGTCTTTTGTTTGCGCATTTATCAGCCTGTTCATAGGCTTTTCGATATTCCGGAAATATCAGAACAACTTTGTCTTTTACGTCTGAGCTGCAATGGCCTCAACTGATCCCGTAATTCGACTGGAGAACGTTACCCAACGCTTTCGTGTCATCCATGAGCGTCCGGATACGGTGCGCGAGCTATTCTCCAAGATCTTTCGGCACAGCTCCAGCTATCACGATTTCGAAGCGGTAAAGAATGTGTCGTTTGACATTCCCCATGGGCAGGCAGTCGGCATCATCGGCCGCAATGGATCGGGCAAGAGTACGCTGCTGAAGATCATCGCGGGCGTGTACCGGCCCAGCAAGGGCACGGTCACCGTCAATGGCACGCTGGCGCCTTTAATCGAGTTGGGCGCGGGATTCCATCACGAACTCACGGGACGCGAGAACATCCTGCTCAATGGTCTGCTGATGGGCTACTCCAAACGCGACATGCTGGAACGCCAGCAGGCCATCATCGACTTTGCCGATGTCGGCGAATTCATCGACGCTCCCGTCAAGCAATATTCGTCTGGCATGTACATGCGCCTGGCCTTTGCCGTGGCCATCGAAGTCGATCCGCAGATCCTGGTGCTCGACGAAATTCTGGCCGTCGGAGACATGGGCTTTCAGCAAAAATGCTTCCAGCGAATTCGCCGCTTCCGCGAATCCGGAAAGACCATTCTCCTGGTCACCCACAGCATGGCCGTTGTCGAGGAGCACTGCGATCGCGCGATCCTGATCGACCACGGAAGCATTATCGTGGACGGACGCGCGGACGAGGCCATCGCGACGTACAGGACGCTGCTGACTCCGGAGGTTGTCGCCGCCCACTAGCGGGCGCTGACTGTTTGAAGGGAACGGCCTTCAGGCCGTCCATAACCGCCTGAAATGAGACCGGGGCTTTAGCCCCGGGGCTTCCTAGACCCAAACATGCATGTAGCCCTGGTGCTTCCTCGCTTTTTTCCCTATCGCGGCGGATACGAAAATTCGCTGCTGGCGCTTGCGAAGTACCTGGTGGCTCACGGTCATCGCGTCACGGTCTTCACCACCGTGGCCGACGATCTGGAGGCCTTCTGGCTGCCCGGTTTCAAGACCTTTCCCGAAGAGCAGACTTCCGTCGATGGCGTAGTGGTGCGTCGCTTCCCTATCGACTACAACGCTCTGCGGCGGCGCTCCACGCGCCTGCTGGGACTCGCGCCCTATTGGCGCTGGAAGGCACAATATTGGCGGCCTTCGTTCCCTGTTCCGGGATTGACGGAGGCGCTGTGCGCAAGCGATGCCGACCTCTTTCACATCGGCCCGCTCCCATACAACGGTGTGATGTATGCCGGACTTCGTGCCGGCGAGCTCCGCGGAGTGCCGGCGGTGGCGACACCGTGTTCGCATCTCGGCGAGCCCGGCAATAACGCAGTTGTGCAACACTACCTCCAGCCGCATCAGATCTCTGTGTTGCAACATTGCGCCAGGGTCTTCTGCATGACGCGGACCGAGCGCGATCGTTTGCAGGGGTTAGGCTTGTCGCCCGATAGATTGGCGATCACTCCCTTCGGTATCGACTGGCAGTCTACGGTTGGGGGCGACCCAGAGTTTCTGCGGCAGGAGTACAAGGTCGACGGGCCGGTCGTGTCTCAGGCTCCTCAATCTTCCTCCGTTCGCCGATAGCGAGAAGCGCGACTTCCTCGCCTCAGCGACCGTCGTCGCACAGCCGTCGCGCGTGGAGTCTCTCGGCCTCGTCTTGATCGAAGCGTGGGCGAATTGCAAGCCGGTCATCGCCGCCAATATCGCGGTTTCACGTGAGCTTGTCACCAGCAGCAACGGCGGAGTCACCGTGCCATTTGGCAATGCGGAACAGCTTGCAGCCGCAATCGAAAAGATGCTAAGCGATCCGGAGTTGCGGCAGACCATGGGAGCGGGTGGTTATAAGAAGGCAATGGAATATCAGGGTGACGCTCCCTGGCACAGAATTGCGGAAGAGTTTGAAGCGATCATAGCGACGCAAAAGGCCACTCTAAACTAGAAGCCATCTCGTAAATGCCTTGTATCAGGGCACGGCTTTCAGCGGTGCCGTATTGGGGACCCTGAATGACCTGGGCTTTAGCCCCTGAGAACGCTGTTTTTGCAAGGGCTGAAGCCCTGATCGGTAGTGTGATCGTATCGGCACGACTAAGAGTCGTGCCCTGATACAACCCAGGAATGATTTATGAGATGGCCACTAGCTTATACTGTTCGGATATATGGTTCCTACCTGCTCAACTGCTGAGCCGCAAACCTTGGCATGGCATTCCAAAGCCCGTACCCTCTTCACTGGTCTAGGACGGCACTGGGATTTATTAGCCGTTCTGCTGCTGATCGCAGCTAGTATGCCGCCTGCGCTGCTTTCGCCGCGCACACCTATTTCCGTAGACCTCCCAAACATCGATGACTCCTGGTTTGTCGACGTCTGTTATAAAGCGGTGCATGGCGTCTGGCTGGGAGGAACAGCAGTCTCAACTTATGGCCCGGTTATACAGTGGCTCGCTAGTGTACCGGTTCGCTGGACAGGATACAGCATGGGGAAGGTATACGCCACTTGGACTATTGTCATAATGTGGTCAACGTTCCTCTTAGCTGCCTTCACATTACAGATGCTATTGCCAGAGCAACCTGCCTGGAAACGGTTTGTGCTGCTTGTCTTTCTTTTTGTCTTCTGGGCGTCTCCTGGCTGGTTTTTCCCTGACATGCGCCCGTTCGCCGGGCTCTTCCTGTTCAGTCTCTTCCTGAGGGGCTGGTATGCGGTGGAAGCGCGCCAGATCGGGCCGGTCGTCTTTGGCGTTGGAGCAGCCGCGCTTTGCGCCGCCGCTTTTTTCGTTGCCGCGGACACGGGCGTGTATTCGATCGCTGGCTGGCTGATTTCCCTGGCTGGAGTAGCACTGGAATACCGGCGCTCCCGCACCTTTGTTCGCAAGGTAGTTATTGTCCTAACTGCGTTTGCCGCTTCTGCGGTTCTTCTCGCTCTAGGTATTAATGCTATCCGTCGGACGCCCTTTGACTTTGTCTTCTGGAAAGACTCACTGGTTATGGTGAGCTCCTACAGATGGTATGCGCCCACCAGTATGAGCAAACTGGACAAGATGCATCTATTACTGGCCCTGGCTGCTGCCATTGTCGTCTTTTTATTGCGATACATCTTTACTCGCGGCAACAAGGCTTCAATCACCGGGCGAACAGGGTTCTTGGCCGCGGCTTTTGTCTATGGGCTCTTGTGCCTGCAGACCGGACTGGTCCGCTCGGATACTTTCCATGTCCAGATGGGCATGTTTGTATTCACGCTGTTTATCGGCGCTATACTGTTCGGATTACAATCCAACACGAGGGCATCTACCATTGCTGTCTTGGCCGCTCTCATATTCAGTTGGCTATTCATAGACCCTAATCCTATCTACTTTGCCAGGAGCATAAGGGACAAGTACTTCACGAGCTATCATCCTAAGCTCGCCTGCGCGCCCGGATCGGCGGAGTTTGACCATGTGTGCCTCACGCCATCCTGGTTCCAGGCATTTCAGAACACTAAGAGCTACATTCAACAATATACGTCGCCACGGGATTCGATACTTGTATTTCCCTGGAATAACATCTTTGGCAGTGTCACGGGGCGTAATGTAGCAGGAAGCGTAATGTTGAGCTACGTGGCAAGCGACCCATACTTAAGCGACGTCAATCTACGCGGACTCGCCACGGCAGCTCCGCCTGCCGGTCTCTACTTCAGTGAAGGCTGGGGCTGGCCCGTCGATGAGGTCCCTAATTTCACTCGCAACGCTGCGCTGTGGTTTTGGATTCAGAGGCATTATCGTGGTGACCAGCAACTAGTCCCCGGAATTCTAGGTCTGCAAGCTGATGATTCACGAACTGATAAAATCCGAACGCTGGCGGAGACTCTACAGATCCCACTGCAAACATATCCGGTGATAAGGAGGTCTTCGGTACTTGACCTCGGATCTGCTGCATGGCCGCAGGATGGCGACGTTCTTCGAATTCGTTTCAATATGCATTATCCTTTTTGGTGGAGGTTGCGGAAGCCCGTACGTTCTCAACTCGAGATCACGCGGGCAGACGGAAGCCGTAAAGTCGTCGCATTTGTTCTGCCTCCCAATAAATCAACCGACGTTTGGTTTTATCCTTGGGACGACGATGTATTGCGTTTTTTCGCCTCTGATGAAGCGCAGTGGCATGCCGGAAACCATCCTGCGATAACGCATTTGCGCCTGTGGCTCAATCCAATCGATTGGATTTCCGTAATTCCTACTGCTGTCTCCATTGAGGAGGCGGATGCCGTAAGGCTAACCATGCAGCCATAGAAGCTGATGTCCGAGATGGAATGCTTTCTCTTCTGGATGTCTAGCAAGCAGAGTGGACATTTCAGGTGCTTTATTAGGCAGCGCTCGCTGAACTACCCGACATACGAATGAAAACTGCCATCGTTACCGCCGCCATCCATGATTCCGAGCGTCTCTTCGGGGCCGAGCGGCTGTTTTTCGGATTGGTGCAGGCTTTCAAGCAGCACGCCGACATCGATTGGATCCAGCTTCCCATTGTCGAGAGAAGCTGGGAGACAGTTTTGCAATCCTACCGCGACTGCTTCGAGCTCGATCTTCGCGGTTACGATCTCGTGATCTCCACCAAGGCTCCGACGTATCTCGCTCAGCATCCAAATCATATTTGCTGGCTGCTTCACCAGATCAGGGTCTTCTATGACCGCTTCGATGACGAATATGGCAACCTTCCAGTCCAGGCCATAACCGAGAGGCGTTCGCAGTGTGAGTCAATCCACAAACTCGACAGTCTCGCCTTTCAACGCGTGCGCAAACTGTTCAGCATCGGTCAGGAAGTCAGTCGCAGGCTGAAGCTCTACAACGGATTCGATGCTGAGGTGCTTTATCCACCGTTATTGGCGCAGGGCCATTACTGCGGCGCGCAGGAGTACTTCCTGCTGCCTGGCCGCTTGCATCGTTGGAAGCGAGTCGATCTCGCCATCCGCGCCATGCCCAATTTTTCCGGTGATGTTCCGCTGTTGATTGCCGGCTCCGGAGAGGATGAACAGGAATTTCGTAAGCTGGCAGGCGACGATCCTCGAATACGTTTTCTCGGCTTCGTGAGTGACGCGGAAATGCTGAAGCTCTACGCTGATGCCCTCGCAGTTCTATTCGTTCCCAAGGATGAGGACTTCGGCTATATCGCCGTCGAGGCCATGCTGAGCCACAAGCCGGTCATCGTATGCAAAGACTCCGGCGAGCCGGCGCGAATGGTGCAGAATGGCCGTTCCGGATTTGTTGTCGATCCCGACCCGGTTGAGATTGCCGGAGCCATGGGCATTCTGGCAGCCAATCGCCAACTGGCGCGCGAGATGGGCGAGCGGGCGTATCAGAACGCGCCGTCGCAGTCCTGGGACAACGTGGTGCAGCAACTGATCGATGCCGGATCTCCTCCGCGGACGCACTGGGTGTCAGCGGCGAGTCCCTCGTCGGAGCGCAACTTTACTTCGCTGCTGGTGGCTGACAATCAAGTGCTCGATCCGCCAGTAGGCGGCGGCCGCGTTCGCATTTATGAGCTCTATCGCCACCTGGCCATGCTGGACTTCGACATAACCTACGTCGGGGCTTATGACTGGCCGGGACCGGCGTATCGTGATCAGATGCTGGCGCCGCACTTCCGGGAGTGCGTCACACCGCTGACGCAGCCGCACTTCGCGCGCGATCGCCAGTACCAGCGAGCCACCGGCGGCAAGACCACCATCGATGTCACCATTCCCAGGTTGCTGAAATATTCGCCGCGCTTTCAACGCATGGCGGAAGAGCACGGCAGCGATGCGGAAGCCATCGTCATCTCGCATCCCTGGGTTTATCCTTATGTTCCTCGCCGGCCCGATCAGAAGCTGATTTACGATGCCCATAACTGCGAATACATCGTGAAGCAACAGATTCTGAACGATACCGCCGCCGGCCGGAAGTTGGTTGAGGAAGTTCGTGCGCTGGAGGGGAATTTGTGCCGCGAGGCTGACCTCATCTTCGCGTGCTCGAACGACGATGCTGAACAATTTGTCGCTCTCTACGGAATCGCTCGAGACAAGATCGTTCTCGTTCCCAACGGCGTCGATGTAGAGGACATTCAACCCGCCAGCCGGGAGCAGCAAGCATGGGCGCGACAAGAGTTGGGTTTGCCGCATGACAAACCGGTATTGATTTTCATCGGCAGCGGCTACGGACCCAACACCGAAGCTGCGGCATTCCTGGTGAAGGAAATTGCGCCAAGGCTGCCCAACTGCGCCGTCGTGATCGCGGGCGGCGTCAAGGATTCTTACCAGGCCTCACATGGGCCGCGTGCGCCGGAGAATGTTACGTGGCTGGGAACAGTCGCGGCTGACCGGCGGCTCTCCTTTTACCATACTGCGGACATCGCGCTGAACCCTATGTTCTCGGGCTCAGGCACCAATCTGAAAATGCTCGACTACTTTGCCGCCGGGCTTGCGGTGGTTTCCACTCCGGCGGGCGCTCGTGGACTGGAGCTCGCGCCCGACGACTGCATAGTTTGCCCTGCTGAGCAATTTGTAGCTCGCATCGAAGTGCTACTCAACGACCCCGCCGCCTGCGAACAGTTGGGAGCCAACGCACGAAGGCTCGCGGTTGAGCGCTATGCGTGGTCGCTGATCGCGGCCGATGCCGCGCAGGCCGTCCGTGATCTTCTCAAAGGAGCGCCAACCTATGCTTCGTGAAGGTCTGCTTCAGTACTGGTGGATGCTGTATCGCCACTGCAAGCTGCTGAAGCAGCGCACCGACATATTCCGCAATATCGAAGATGCGTTTACCGCGAAACATGGCGACCTTTGCCTGAGTGCGGGAAGCGTTTATGTGGATATTGGCAGTGGATCGTCACCTGTCCCTACTTTCCTTTACCAGCGCCGCCGCGCCAAGACCTACGCAACCGAGATGGACCGCAAGTACCTCGACCGGCAGAAGAGCTATATGGAGACGCTGGGCCTGGGCAAGCGCGACAGCTTTGTCGCGCAGCGTGAAGATGCCACGCGGCTGAGCTTTGCCGATGGCTCTGTTGACTTCGTGACCGCCATCTCGACCATTGAGCATATCCCGGGTGACGGAGACACACGCGCCATGGCCGAATTTGTACGCGTGTTGCGTCCCGGCGGACGGCTGGTGGTGACAGTTCCAACCGCTGCCGACTACATCGAAAATCAGAGCACGTTCTACTATGCCGGCTTCGAACGCCGCTACGATCCCGCGGCGCTGCAAACTCGCCTGTTTCGTCCGGAGCTGAAGATCATCGAACAGTTGTATATGGTCTCACCGCCTCCGGAGTTTATTCGACAGTTTGAAGAGGCGTTCGCCGAGACTTTGCAGGGAGCTGGCTGGAGCGATGTCTGGTACAAAAATGGTTGGCATGATGAGTATCAGGATGTAAGCATTCTTCTGACACTCGGCCTCATTCGACTTTCGCCAGACCCAGCCGGTTCCTTTGGAGGATGTTTGGCGTTCGAGAAGCAGTAGTATGCTGGAGTTATCTTGCGCTATCTGATGGTTTCCACCTACGCGCCCACGCATTGCGGCATTGCGGCCTATGCCGAGCAGGCCGTAGCCCAGCTTCGCGCCCAGGGACACGTCGTGGATGTAGTCTCTCCCGACGGGCAAGGGAATGTGGATTTTGCGTGGGAGCTCCGCGGTGGCACCAAGGTTTTGAAGTTGTTTCAACTGCTCCCGTACTACGACAAAGTCAGCCTCCAGTACCAGTGGACATTTTTCTATGCTCATCCCTTCGAGCGGGAGCGGCGCTGGGAGACGCTGAAGACCACGCTCAGCTTCATGTTGCTGTTCCTGCGAACGCGCAAGATTGAAATCGTCGCCCACGAAATCCCTTACATCCCGGGCAAGCAAGGCTGGCTTTATAAATGGCAGTGGAAGCTGGCGCCTAAGATCGTTTTTCATACCGCAACGGAGTTGGAGCGATTCCAACAGCACTACAAGATACGACTGCCGGTGTCGCGCGTCGAGATACGCAGTCACCACGTTGCGTTCCAGAAGTTCTGTAGTCATACGCGCGCAACCGCGCGCCGGCAACTCGGAGTGCCGCAGGACAAGCTTGTTTTTCTAAGTATCGGATTCATTCAGCGGCATAAAGGATTTCATCGAGCTATGCAGGCATTCACTCGCGCTGGTTTGCACGATGCTGAGCTTTACGTCGTAGGCTCACTGCGAGTCCCCGATAGTGAAAACCAGAAGTATCTTGCGGAGCTGCAAGCGCTTTGCGCCGGAGATCCCAACCTGCATCTGAAGGAATCGTTCGTCAGCAACGAAGACTTCGATACATGGATTGCGGCCGCTGACTGGGTAGTTCTGCCCTATTCAGAAATATCGTCCTCAAGCGTGCTGGCCCGTGCCAGACTTCTCGAACGACCGGCAATCGTCTCGGCTGTGGGCGGACTGTCAGATCAGATGGACGATCGCGACCTGCTTTTTCGCACCGATGAGGATTTGCTGTCGGCGTTGCAGACGGCGGCGTCCCGCAGGCCGGATGGCGGAATCTCGGATGCGGAAACGCGCGTACTGTCACGCAAAGAAAGCTGAAGAAATCCTGGCTGGTTGGTATTGGGGGTGGGGCGGATGCGAGTGAGATTCGTAGGCAGGGTGGGCTTGCATGCGCCTGCTCCTGCGGGCTGGGGCGAGTATGACAAAGCGCCCACGTCCCCAAGCTGCCGCCGGTTCCCCGATACCCAAGGGAGGGAATTAACCCTCCCTTGAGGACGCATCACCTGTCCCTACTGCGCACTTTCCGTGGTGACGATGCCGGTGGGACCTGACTTTTCGGCCTTCGCTTTCTTGGTAGCCATGGTCTTGTCGACCCAGTCGTCAGCCGTCTTGAGGTCGGACTTACGGGCGTCCGCGTTGTCGCATTCGTACTCGGCGCGCTGGCGGTATAGCAAGTTCAAGTAGGCCATGGCATCGTCATAGTCAGGACGAAGCTGGATCGCCTTCTGCAGGTTCTGGATACCATCTTCCACGCGCTGCGCATTTTCCTGCTGCAGGTCAGTACAAGCCTTCTTGTCTTTCAGTTCGTCGGTCGGCTTCAGACCCAGCTCAGCCCGGGCTTTCTGGTCCGGCTGGTAGGCCTGCATCCAGTCAATGACGGCCAGGGAGTAGTAGGTTTCAGGATCGTTAGGATCCAGCGCCTCGATCTTCTGGTAATACTCCTTGGCCTGGTCGAATTTCTTTTCCTGGAAGTACATCGACGCGATGCCCTTCAGACTATGAATCTGCTGCTCCAAGGGGGGATGCTGGTCCAGCACCTGCTTGAAGACATCGATGGCCTCGTCGGCATAGCGGTTATTGTCGGGCGAATCGGCCCCGGGAATGTACTGTCCCATGTACGCAGTCGCCAAATAAAGGCGAGCATTGGTCAAGCTGGGATCAAGTGCGACTGCGTCCTTGAAATGTTCAATGGCATCTTCGTATTTTGCGTTTTTATAAGCCTGCACGCCCTTGTTGAGTTGGTCGCGAGCTCTCAGCTTGTTGCAGCCGACTGCTGAGAACAGCACAAGCAGAACAGCAAGTACCGTCAGTACCCGTCCGCTCTTGTTCATGTTGGATATCACTCTCCGTTGCGTTATTCGGGTCCGAGTAATGGCGGGACGGGCGCTAGCCAACGTCCCGCTCATTTAGAAGGAGGTGCTGCCCGAACCATGTTGCTGTACTCGGCTCCACGACGCGAGAGAAGCGCGCGCCGTGGGCCTGGTTTCCCCTTGCTGCCTAGCCGCCAGCTTCGATCTTGGCGGTTATGAGTCCGACCTTATCGACCCCGGCGGCATGTGCGGTGTCGATGACCTGGGCCACATCATTGAAGGGCAGGTCCGTGTCAGCCTTGACGAACATCACTTTCTCAGCGCGGGTCTTAAAGATGTCGTTCAGACGGCCTTCGAGGGTCTCCCAGGTGACGTCGTCCTGGTTGATTTTGAGCGTGGCTTTATCGCCCGGCCCTTTGATCACCTGCACTACGATGGTGCGATCGTTGCTAGGAGGCGGTTGATTTTTGTCCTTGGGCGGCTGAGGAACCAGCACGTCCAGGCCTTTTGGTGTCAGCGGTGTGATCACCATGAAGATAATGAGCAACACCAGCAAGACGTCAATCAGCGGCGTTACGTTCATATCGGCTGTGGGTCCGCTACCGGACCCACCGGCTGTCATTCCCATAATGAACTCCCTAATCGGTGCTCGAGGGGGCACCTGTCGGCGGCTTGCTGCCCGCCGGTCCTTCGTGTCTCTGCTCGGTCAACAATCCCACATCGTCGACGCCGGCGGCGCGGACGTTGTCCACCACGTCCACCACGGCGCCGTATTTGGCGCGCAGGTCAGCCCGGATGAAGATGCGCTTGTCCGGTTTGTCGGCCAGCCGGTCCTTCACTTTGTCGGTCAGTTCGTCCACCTTGATCCGGTCGGTCCCAAAGTAAATCTGACCGTCCCGCATGACCACCACGAGCAAGGCGTCTTCCTTGTCCGCATCCGGCATGGAGGTCGGGTTATTCACTTTGGCCATGTCGACACTCGCGCCCTTTTGCAGCATGGGCGTGATGACCATGAAGATAATGAGCAGCACCAGCATCACGTCCACCATAGGGGTGACGTTGATGTTGGAATTAACCTTGCTGCCCTCGTTGCGTAGTGCCAGTGCCATAAAGTTCAACCTCCTGTCGGCTGCTCGGTGCGGTCCCGGCTGGCTAAGCCAAGGGTCCGCGGCGAATGCTGCGACGCTTCAGGAAATAGTCGATCAGCTCGCTGGAGCTGTTGTCCATTTCCACGTCGAACGCTTCCACCTTGCCGGTGAAGTAGTTGAACATCATGACGGCCGGAATCGCGACGAACAGTCCGACTGCGGTGGTCACCAGCGCTTCGGAAATACCGCCCGCGACCGCGCCCAGACCGGTGGCCTTCTGAGTGGAAATTTCCTTGAAGGCGTTCAGAATGCCGACCACGGTGCCGAACAGTCCGACAAAGGGAGCGGTGGAACCGATGGTGGCCAGACCTCCCAAGCCGCGCTTCAATTCAGCGTGAACGATGGCTTCGGCACGCTCCAGGGCGCGCTTGGAAGCTTCGATCTGCTCTCCGGGAATGTCAGCAGAATCGCCGTGGGCCTTGAACTCCTGCAGGCCGGCGGTGACCACCTTGGCCAGGTGGCTCTTCTTGTTGCGCTCGGCGACCTTGATGGCTTCGTCGATCTTGCCTTCACGCAGAGCGCCGGCGACGGCGGGAGCAAACGCCCTCGACTGCTTGCGGGCGGCGCTGAATGCCATGGCGCGGTCGATCATCACGCCAATGGACCAGCCTGACATGATGAACAGAATGATAACGGTGATCTTCGCCAGAATTCCCATCTGCCTCCACAGCGAGACGGGATCCCAACCAACGGCCGATTCCTGGAAGATCCAGGTGGCCGCCGAGGGCACATGGCTGAGGGCGTAGGTTGCAAGGTTTGCTAAGAACATGAGTTGACTTTTCCTCCTCGGAACTTTCGGTTACAGCAGAACAGCTAGCGTTACTGCGGTGATTTTGCTTCGGGCCAACGTCTTTTCCGGGCAGCGGCCCTATTCAGATTCAACTTACATACCATTCGGACTACCGACCATGCCGTTTGGCAGCAGGATCGACCTGAAACTCAAATGCCCAACAGTCAACCGTGAGAGGTCACTCCGACAATGTGAAGTTCACATTGATCGTGGTTTCCACTTCCACCGGCTCGCCGTTGAGGTAATAGGGCTTATAGCGCCATTCCTTTACCGCTTCCAGCGCGGAATTGGTCAGCATCGGGTGCCCACTGACGACGTGCAGGTTCGTAATAGTGCCGTCCTTGCCGATCAGCGCCTGGAGCACGACCACGCCTTGAATACGCGCCTGACGGGCAAGTGGTGGATACGATGGCTGTACCTTGTGGATCAGTAGTCCCTGCGACACGCCTTGCGACACACGCACACGCTGTGGAGTCGCGGCCTTCGGCATGGCGCTGGGAACGCTACTCATCACACTGCCCAGCACTCCACCCATGGTGCCGCCCGGCACGCCGCCAGGCACGCCGCCCACCACGCCAGCCGGTCCGACATTCGGTGTCTCGTCTTCTTTGATCATCTGGATCTTTTTGGGGATGGCCGTGGGAGTGCGTAACTGCCCATTGTCTAGCTCACTCTGCATCTTTTTTACGATTACTGGAGCAGCTGCAGGAGGAGGTGGTGGCGGTGGCGGCGGTGGCGGGGCCGTCAGCATCGTCATCAGTTGCTTAGTCGGCAGCGCCTCGGTGAAAATCAGCGGCAACAACACCAAAATGCCGAGGAATATTAATTCCAATATGAAGGAAACGACGGTGGTTGCCCCACGCTTGGTCTTGAGCTTGCCACCCGATTCTATAAGGCTGTCTTCAAACATACCTGTTCGCTCCGGAAGAACTCCCTGGTAACGTTAGACACCGGAATCCTGGCATTTGTGCCCTGAAAACAGGGAAGCCATGAGAAATATATTTGGGCCCGTGGAAACAACCTGAGACGAGGGCGGCTGTCCAGAACAACAGCGTCCCGAAGTATACACCCCGGCGAGTTGGACAGGGGCCCAAATTGCCAGTAAAGGGCAGACCCGGGTCCGCCCATCTGAGAGAGACGGCTCCCGCCCCGTGCGGGTTGACTCGACTCTACGCCTTAACCTTCACCTTGTTCTGCTGCTTGTTACGTGGCGCACTCAGGCGCTCGGCGACTGCCTGACCGGCTTTCCGGGCACGCCAGTCCTGGTAGGCAACCAGCATCGGCGCCGCCACGGCGATGGAAGAATATGTACCGATCAGAATTCCAATCACCAGGGCCAGCGAAAATCCCCGCAGCACTTCGCCTCCGAACACATACAGCGAGAGCACCGTCAGGAAGGTTAATCCCGAGGTGAGGATCGTCCGGCTCAGGGTTTGATTGATGCTCTTGTTGACAATGTCGGCCAGTTTCTCGCGGCGCATCAGCTTGAGGTTCTCGCGAATGCGGTCGAAGACGACGATGGTGTCGTTCATCGAATAGCCGATGAGCGTCAGAATCGCCGCGATCACGGTCAGGCTGATTTCCTTGTTCAGCAAGGAGAAGAAGCCAATGGTAATGATGCTGTCGTGGAGGCAGGCCACAACCGCGCCTACGCCATAGATCATTTCGAAGCGGAACCACAGGTAGATCAACATTCCGCCCAGCGAATAAAGGCTCGCCATGACGGCCTGGTGACGAAGCTGCGAACCAACCTGGGGCCCGACGATCTCGACATTCCGCACCACGAAGTCGGAGGTGAAGAAATCCTGCTGCAGCGAGCTCAGTACTTCTGCGGGGGCTACCGAACGCAAGTCGTCAATCGAGGTCAGGATCCCGCCCCTTTGCTTGTTACGGAAGTCGTCAATCTCCCGCGCCATCGCGGTGTAGCGCTGCTCGGCATCGGTACCCAGATGCATCGGGTCCTTCTGCATCAGATACAACTGCAAACTGGCCTCGCCGGTGTTGTTCAGGTCCTGCTTGCCGGTGGCCCCCTGGGGTTCGAGCGCACGGACGATGGTGTTCTTGCCCTGGTCGAGCGCAGCCTCACTAGTCTCCTGCATGCCGAGGTCGACCAGCACTTCATTGTCCGATGTGGGACCGAAGCGCTGGATGCGAGGATCGTGCAGGCCGGCCTGGTTCAACTCCTGCCGGATGTGGTCGAGGTCCGGCGTCTGCGCGAACTTCACATAGACCAGCGTGCCGCCGCGGAACTCCACGCCCAGCGGAATGTGATGCCAGAACAACATGGAACAGATTCCGGCGACGCTGAAGATCAGCGAGAAGGCGAGAAAGTACCACTTCTTGCCCAGGAAATCGATATTGGTATTGCGAAATAACTCCACCGCTTACCCCTTGCGAAACTTAGTAGCTAGTTACTAGTTACTATTTGCTTCTTCTTAAATGCTTAGCGCTTCGCCACGCTGATGGCGGTTGAGAATGGATTCAAAGATGACGCGCGAAACGAAGACCGCAGTGAACAGATTCGCCGCCAGACCAAAGCTCAGAGTCACGGCGAAGCCCTTCACCGGACCTGTGCCGAACAGGAACAGGATGATGGCGGAGACGATCGTCGTAACGTGGGTATCGATAATAGTCGTCCAGGCGTGAGCGAAACCCTGGTCTACGGCGGACGAAGGCGTCTTGCCGTGCCGCAGCTCCTCGCGAATACGCTCGAAGATCAGGACGTTGGAATCCACACCCATACCGACAGTGAGGATCACACCCGCGATTCCCGGCAAGGTGAGCGTTGCCCCGCTGAATCCGAGAAAGCCCAGCAGGATCACCAGGTTCAAGAACAGTCCCAGGTCGGCGTTGATCCCGGCGGCGTGGTAGTAGAACAACATGAAGATCATGACCACGGCCATGCCGATGACCGCCGCGCGCACACCCTGGCGAATGGAGTCAGCCCCAAGCGAGGGTCCCACGGTTACTTCCTGCAAGTACTTAATTCCCGCCGGCAGCGCGCCGGAACGCAGCGTCAGAGCCAGGTTGCGAGTCTCCTCCTCGGAGAAACTGCCGGTGATGCGGCCCTGGTCGTGGATCTGCTCCTGAATGGTGGCCACGGACTGGACGCGATTGTCGAGCACAACTGCGAGCTTTTCGCCGACGTGCGCGCCCGTGAACGCCGCGAAGCGACGGCCTCCTTCGCCGGTGAGGATGAAATTCACGTCCGCCCGGCCATTCTCATCGTGTCCAGCGTCAGCGGACCGGAGATCGCCGCCGCTTACGGCTGAGGCGCGGCTGATCAGCCAGTAGGCATCGCCCTGGTTGGCGTCATCCTGTCCATGTGCGCCGTTGGTGCCCTTCATCAGAATCGCGTCCGGTGGGAGCACGCCGTTGTTGGCCTGCATGGCGGCCTGCTCGCTGGCATACGGACCGCCTACAGCCTGCCGGATCTCCAGCATGGCCGTGGACTGCATGATCTCCTTGACCCGGGCAGGATCGTCGACTCCGGGCAGTTGCACCAGGATCTGATAGTCGCCCAACCCATGTTCCTGGATCACCGGCTCGGAAACTCCCAGCTGGTCGATTCGGTTACGGATGGTCTCGATCGCCTGCTGAACGGCCTTCTTCCTGGTGTCGCTGGCCACCGAAGACTTCATCGCCACGGTCCAGGCATTTTGTGCCCCAGAGGTCAGGTCGTACTCCGGGAACTTGTCGCTGATGACGTGGCGCAGCTCCGAAGACGACTCCGGCGGCACACCCTTGATCGCGATAACCTCGGGATGCTGCTGCGGGTCTGGCTTGGAGATTTCGCCGAAAGCGATGTTGGCCTTCTTGAGATCGTCCTTTAGCTGCTCGACCGTGCGGTCGGTGTCAGCGTTGATGGCATCGTTGACCTGAACTTGGAGGATCAGGTGGGTCCCACCCTTCAGGTCCAGTCCCAGGTGAATGCGCTGCTGCAGCGAGGCCAGCAGGCCCTTTGCGGTGAAGCTGCTGGGAATGCCGACGATGCCGACGAGAAAGACGATCAGCACAACGATAATCAGAATTGTTTTGGCGAGAAGGTTCTTATTCATGAGAAACAGTGACCCTGTTAAGAGCGATCCTCCGCGGTTGTTAAAGTGACAATCGAGGCACGCGTGACTTCAATCTTGATGTTATCGGGAGGAACGCGCAGGACGACGGCATCGTCCTTGACCGACATGATAAGGCCGGTAAGACCGCCGCTGGTGACCACTCGGTCGCCAGGCTTGATCTGTGCCAGCGTTGCCTGCCACTTCTTCTGGCGGCGTTGTTGAGGCATGATTAACAGAACATAGAAGATGGCGAAGATCGCAACCATCATCAGGATGGGAGCCGAGCCCGCGATCCCTTGCGCAAACAACCCTGCCACTCTGACCATAACCATTTGGCTTAACTTTCGTTGCTTTGAAGGGGCACGCCTTCAGGCGCGCCGTCAAAGCCTAATAGAAAACCCGGCTTTAGCCGCCGAGGGAACAAACCCTCAGGGCCTAAAGGCCAATCGCTCGGACATCCTCACGGCACGGCTCAAGCCGTGCCCCTTCAAATCCGAATACGCCACCTGGCGGAACCTCAGGCCAGCTTGCAGGCACTGCGCTAATCTACAAGACCAGCCGCACACAACTCCATCCCCCGCGATCGGAGCACTTTGGGATGTTCGGGGACTTCCAACTGAACACCGGGATTCTTCAGCCCAATCCGCGTCCATCGAGCGGAACAGGCCGTCATCGGCCAGCTTGCCAGCGCGACAAAGGTGGTTTTTCCCTGCCCCGGTATTTTATCGCGTTTTTCGGAAAAGCGGCAGTGCCCGCGAGCGAATTGTCCCGCCGGGCTGTGATTCGCCGGTTTGAAGGCGTTCTGTCGCCGGTAGCCCTAACCCGCCAAGTTATCGGCCGTGTTGAGCACCTGCGAGCCGTTCATGCGACGAATACAGATGCCGCAGATACGCTTGCGAACAGCAGCCGCAAAGCTTGCACCCTCATGCCGGATCGAGCGGACTTAGTTCGGATCGGCCACGAGCGGCGCGAACAGGTTATTCGCCTTGTAGCTGCCAATTCCCGTAGCCAGGTCATAACCGATTACCGCGTTGCAATCCAGTCCGCAGCTGCCATTATTTCCCATCGTTATGTCATGGAAATCAGTGTTGTAGTTGTTGCTGTAGTAGATGTTGTAGAGGTCCTGCGCCGCCTGACTGAGAACAGGCTTTCCGGCAAGCACGCGCGCGGAGTTGACGAGCGTGAAAAACGAAGCCCAGTCGGGCGACGCTATGCTGGTGCCGCCGACCTGCAGCCACCCTGCGTAGCTGTAGGTGTCGTAGACGGGAATGCCCGGGGAGGCACTGGCGTCGGAAGCGACATCAGGTACGCATCGCAGCCCATTCGGCTGAAACTGCGCGCACGCCGTGACCTGCCACGACGGCTCCGCCTCCTCGGTGCTGATTCCGCCCGAGCCGTATCGCCACGCTGACTCGGCGCCATAGTTAAGCTGGAGCGGATTGGGCAACGGAGTTGCGGTGGACAAAACCAAGGTGGTACCGCCGGCAGCGACCACACAAGGTGAGGTGGAGGGGTAGTACGTATCATGTCCGCTGTCGCCGGTAGCGGCGACAAAGGTTACCGGCTGCCCGTTGCCGTTCGTGATATTGCAAAGGTAGCTGTCGTATGCAGCCTCTCCCGAGAACTCGCTGCTACCCCAGCTCATGGAAACCAGGTTGGCGTTGTAGGGTGGCGCGACCGCGACCGCGACGGCATTAAAGAGATCCGGGTTGCTGTTGCTGGCCGCCTCCACCAGAACAATATTCGCCTGCGGCGCCAAAGCACAGGCCTGTTCCACATCGAGGGACTCCTCAAGGTCCCAATTCCCACCGTAAGCAGTACCTAGTTCCACCACTTGAAAGTTACAGGGTTGCAGATGAAAGTAGCTGGCGTAAAACGCAAGATCAGAGGTGATATTGGGATCAATGTAGGCGTCGACCAGAGCAATGGTCATGCCCCGCCCGAGGTTAGGGATTTGATTGAATCCATAAGCTGCCTTAAACTCCACCGGCAAAATGCCGGTCGGGCCGGACTCAGTGGGTCGATCAGGGTTAACCACGACGTTGGTGTGCGCATACCCTGCGGGCGCCTCCGGCATCTGCGCCAGCAACGGCAACGAGGCGACGAGCAGAGCAAGCCCTCCAATTGACGAACCGAACAGTCTCTTCATGTATGTATTCCTCATGATGCGATGGTGTGAGCAGTGGGTGAAGTGAGAGCGGCTGGACGCCATCTGGCAACTCGCGCCGTAAAAATGCTCAGCACATCGGGGCGACATTCGGGGACCGCAAAGAAGAACTCCTGGCTGAGGACAACTACCGATGGCGCTTCCAGGTCGGCAGCTAATGCTATACCGTGTCCGCTGCACAGTCTACCAGCAAATGCAGGCCACTGCCGTATTGTTCAGTAGTGGGTCAGTTTGAAATCCAGCGGTAGAAGCGCCGGGCTTCAGCCCGCCGAAACGATGGGCCGTTGAGAATGGCTTTAGCCGCGGACGCCAGGGCTAAAGCCCGGTTCCATAGTGGCCCTTTCGGCACGGCTGAAGCCGCGCCCTTCCACCGTTAGATTTTCAAGCTGACCCACTACCCATCGTTCACCCAGAGTGCCAAGACGGAGATCGTGGTATATTCTGAGTCCCTCCCCCCAAGGAGCGCGACGTGAGCAAATGGATATCTCTGTTGTCCCTCGTAGTAATCGCAGCAATCGCAGCCTCCGCGCAGGACGCGCAGAGGTTCGAGACCTTCGGCGGGTACTCGCTGACGCATGACGCCTCATTCAATGCCGCCAGTACCAACGGCTGGGATACTTCCACCACGATCTTCCTGAAGCGGTGGCTGGGGTTTACCACCGACCTCTCAGGACACTACGGTTCGGGTGACTTCCCGTTCATTATCGTGAACGGGTCTCCGCTCGGAAAGTATAAGGAGAATACAAGTTCCTATACCTACATGGCGGGTCCACACTTCACCTACCGCCGGTCGCGTTACGCGCCATTCGTGGAAACGCTCTTCGGCGTGTACAACGCCCGATACAATTTAACCGTGCTCGAGGACTGC
Organism: Candidatus Korobacteraceae bacterium; assembly: GCA_049516475.1. Classification (GTDB taxonomy): domain Bacteria; phylum Acidobacteriota; class Terriglobia; order Terriglobales; family Acidobacteriaceae; genus Bog-257. Next base: position 1,040 of record JBEKTC010000045.1, on the reverse strand, counting down.
GAAGGCTGTATCGGTCCAGCCCCCGGCTCGACGCGCAGCGGTTCCTATACGAAGTTCGCCCTTGCCGCGGGCGGAGGCTTGGATGTAGCGATTGGTCACGGCATCTCGGTGCGCCCATTTCAAATGGAGTATCTGCTCCTGCGTGAACCAGGGGCGACAGTCAGCGACGGGAACATTGTCCCCATCACGACCAACTACAATACCTACCGATTCTCAACGGGGATAAGCTTTCAGTTCGGGCCACACGTAGGCCCGTCCAGATAAGAACCGAAAAGTGGTTTGATGTTTCCGGCTGTCTTGCAGCGGGTGCCCCAGGTCTCGCGCTGTTCGAGATCTGGGTTGACGATTGCACGGGCCGACACCTGATGCTTCCCGAACGCGGCGGGCAACGGGCCTTCAGGTCCGCGTCGCGAACGTCCTCGCGCGAATCTGTTCCCGCACCTTGCGCATGGTGTCAAGGTAGTACGCCAGGTTGTGAATCGTGTTAAGGACCTGCGCGAGCAACTCGTTCGATGCATACAAATGCCGGAGGTAGGCGCGGGAATAGCGGGCGCAAACCTTGCAGCCGTAACGCGCGTTCTTGATGGTGATGCGTCCCTCGGAAGTGAAGAGCAGCCCGTGACGCGCCGCCCGTGTTGGCAGCACGCAATCCATCATGTCAACTCCTTGCGCCACGTAATGCACAATCTCTTCCGGCGTGCCGACGCCCATCAGGTACCGCGGCTTGTCCTCCGGCAGGAAGCGGATCGCCGCATCGACCATCTCATGGGTCATCGGACGCGGCTCGCCCACACTCAGCCCGCCGATGGCGTAGCCCGGAAAATCCAGCTCAACCGTGCGCTGTGCCGACTCGCGCCGCAGGTCGGGGAACATTCCCCCTTGCACGATGCCGAAGAGCGCCTGTGTTTGGCCTTCGCCTTGAAGGGGCACGGCTTTAGCCGTGCCGTTTAGCCCCACACTAAAATCCTCTGCGGACTTCAGTCCGCGCGAAAACCACGGTACCTCCTGTTTGTGCTCCTCAAAGTACTTCTTGCTGCGCG
>JBEKTC010000044.1:0-18084 GCA_049516475.1 Candidatus Korobacteraceae bacterium | reverse complement strand
CAGCAATGGCTTGCTTCCGGCATAGTGCGAATAGGCTTGGATGGTGGTCAACCAATTGCTAAACCAGCCTCGCACCGCAAATTCAGCGGCGATCAGCAAAGCGCAGAGCGTTGCGCCCAGCGATAGCAGGAACGCCTTTCTGACTTGCCACGCAGAAACTGACCAGATGGACAAAGGAAGCAAAATCGCAATCGCGAGCTGCGGCTTTGAACAGCACTGCCGAAGTTGCAGCCCCAGCACGACGGGATAGCTGGCCAACGCAAATATCGCGAAGGTCAGTTTGTCGAGATTGCTGAATTGCCGGCCTTTCAGCCACGAAGGAATGGAAACCGCAGTCAGGCCAATACATCCTAAGAGCGCGACGAACTCTGCCAACCCAAACGGCAGAAGCGCAATCGGGAAGAAGAGAAATACAAAGAATACCGGATAGGCAAAGCGGTGCTGGTTCAACGGCGCAGCGGACTCCGTCTGGGTCCGTCCGAAGACAGCAAGCTCAATCTGCCGTGTGGCCTCGGGCCGGTAAGGGTCGTGATGATGCAGAATTTCGCGACAGCCGAACCACTCCGGAAACAGACCCTGCTGAACGCTGGGCGCGCCGCGGCCCAGGCCGGCAGGAGCGATCGCCACGGCAAAGTACCACGATGACAACAGGCACAGGACTGCGGTCACAAACAGCAGTTGCGGCCGGGGGTGCCAGAGCTTGACTGCTATGCCCCCGGCACGAATGCGCTCGACCTGTAGCTGTTCGGGCATTCAAGATGACATCCTGCGAGACACTCCATCAGTAATAGCATCGGCTTCAGTACGTGCCTCTTGAGCAGAGGCAAACGACGATCTCCTCGCTCGCCGTAGTCTTCCAGCCCTCAGGGGGGCTGCGATTCGGCAAGTCCACGCATCGTGGACGTGAATGACCCTAGAAACGGGGAATACCACCAAAATGCCACACGAAGCTGCCTTTTCCTACGTGGGTTGGAAGGAGTACAACGCCGAGTCTTTGCCAACAAATTACCCGATTTGGTTGGGAAACATTCAGCTACAAAGTTGCAATTCCTTGCATCTCGTCCTTTCGAAGTAACACAATCTTAAGGTAATTTTTCGGAAGTCAGATTGCATCCAAGTATCTGGAAGTTTTGGGCTAAGTTCGTCTAGGCGGATTAGGATCTGGTGTTGCGGTGTGACGTCGAGGCGGTTATCCCCGGAAGCGAGGGAGTATGCGTAAGCTGCTGATTCTGGTCGTACTACTAATGTGCGGTTCCGTGTATGTGTTCGCGGGCCCCGAGGAGTTTACGTTCCTGGGTTGGAACGACGGGAACTGGCAGAACGGATACCCGTATTTCATTACGGAAAACGGCGGCGGTAACGACGCCATCATTGACGCGATGTGCGATGACTATGTGCATGGTGGAATGCCGGGCGATCAGTGGGACGCGAACATAACCGACCTCGGAAGCAATAACATACAGCTTACTCGCTTCAACAACCTCGCTGGCCCAAATGCGTTGTACCCGCTGATGCTGTACGATGAGGCCGGCTGGCTTCTGCTGGAGACGCAGGACTTTTCGAACTCCAACTGGATGGAGATGAACTCTGCTGTGTGGAACATTTTCGATCCCGCCGCGCCCTGCGACAGCACCTGCCAGCAGTGGTTGACGGCGGCCCAAAATGAGGCGAAGATCGGCTTTCCGGGAGTGGACTTCAACAAGGTTTACATCGTCACCCCGGTTAACCAACACGATCCCGACCCCAACTCCATGCAGGAATTCATGTATATAGGGCAAGATCCTGCCGGCAGTCAACAAGGCCAGACCACACCAGAGCCCGGTACCCTGGTGTTAATGGGAACAGGGGTGCTTGCCCTGTTCGGCCGCAAATTCCTGAACTGACGGGGTCGTTCCTGGAACGACAACACTCTCTGCGCGATTAACGACGCTCCCGGTGCAACTCTTTCTTGCTCCCGGGAGCGTTTCCAGTCATAATTGATCGTGCACGCTTACGCGCTCCACCCTGATCGCGCTGAAACGCCGGCGCACAGGGCTCCCTCAAAAACAGAGGGAGATGCGAAGCGCAATTCTCAGCAGTTCCAATCCCATATACAGAGGAACCGATGTCGGCAAAGTACATCTTTGTGACCGGCGGTGTCGTGTCTTCGCTTGGCAAAGGCCTGGCGGCGGCGTCTATTGGCTGCCTGATGGAGAGCCGTGGCCTGAAAGTTACGCTGCAAAAGTTCGATCCGTATCTCAATGTCGATCCCGGCACCATGTCGCCGTTCCAGCACGGTGAGGTGTTCGTCACCGACGATGGCGCCGAAACCGATCTCGACCTGGGCCATTACGAGCGCTTCACCCACGCCAAGCTGAGCCGCGACAATAACTGGACCACGGGGCGCATCTACGAAACCATCATCGCCAAGGAGCGGCGCGGCGATTATCTCGGCAAGACCGTCCAGGTCATCCCGCACGTCACCAACGAAATCAAGAGCGCGATGAAGAAGGTGGCGCAAGATGTCGATCTGGCGATCATCGAGATTGGCGGCACGGTCGGCGATATCGAATCGCTGCCGTTCATCGAGGCCATCCGCCAGATGCGTCAGGAACTGGGACGCGAGAACACGCTGTTCGTTCATGTGACGCTGGTGCCCTACATTGCCGCAGCCGGCGAGCTCAAAACCAAGCCCACGCAGCACTCGGTCAAGGAACTCCTCAGCATCGGAATTCAGCCGGATATTCTGCTTTGCCGCACCGACCGCTTCCTCTCTAAGGACATCAAGGGGAAGATTGCGCTCTTCTGTAACGTGGAAAACGAAGCTGTGATCACCGCGAAAGATGTGGCGTCTATTTACGAGGTGCCGCTCGTGTTCGCGCACGAGGGGGTCGACAAGCTGGCGCTGCGCTATTTGCGCATCGATGCGAAAGAGCCGGAGTTGAGCCGATGGGAAGATATTGTTCATCGCGTTTACAACCCCAAAGACGAGGTCACGATTGGCATTGTCGGCAAGTATGTCGAGTACGAAGACTCGTACAAGTCGCTGAAGGAGGCGCTGGTGCACGGCGCGCTGGCCTACAATCTGAAGCTCAATGTGAACTGGATTGAGGCTGAGGGGCTTGAGCAAAAAGAGCAGAGCGTATGGACGCAGCTCGAACACGTCGACGGAATTCTGGTTCCCGGCGGCTTCGGCAAGCGCGGTATCGAAGGCATGCTGAAAGGTATTCAATATGCTCGCGAGAACAAAGTTCCGTTCTTCGGCATCTGCCTGGGAATGCAGACGGCGTGTATCGAGTTCGCGCGCAATGTCTGCGGCCTGGAGCAGGCCAACTCCAGCGAGTTCGATCCGGCGACGCCCCATCGCGTGATCTACAAGCTACGCGAGTTGCGCGGCGTGGAAGAGTTGGGTGGAACCATGCGCCTGGGCGCTTGGACCTGCAAGCTGGAGGCTGACACGCTGGCGCAACGGGCCTATGGCCAGAACGAGATTAGCGAGCGCCATCGCCATCGTTACGAATTCAATCGCGAATACGAAAGCACGCTGACGGCCGGCGGGCTGCGCATCAGTGGAGCGACTCCCGATGGAACCTATGTCGAGATTGTCGAGCTCGCCGACCACCCGTTCTTCCTAGGATGCCAGTTCCATCCGGAATTCAAGTCGAAGCCGCTGGAGCCGCATCCGCTGTTCGCGAACTTCGTGAAAGCATCGTACGAGAACCGGCTGCGCCGCGAGCAAGTGCGCCAGGGGGTTGAGGTGGAGATGTTCCACCGGCCGGAAAAGGTGAAACACTAGGCGCAGGAGCTAGGGTTTAGGGACTAGGGGTTGGCACTTGAGAGCGCGATGCAATGTGAGGGGATCGCCAGATTTTCAGATGTCGAAGCTTCCCGATCCAGAGGTGCTCCGGATCCTGGGTGAACGAGCGCAGAGCAACGGCACCGACAAGCTGACATCGCGGGACATTGACAATGTGATCAAAGCCGCCCGCGCGCAAAGATCCAAGCGTCGATGATTAATCGTGGTTTGTGTCAGGGCACAACTTTAGTTGTGCCGAAGGACTCTACATCAAGTGCGGGGCTTCAGCCCCTGCAGGGACAAGGGCAACCAGGGGCTAAAGCCCACGTCATTTGTTAACTGTTGCGGCACGTCTAAAGACGTGCCCTGACACAAGGCGGGCAGCAAACTGTTTTCCTAATTGCTAATTGCTTTCTTCCTTCCAAATCGGCGGCGTGACCATCGGCGGAGGACAACTGTTCCTCATTGCTGGGCCGTGCGTTATTGAGAGCGAAGCCCACGCGCTCAAGATGGCAGAAGCGATCTCCGTAATCGCTCGGCAGAAGAATCTGCCGTATATCTTCAAGGCTTCCTACGACAAAGCCAATCGCACATCCATCCGCAGCTTTCGCGGACCAGGACTCGAAGAAGGTCTTCGTATCCTGCGCAAGGTGCGGGAGACGGTGAAGGTTCCTGTCCTCACCGACGTTCACGAAGCTGGCGACGTGCCGCGCGTCGCCGAAGCCGTCGATGTACTACAGATTCCGGCGTTCCTCTGCCGCCAGACTGATCTGCTGATCGCAGCAGGGAAGAGCGGCTGCGCGGTCAACATCAAGAAGGGACAATTCGTTTCGCCGTGGGACATGCGCCATGCCATCGAGAAAGTTCGCGACGCTGGCGGCGAGCGCGTTTTTCTTACGGAACGCGGCTCAAGCTTCGGCTACAACAACCTGGTTGTCGATATGCGTTCGCTGGCCATCATGCGCAAGTTCGCGCCCGTGGTCTTCGACGCGACTCACTCGGTGCAGTTGCCGTCGGCAGGAGCTGGCGAGGTTGCGGCAAGCGGCGGACAGCCGGAGTTCATCCCACTGCTGTCGCGCGCGGCGGTCGCGGCGGGCGTGGACGGCGTCTTCCTGGAAGTACACGACAATCCCGCCGAAGCCAAATCCGATGGCGCGAATGCGCTCGATCTGACGCTTCTGCCCGAAGTTCTGGATCAGCTCATTGCCCTTCATTCGGCGATGAGGAAAACAACCAAGCACGGGTAGAGCCAGCCTTCAGGCTGGCGTTCAGCTTTGCCCACAAACAACCTTAGCCTGCCGGCAAACGCGGCGCTGAAGCGCCGCTCTACCGTCTTTCTTGGTTACAGCTTCAATGCCGATTTTGCCCTTTAGCTGGCCGAAAGCTGCCCTTTGGCCGTAAAATATTGGGAGATTCCCAGTTGCTCGCTATCCTCATTGATAGGTCCCAACTGACCGCGGCATCATTGTGTCCAACTGATGTGCTCAGTGTCGCTCCCGCCAGCGGCGGACAATAAGAAGGAGTTCGAATTTTGCCTAAGAAACACTATCTGTTTACCTCCGAGTCGGTGACCGAGGGTCACCCAGACAAGATCGCCGACCAGATTTCCGATGCGATCCTCGACGCCTGCATCAAAGAAGATCCCTACAGCCGCGTGGCTTGCGAGACCCTGACTGCGACCGGGCTGGTCGTCATCGCGGGCGAAATCACTACCAAGGCCTACGTCGATTTCCAGAGCCTGGTGCGGGGCGTCGTCGCCTCCATCGGCTATGACAACGCGCTCTACGGCTTCGATTCCAACACCTGCGCGGTCATCTCCAGCATCAACAAGCAGTCGGGCGACATCGCCATGGGCGTTGACACCGGCGGCGCGGGCGATCAGGGCATGATGTTCGGCTATGCCACCAACGAAAACGCCGAGTACATGCCGACCCCAATTTTTCTGGCGCACAAGCTCTGCGAACGCCTCACTGAAGTCCGCAAGAATGGCATGCTTCCGTACCTCCGGCCCGACGGCAAATCCCAAGTCACAGTTGAATACGACGAGAACCATAAGCCAGTCCGCATCGATGCCGTGGTCATTTCCAGCCAGCACTCGGAGACGGTTTCCAACGAAGATCTGCGCGCCGACATTCTGAAGCACGTCATCCAGGCTTCGCTGCCCGAAAAAATGTTGGACGAGAACACCAAGTACCACATCAATCCGACGGGACGTTTCGTGATCGGCGGGCCGATGGGCGACACCGGACTGACGGGCCGCAAGATCATCGTGGACAGCTACGGCGGCATGGGACGTCACGGCGGCGGCGCGTTCAGCGGCAAGGACCCGACGAAGGTCGATCGCTCCGCGTGCTATATGGCGCGGCACATCGCGAAGAACGTCGTCGCTGCTGGATTGGCTGACCGCTGCGAAGTGCAGTTGGCCTATGCCATCGGCGTGGCTGAGCCGGTCAGCGTGCTGATTGACACCTTTGGCACCGCCAAGATCGACGAAGATAAGATTGCCGAGCTGGTTCGCGCCAACTTCAAGTTGACTCCGAAGGGCATCATCGAGTCGCTGAACCTGCGCCGCCCGATCTATCGCAAGACCGCGGCCTACGGACATTTTGGCCGCAACGATCCGGACTTCACCTGGGAAGCTACCGACAAGGCCGCGGCGCTGCGCGAGCAGGCTGGAGTAGCCAAGGCTAACGCGCAGAAGACCGCACAGGCGAAGTAAAGGGTAGAGCGGGCCTTCAGGCCCGCCTCATCTGTTGCTGTCATGGTTTGAGCCGGCTTCAGCCGGCGACACTTTTCGCAGCGTCCGGCATCGCGACTCCCGGGCTGAAGCCCGCTCTAGAAATAAAGGGGCGGCTGGACGCGGGCCTGAAGGCCCGCTCTACCCGAGCTGACGGGTAGGACAGTTCCTGAAACTCGAAACTTGAAACTCGAAACTCTTGTTAGGAGACTAATGTCAAGCACAACCACTCGCGTCGCCGGCGACATCGCCAACCTTGCTCTTGCCGATATGGGCAAGAAGCGCATTGACTGGGCCAACCAATCCATGAAGGTCTTGCAAATCATCCGCAAGGACTTTATCAAGAGCCAGCCGCTGAAGGGCATTCGGGTTTCCGCCTGCCTGCATGTGACGGCTGAAACCGCCAACCTGGCCATCACCATGCGCGATGGCGGCGCCGAAGTTGTGCTGTGCGCCTCCAATCCGCTCTCCACCCAGGATGACGTTGCGGCTTGCCTGGTTCGCGACTACAACATCCCGGTCTTCGCCATCAAGGGTGAGGACAACGATACCTACTACTCGCACATCATGTCGGCGCTGGACCACAAGCCGAACATCACCATGGACGACGGTGCTGACCTGGTGACCATCGCGCTCACCAAGCGCACCGACGTGCTGGACGGCGTGATTGCCGGAACGGAAGAGACCACGACCGGCATCATCCGCCTGCGCGCCATGGCGAAGCAAGGTGTGTTGCGCTATCCCATCATCGCGGTGAACGATGCCGACACTAAGCATCTGTTCGACAACCGCTATGGCACCGGGCAGTCGACCATCGACGGCATCATTCGCGCGACGAATTTCCTGCTGGCTGGCTCGAAGTTCGTCGTCGCCGGCTATGGCTGGTGTGGCCGCGGATTGGCCAGCCGCGCTCGCGGTCTGGGCGCTGAAGTTATCATCACCGAAATCGATCCGACCAAGGCGATCGAGGCGGTCATGGACGGCTTCCGCGTGATGAGCATGGACGAAGCCGCGAAGCTCGGCGACGTCTTCTGCACCGTTACCGGCAACAAGAGTGTGCTGCGCAAAGAACACTTCGACGCCATGAAGGACGGAGCCATCGTTTCCAACTCCGGCCACTTCAATGTCGAGATCGATATTCCGGCGCTGGAGAAGATGTCATCGTCGAAGCGCACCACGCGCAATTTTGTCGAAGAGTACTCGATCAAGGACGGCCGGAAGATCAACCTGCTGGGCGAAGGCCGCCTCATCAACCTGGCGTCTGCTGAAGGCCATCCGCCGTCAGTGATGGACATGAGCTTTGCTGACCAGGCGCTTTCGGTGGAATATCTCGTGAAGAACCACAGCTCGCTGGAGAAGAAAGTCTACGCAGTTCCGGAAGAGCTGGACAAGAAAGTCGCGCGGCTGAAGCTGGAGTCGATGGGCGTCAAGATCGACCGCCTCACTCCCGAGCAGGAAGAGTACCTGGCCAGCTGGAACGAAGGAACGTAGAACCGCTGTCAGTGGCTAGTGGCCAGTTGTCAGAAGGGCGGCAGCGATGCCGCCCTTTCTTGTTTTGCGTGATCGGCGGAGCGCTTTATGGGTGTCGTTTTAGATATCCGCGCTATCTCTGGCGGTGTCATCCTGAGCGGAGGCGGCCCGTTGTTGGCCGCCGGAGTCGAAGGACCCCTATAACAGCATCGCGCGTTCCCCGGTCGTCCTGGGCATTGATGTCAGCTGACGGCTGCCGGCTGAGAGCTGACGGCTCCTTTCCTGCTGCTCGCGAATCCAAGCGCCAGGCCCAGCCACGCGACGCCCATCAGCAGCCACACGCAGGCGCGCCATGCTCCCGCGGCCCAGGCCCAGCCGGTGACGATCGCCCCCAAACTTCCGCCAACATAATAGAACGTCACGTAGAGTCCCGCCGCCGACGATCGCGAACGGCCGGCGACGATTCCCGTCTGCACCGTTCCTACAGCCTGAAAGATGAAGATGCCGGAAGAGAACAACGCCAGCCCGACGATGATCAGCGGCAAAGGGCGGCACAGCGTCAGCAGCAATCCTGTAGTGGTGAAGCCGGTGGCGACCACCGCCGTTCGCCGCATCCCATAGTGATCGAGAAACCTTCCCGACAGCGGAGTGATGCCGACTCCCAGCAGATAAACGAAGAAGACGCTGCCCAGTTGCGCGGAGTTCAGATTATAGGGCGCCCGCGCGAGATGGAAATTGGTGTAGGTGAACGCGCCCACCAGCGAGAACAATACCGCGAACGCCATCCCGTAGACGGCGAGCAGTTGCGGATTGTGCAGGTGGTGCAGCATCTCGACCGCGGAGTTGCGCACATTTGCCGCCCGCACGAAATGTTTCGGCTTAGGCAAGGTGCGCTGTACCACCGCAGCGCCCGCCAGATTGATAGCTCCGATGACGAGGAACGCGTGCTCCCAGCGAAAATGTTGCGCCACCAGGCCCGAGATGTAGCGTCCGCCGAATCCGCCCAGCACGCTGCCCGAAACGTAAGCTGACATGGCCCGGCCAACATGGGCCCCGGCAAACTCCTCGCAGATGTAGGCCATGATGACAACGACCACGCCCGGCACAAACACCCCTTGCATAAAGCGCCAGAAGATAAGCTGGTTCAAAGTTTGCGAAGTTGCCGCCAGCAGGGTGGGCACGGTGAGCGCGTACAGGCAGGGCACGATGACCTTCTTGCGGCCGATGGATTCCGCCATCAGCCCGACAAACGGTGCAACGAGTGCCACCGCCAGGATGGTGGCGCTGACCGTCATGCTGACGTCGATTTCCGAGACGTGGTAGATGCGCTGCAAATGAGGCAGCAGCGGCTGCGTGCAGTACATGTTCAGATAAGTGCACACGCCCGCAAGGAAACAGGCAGCCATCGCGCTGGTTGGCGGCGGCGCAGGCTTAACCGCGACAGCGATGGTTGGCGTAACGCTGCTCATCGCCGGGAGGGCCTCGGAAGTAGGGGGATGAGAGACATTAGGCTCAGAGGAAAAGGCCAGATGAAGATTATAGGGTAGCCAAGTACTGACGGCGCGCACGCCATTCCTCGGGCAGCGTTAGCTAAGGTAGAGCGGGCCTTTAGGCCCGCGTTAAGCGCACCGACAGTTCTCGCTTCAGGGGCTGAGGTCGGTGACCTCAGCCCCTGAAGCGGTTCTCTTGCCTGGGTTGGGCGCAGGCCTGAAGGCCTGCTCTACCTGAACAAGGTGGTTCGCACCGATTTGAAGCTACTTCGGACATTGCGCAGATCGGCAGGATGATTACAGCAGAACGATCGTGATCCCTTTGTTGCCTTTGCCGAGATCGCCGTCGGCCTTCAACTCCGGCAGGCGTTTCAACAGCTCCCAGCTGCGCTCATCGGACTTTCGCCAGTTCTCGCCGTAGATGCAATCGCGGATCTCGCCCTTCGCAGCCATCTGCCGCAAGGTTGACTGCAGCGCGATGCGCAAGTCGCCGCCGACTCCGGTGGAACCGTAACCGTGCACCAGCTTCAGCAGCTTCACGCCGCTTTGCCGGGCGCTCTGGATTTCGCCGTGCAGGCGCGCGCGGGCCTGCTCCACGCTGGGCATGCCTTCTTTCAGGACCACGGTTTTGATGGTGGCGGCCATGGGCTTTACAGAGGTCGGAGCCGTTTTGTGTCAGGGCACGACTTCAGTCGTGCCAAACGATACGCTGCAAGAATTGGGCTTTAGCCCCTGCAAGAATTGGCCCTCAGGGGCTAAAGCCCCAATTATTGAAAGACATCATTTGCGGCACGACTGAAAGTCGTGCCCTGACACAAACCGGAACTAAACTTGGCGACTCATGAGAGAAGCAAGAGTCTAGTCTGAATCATGCGGCAGTCGATCGACCCGGCGTCGTATCGTCCCTTCAGCCGCGCCCCTCCCCGCGCTGATGCAGAACACGATATCATCTTTACCGCGAGGACAGCAGATGAAAGAAATCGCATCACAGGCGCTGGAAACGGCTAGGTCGCGTGGCGCATCCCTGGCCGAAGCGCGCATTGTCGACGAGCGCGACCGCTCGCTGGCTACCAAGAACGGCAAGATCAGCGGGGCATCTGATGCCGAATCGCTGGGCATCGGCATTCGTGTGATCGCGGACGGCGGCTTCGGCTTCGCTGCTACTGACGATCTCACTCGCGACGGAGTCGACCGCTGCGCCGCGAGAGCGGTCGAGATTGCCAAAGCCTCGGCCCGCGTGAAGGCGCACGAGTTGCATCTGGTTCCCGAGCCGCCCGCAAAAGCGGACTGGACCTCGCCGTGCAAGATCGATCCCTTCGCCATCTCAATCGAAAAGAACCTTGAGCTGCTGTTTGCTGTTGACGAAGCTCTGCGCGAGGTGAAAGGCGTGACCTTGGCGGAGACGAACATGAACTTCCGCCGCTACGAGCAGTGGTTCTTCTCCACCGAAGGCGCCGAGATTCACCAGACCATCACGACTTCGGGCGCGGGTTATGCGGCACATTCGTTCGAGGGAACGGAAATCCAGAAGCGCTCTTATCCGAATTCCTTTGGCGGGCAATATCAAAATCGGGGCTACGAATTGATTGAGGAGCTGCGGCTGCTGGATCATGCCACCGAAATCGGCGAGCAGGCAGTCGCGCTGCATTCCGCGGAGCAATGTCCCGAAGGCGCCTTCGACATCATCCTCGACTCGTCGCAGCTCGCGCTGCAAATCCACGAATCCATCGGCCATCCCATTGAACTCGATCGCGTGCTGGGCATGGAAGCAAATTTTGCCGGCACATCATTCCTTACGCTCGACAAGCTGCGGACGCTGAAGTATGGCAGCGAAATCGTGAATGTCGTCGCCGACGCGACTGAGGCGCATGGACCCGGTCTCGGCACCTTCGCCTACGACGACGAAGGCGTTGCCGCGCAGCGCACGCCCATCATTACGAACGGGCTGTTCACCGGCTACCTGACCTCGCGCGATACCGCTGCCGCGATTGGCGCGACTCGCAGCGGAGGATGTTTGCGCGCTGAAGGCTGGAACCGCTTGCCCATCGTTCGCATGACCAACGTCAGCATTCTGCCCAGCGAGTCGCCGCTGACGCTGGAGCAACTCATCGCTTCCACCGAGCGCGGCGTCCTGATGGAGACGAACCGCTCGTGGTCCATCGACGACAAGCGCTACAACTTTCAGTTCGGCTGCGAGATTGGCTGGGAGATCGCCGGCGGCAAACGCGGACGGATGCTGAAGAATCCGTCGTATTCGGGAATCACGACGGAGTTCTGGAATTCGATGGACGCGATCTGCTCGCGCGATCAATGGACGCTGTGGGGTACACCGAATTGCGGCAAAGGCCAGCCGCAGCAGGTGATGGGCACCGGCCACGGGGCCGCGCCGGCAAGGTTTCGCGGCGTGAGCGTGGGGACGGCGTATAAAGGCAGCAATTAGCAACTAGCAACTAGCAACTAGCAATTAGCAATTAGCAACTAGCAACTAGCAACTAGCACAATCCATCTGGCTGAGCCGCTAGCGTTTGGTTTGTGTCAGGGCACGGCTTCAGCCGTGCCGAAAAGCGGCAGTAAGAAACTGGGCTTTAGCCCCTGCGAAAAAAAGGCGTCAGGGGCTGAAGCCCAAGTTCTTTTCGCGAGCGGGCGGCACGGCTAAAGCCGCGCCCTGATACAAAGCCGTTTATGAGATTGGTCTAGGCAACCAGGTCGGTGACGAACATGAAAACTATTGTGAAGCTGACGCTGCTGTTTTCTGCCTGCTTCATGGGCGTGATGTTGCTCCTGGCCCATGAGTTCAGCGTGCATTCCCTCTCGCCGCGCGGGCTTGGAATTGCGCTCGCTCTCTTGAGTGTCGGCGGCGTTTTAATATTTGCGCTCCTGCTGCTCGTGTTTGTGAGGAAGCGAGCAGTACCGTCACTAGACATTACAGCCGCGCTCCCCCTTGACCCTGCGACCCGCAAGCAGCGAATTTTTTTCATCCGGTTCTGCAAGGGATGGATTGCCTTACTGGTTCTGTGTCTTGTGGTCGGGTTAGGGAGGGCTACGCGTTCCACCTTGGGGCCGACGCTAGTGGGCGTATTCATGAACTTGGCAACGACGTTTGCGCTGGTATGGGTTGTGGTGAGAATGCAGAAGACCCTGAACTAGCAGAGACATTTTCATGCACGCGTTCATGCGGGTTAAGAGTCGCACTGATGCCAGAAAACGTCCCAAATCGGGAAATCGACATCGTACGCATTAGCTGCGTTCTGAGCGCCTCGGACGATCCGGACGACCCTCAAGCCGTCCGGCGACCCGAACACCCTTCCTCGGGCCTTCTAGCGCCAGCAAATGGCATTTGAGAACTGCTGCGATTCAGGAAATGATATTACCGGAAATATGGAAACACCACGAAAGTGTCTATTGCCGTGATCGGCTCCAAAAAGGAATCGCCTCACGACCCCACATACCTCGCATACAAGCTCCGCGCGATGGCGGTGTCCGTCGTCCCTTTGATGATGGCGCGGCCATCGGGGAAGAGCGTCAGCTCGTAAGGCTCGCGCCAGAACTTCAGGATAAACTCGTTGTGCTTCACCGGGCCGTGCGGCGAGAGCCGGCGCGTGATCTCGGCAAAGTCGATGGGCCGATGGCGCTCGTGGATCTGCACCGAGTTGCGTCCGCAGAGCGAGATATGCGGACGTCCCTCGCCCGCGAGATGAACGAAGTCGCGGTCCTGGCAGGCGCGGCAGCCGGGGCGCGGCTTGCCCGTGAGGACGGAGGCATAATCATTCGTCCACACGTCATACGACAGCAATGTGCGACGAAGTTTGTCGCGCGCGCCGACCGCCAGCTTCAGCGCTTCGGTGGCGGCGATCGACGCCACGAAGTTTACCGCCGAGTTCAGAATGCCGGACGTGTCGCAGGTCTCGACGATGCCGCGCGGCAAATCCGGAAAGATGCAGGCCAGGCAAGCGGTCTCGCCGGGAATTATCGTCATCGTCACAGCGTAGCTGGCGACTCCGGCCGCGTATATCCACGGCAGAGCTTTGCTGACGGCGAAATCGTTGATCAGGTATCGCGTCTCGAAGTTGTCGGTGCCGTCGAGAATGATCTCGACCTCGCTGAGCAATTCCTCGATGTTGTCGGGCGTCAGATCGGCGACGTGCGGCTCAACCATAATCTCGGAGTTGAAGGCGGCAATCTTGCGGGCTGCGGCAATCGCCTTGGGCAGGGACTCGGCCGCGTCGGCTTCGTCGAACAGCACCTGCCGTTGCAGATTGCTGGGCTCAACGTAATCGCGATCGATGATGCGGAGGTATCCGACGCCGGCACGCGCCAGCAGCGATGCCAGGGCCGAGCCGGTGGCGCCGCAACCGACGATTGCCATGCGCGCCTGCGCCAGTCGCTGCTGTCCCTGCTCGCCAATCGGCTGGAAAAGGACTTGCCGGGAATACCGCTCCGCGAATTCCAACGTCTTAACCTCAGTACCGGGGTTTCTATTCAGCGTCCCGAATTCATCGCGGCGGGCTCGTGATGAAACTCCGTAGGGTCGCTACGATGTCCGCCTAATGACAACACTAGCTTGACCGCCAGCTTGTTCAGCGGAAGGCTTTCATTGGTTATTATAGGTACTCCACATCAATTGCGCCTTCCCCGGCTGAGAACGCAGAGGTCTCCGCGGGTGGCGCGGCGCTTGGGACGCAAGTGAGCAAGCAATAAAGACTTGGCAGAGTCGCTGCGATGACATTCTGCGGGGTAGCGGGTGCGCTGAAGGGCAGAGTTTGAGGACGCCGATCACGCCATCGTTGTGCACGCTTGCTGTTTTCTGTGCTCTGGTTGCCTTGCCGGCACAGACGCAGGCTAACCAGCCGCCGGCTCCCGCCGCCGCGCAATCCGAGGTAAGCAATCAAAGTGGAACTCTGGCCAGGTATGAGGGCGAGACGGTCACCGCCATCGACTTCCGCGGAACCACCGGCGTCGATACCGAAACCCTGCGCTCGCTGATCGTGCAGAAGGCCAACCAGCCGTTGGACCGCGACAAGCTTCGCGTCAGTATCGAGGCGCTCTATGCCACCGGACGCTTTGCCACGTTGCAGGTGGAAGCCGAAGCCGATCCCGGCGCAAACCACGCCATCAAGCTGGTCTTCGCTGTCACGCAAAATTATTTCAACGGCGCCGTCACCGTCGATGGCACGCCGCAGAAGACTAATCCCAAGGCAAACCAGTTGGTCGCGGCCAGCCAGCTGGATCTGGGCTCGGTGTTCAGCGAGGACAAGGCCGTCAGCTCCCTCGAGCGCATGAAAAAAATATTTGCCGACAACGGCTACTACCAGGCCACCATCACGTACACTCTGGAGCCCAGCGTCAACGAGAGCCTGATGGCAATTCATTTCCACGCCGTTCCCGGGCCATTGGCGCGGATAGGCAATGTCGCCATTCAGGGGGACACTGGAATTCCTCCCGACCAGGTTCGCAGTCTCACCAAGCTGAAGGCGGGCAACAAAGTCATTGCGGAGCATGTGACCCGGGCACTGGAGCGGTTGCGCAAACACTATCAGAAGAACGACCACCTGGAAGCGCAGGTGTCTCTCATCGACCGGCAGTATCATCCGACGACCAACCAGCTCGACTACGTTTTCCAGGTGGACCAGGGACCTACGGTGAACATCACCACCGAGGGCGGAGGGGTCAGTAAGGGCCAGCTCAAGAAGCTGGTACCGGTGTACCAGGAAAATTCCGTGGACGATGACCTGCTGAACGAGGGCCGTCGCAATCTGCGCGACTACCTGCAAACCAAGGGCTACTTCGACGCCACAGTTGAGGTCCAGCGCCACCCGGTGACAGATGAGAACCACGTCAACATCGTTTACGTTATCGACCCGGGTATTCGCCACAAGCTGGTATCGATAAGAGTGGAAGGAAACAAGTACTTCAATACCGAAACCATTCGCGAGCGGATGGCGGTTGAGACCTCCAGTGTGCTTATGCCCAATGGCCGCTTCAGCCAGCGCGTGCTCACCGACGATGTGACCTCGATCAAATATCTCTATCAGGCAAACGGATTTCTGGATGTGAAGGTGAGCGGCGATCTGCAAGACAATTACGAAGGCAAGAAGAACGAGATGCAGATCGTCGTCAAGGTCGACGAAGGTCCGCAAACGCTGGTGAACGATCTGAAGGTGGAGGGGGCCAACAGCACAATGCTGGAAGAGCTGCGATCGAGGCTGAGCAATCTTAAGGGACAGCCCTTCAGCGAAGCCAGCGTGGTCAGCGACCGCGACGCCATCACCTACTACTATTACGACCGCGGCTATCCCAACGTGCAATTCGAATCCGCGGCTACGCCGGTTCCGGGCGAACCCCAGCGCATGGACGTGGTCTACAAAATCACTGAGGGCCAGCAGGTTTTTGTGAACCGCGTCTTGGTGAGCGGACTGAGATACACGCGTCCTTACGTCGTCAACCGACAGATGCGCATTCATGACGGGGATGCCCTGAGCCAGAACCGCATGGTCGATTCTCAGCGGAGGCTGTACTCGCTCGGCTTGTTCAACGAAGTCAACATGGCGGTGCAGAACCCCGAAGGACTGGAGCCATCGAAGGACGTGCTCTTCAACCTCCAGGAAGCCAAACGTTGGACTTTCCGTTACGGCGGCGGCATCGAGTTTGCCACCGGCAATATTCCCACCACCAGCAATCCGCAGGGCGCCACCGGAATCAGTCCCAACGCCGTGCTGGAGATCACGCGTCTGAACCTCTTCGGGCGCGACCAGACGTTCAGTATCCGCGGCCGCTATGGTCTTCTCACGCGCCGGGGGCTGGCGACCTATGAAGCGCCGCATCTCTGCCATCGCGAAAACTGGCGAATCATCCTCAGCGCGCTGTATGACAACACCGCCGACGTCAACACCTTCGCCTCGGAACGAGTGGAAGGCGCGCTGCAAGCCGAGCAGCGCTTTAACCGCTTTACCACCCTCATCTACGGGCTGACTTTCCAGCGTGTGGCCATCGATCCCAACAGTCTGGTGATCGATCCCACGCTGATTGCGTTGTACTCGAAGCCGGTCTTCATCGCCATGCCCACCTTCACCATGGTGCGCGACAAGCGCGACGACCCCATCAACCCCAAGAAAGGCTCCTACAATGCGATGAACCTTGGCCTGGCGACCAGCGCGCTGGGATCGCAAACCAATTTCGGACGAGTGTTATTCGACAACTCGACCTACTATACGGTCAAGAAGAACTGGGTCATCGCCCGCAGGACGCAGATCGGAATCGAAAAGCCATATGGCACCAACGACTTCATCAAGCTTCCGCCAAACTCCACCCTCCCGGTAGAAGCCACCCAGATTCCGTTGCCGGAATTGTTCTTCGCCGGCGGCAGTAACTCTTTGCGCAGTTTTTCCATCAATCAGGCTGGTCCGCGCGATCCGGAGACCGGCTACCCTATCGGCGGTCAAGGGCTGTTCGTCAATAATATTGAGCTTCGCACTCCTCCCGTGCAGTTGCCCTACGTCGGCAACAACCTGGGATTCGTGTTCTTTCACGACATGGGCAATGTCTTCGGCACCGCCAACCACATCATCAGCGGCATGTTGACATTCAACCAGCCGTCAATCGCCGACTGCTCGGCGCAAAACAGCAAGACACCTTGCAACTTCAACTACGACTCGCAGGCCATCGGCATGGGTATCCGCTATAAGACGCCCGTAGGCCCGGTGCGCTTTGACCTGGGTTACGCCGTAAACGCGACGCGCTACCCCGTGCAGGACGACAACGAGGCGCTGTCGCTGCGCAGGATCAATGTTTATTTCAGTATTGGACAGACTTTCTAATGAGACGCATTTTGCATTTCACGATTTGTTCCGTGCTGCTGTTCATCACAGCAGTAGTGCCGGCGTTTGCCGGTGAGGTGATCGATGGCGTGGTGGCCAGCGTGAATCGTCAACCCGTGCTGCGCAGCGATTGGGATGAAGCCGCGGCTTTCGAGGCCTTCATGCAACAGAAGCCCATCGGCCAGTTGACCGGAGCTGACCGCGTGCTCGCCTTGCAGCACCTCATCGACCGGCAGTTGCTGAAAGCGCAGATGGGCGATGCGAATTACATGCAGCCTTCGGACGAAGCCTTGCAGCAAGACCTGGCCAAGCTGCGGGCGCAGGTTCCCAGCGGCACCGACGATATCGCCTGGCATCGCGTGCTGGTCAATTACGGACTGAGCGAGGAAGCCGTGAAAGAGCACCTGCGCACGGAAGTTCAGGTGATGAATTTCGTCGAGGTCCGCCTGCGTCCCGATGTGCACATCCAGCAAGACGAAGTGGAAGCCTACTACCAGCATCAACTACTGCCTGATTTGCAGAAGAACGGTGGCAAGCCGATTCCTCTCGACGAAGTGGGGCCGCGCATTCGCGAGCTCCTGACCGAGCAGCGCATCGATGAAATGCTCGACGCCTGGCTGCACAATTTGCGGCAGCAAGCCGAGATTCACAGCAGCGTGCCGATTCCCGGAGTGAACGCGCCTGGTGACGCCGCGGCGACTTCCCCGGGCAACTGAGATGACTGAAGACGTCACAAAGCGGCATTCGCACAAGCGCCTCTGGATCGGCGCAACTGTGGGAGTGGTGTTGCTGGCGTTG
>JBEKTC010000043.1:0-23248 GCA_049516475.1 Candidatus Korobacteraceae bacterium | reverse complement strand
TGGCCGCTTTTGGGTGACCCCCGAGGTCTAAAACTGCGAAGGTCGATAACAAGATCGTCGTAATGGGATTCCTAGACCGCGAGTTGCGGCAGGTTCGCACCAAGATCATTCCCAACATTCGCCGCGAGAATTTACAGAACGAAATTCTGGCGAACGTCGAGCACGGGGCGCGTGTGTTCACAGATAACGCCAACGCTTACGAGCACATTACCCGTGATCGCTTCATTCACGAAATGGTCAATAAGGCTGAGAGCTATGTGCGAGGGCAGGTACACGTCAACGGGATTGAGAATTTCTGGAGTTGCCTAAAGCGGACTCTCAAGGGAACCTACATCGCCGTCGAGCCGTTCCACCTGAGCCGCTACTGCGACGAACAGATATTCCGCTTTGAGAATCGTGCGACGAAAGACAATCCGTTGAACGACTCAGACCGCTTCGTGTATGCACTATCCAAGATCGTCGGCAAGCGGCTGACTTACGCAGAACTGACGGGGAAGGAGGGCGAAACGCCCTTCTAATCCCTCTCGCGGGAAGCGTGGCCGGAAGCCGAAACTCTAGGCTTCGGGCCGCGTTTCGGCTTGCCCTCCCGCTCTGTTTTCTCTTCCGCTAGGACTCGGTTCACATCCGCTTTAGACGCTCGTAAGATCGTTCGCATCGCGTTCTCGAAATTCGCGTACTCAGGTGACGGCTTGGGGTTAGATTTCATGGGACGAATGGTACTCCCGAAATATGCTTCACAAAAAACGTATATTCATATGCTTCGCCGAGCGTAGCTCCGTCGCGTTCAAGCCAAACTCGGATAAGAACATCCCCGTGCTGGCCTAGCGGAAATCCAATAATCTGTGACGAAATGGAGTGCTTGAGTCCCGGCTTTTCTGGAGTGTCTATTACGAAAGGAGTGTTGGTCTGGACAAATTCCTTCCCGTCGGGCCAGTGGATAGAAATTTTTTGAACGTTTTCAGTGCCCCTGTCGTTCTCATCTCCCTCCCACAGGACAAAAACCCACCACGGATTAGGGCCTGCCGCGTATTCGGGAAATCCTTCTGCGGGTATTGGTCCGATCTCCACTGTCGTAATCAGGGTGATTAGGGAGGGCACTCCCTTCGCATCAATAATAATCTTTTCGCACGGTAAACAAGCAATTAGGCGCATGCGAACTCAGGAACCAGCACATGATTAACGCGAACCGTTTGGCTATCATTGGAAGCCGGGACATTGTTGATTGGAACGTTGGGCAGCAGTCCTGGGTAGCCAGCCCTTAGCAGTTGCATCCATCCGTTCCATCCAAGCGGAGGCAGCCCGAAAAACCAGTGCGCGCCATTGGCGGCCCACTGCACCCTCAGTTCAGCGTGACTCATTTCCTGATCGTCGTTTCCAAACTCAGTTCCACAGCAAGGGCATATGTGGTAGTCCCTCGGAGGATACGGCATTTCACCGAAGTGGCACACCGGGCACATAAAATTCACAAGTCTACCCTCGCACATTCGTATCGTAGCAGATTGGCTGCGCCGCCTCGGTTTCTTATCTTGGCTGCCGATTTGATGTGAAACGTTCGCAATATCGTTTGTCGGTAGGCCACTCCGAAGTGTCCATTATCAAAATGCAGCCTCACTCGATCCGGTTCTCCAACGCCTAATCCTCTGATGCACTCCTGAAGGATCGGACTCAAGGCACGTCTCATGAAGGCATCGGCCATTTGTTCGTAATCTTGTTCGGTTGCGGCCCCAAAATCTCGCCCGTGCTTGCTGAAATGGATCGCGCGCTCGTTTGCGTTTAGAAATGGCACCGGAGAAACAATATATCCGAAGGGTCTTGAGTTTCCTAGCGGAGAATTATCTTGTCTTGTCCCCAAAAACTGGATATAAATTACGAAACCCTGCCGGGGTAGGCAGGGCCTCGCTTTGCGAACTTTTTGGTGCGGCTAAGGGAACTAGACAACCCCACCGTACCAAAAATCTCCATCGCAGCGCAAGGGATTTGTGTTCCCAAAATCATGCCGCCCGTCGGGGAGCCTCGGGGCGGCATTTAAGGCGATGTGGTGAAACGGCAAACACAGCGGTCTTTAAAACCGCCATCCTGTAGCGGGATTTGTGGGTTCGAGTCCCACCATCGCCAAACCAAATACACTATTCCAATTGATTCCAGTGCAATTTTTGCACCAAATTAGCAACCTGATTACAAACGGTTTCTAACGGTCGCTCTCGGCAAGTGTGCAAATCTTTTCACTCCACTAGGACAACTTTATTCCCTGTCACGGCGATTTCAGTTTACACGAACATTCAGTCAGCGATATTATTACCCTAGAATCGACGAAAGGGTGGTCGGAGGTATCCAGGGGCGTCTGGAACGCTGAAGCCCGCCAGAACGTCTCCAAACGCCAAGGCGGCGTTTTCCCGATTTGGAACCGGATGCGGTCGGTAATTCCCGGGAGCATGGGGGCTAGACAGGCTGCGGAAAAAGTCGAGGAAGGGGCCGGTTCGGGTAGTGCGGCGCTTCAGCGCCGCGTCGGGTGTTAATCATTCAAGGAGTCTTTAGGCTCTGAGGTACATACCAGGAAATGGTGAAACGACGCTGTTCTAGCCGGTCCGAACGAAGTACCTCAGCGGCTAAAGCCAAATCGTCTTGACCGGCGTTAACGCAGGCCTAAAAGGCCCGCACTACCCAGGTCTGGTCACGCTTGCCGCCGGAGTGAAAGCAACGTCCTGTGCATCCACCACCGCGATGGTCGTGATGTTGACGATTTCCTCCACTTCAGCACCGCGCGCCAACAGATGCACCGGCTTCGCCATACCAGTGAGGATTGGCCCCAGCGTCTCCGCTCCGCCGATGCTGGTCAGCAGTCGGCAAGCGATATTGCTGGCTTCCAGGTTGGGGAAGATCAGCACATTGGCTCCGCCCTTCAGCGCGGAGAACGGGAATGCCGCCTCCAACTTCTTGGCGTTGACAGCGATATCGCCTTGCACCTCGCCATCGACGATCAAGGTTGGATCGGCGTATCCCACCAGTTCCGTCGCCCGCTTCATCTTCTCGCAGAGCGGATGCCTGGTGCTGCCAAAGCTGGAGAACGACAGCATGGCCACGCGCGGCTCAATGCCGAAGCGGCGAGCTTCCTGCGCGGTACAGAGTGCGATCTCCGCTAGCTCCTCGGCCGTGGGTTCGATGTTGACCGTGGCATCGGCCAGGAAGTACAGATCGCCATTGCGAGTGATGATGAGGTAGACGCCCGAGACCTTGTGGATCCCTTCGCGCACTCCGATCACCTGCAATGCCGGACGAATGGTGTCGGGATAATTCTGAGTCACGCCCGATACCAGCGCATCGGCATCGCCCATGCGGACCATCATCGAGCCGAGCACGTTGGGGTTGTTCATCAGCTCGTCGGCCGATCCCAGGGTCACTCCCCGGCGTTGCCGCAGCCGATACAGCTCTTTCACATACTCCGCCCGGCGAGGCGCGGTCTCCGGTTCCACGATCGTGATGGCATCCAGCGGTACACCCAACTCCGCAGCGGTGCGCTCGATTTCCGCCTTGTGCCCCAGCAGCACGGGAATGGCAATTTTCTCTTCGATCAGTACGTGGCAGGCGCGCAAAATCTTCTGATGATTGCCTTCGGGGAAAACCACACGCTTGGGATTCGCCTGCGCCTTGTGAATCATGGCGCGCATCAGTCCATGTGCTTTGCCGAGCCGCTTCTCAAGCTGCTCGCGATACTCATCAAGATTCACCGGGTTCTGCGCGACCCCGGTTTCCATTGCGGCTTTGGCAACGGCTGATGCCTCCCATACCAGTACGCGCGGATCGAAAGGTGTGGGGATGATGTACTCACGGCCAAACTTCAAACGTTCCACACCATAGGCGCGGCAGACTGAGTCGGGAACATCTTCTTTGGCGAGGGCGGCTAGCGCATACGTCGCTGCCAGCTTCATTTCTTCGTTGATACCGGTGGCGTGCACGTCGAGCGCGCCGCGGAAGAGGGACGGGAAGCCGAGGACGTTGTTGATCTGGTTGGGATAATCGGAGCGTCCCGTCGCCATGATGAGGTCCTCGCGGACAACGCGGGCTTCTTCGTAGGTAATCTCCGGATCGGGGTTCGCCATCGCGAAAACCAGCGGATTCGGCGCCATGGAGGCGATCATCTCCGCCGTGAATGCGCCCTTAACGGAAAGTCCCAGCAGAAGGTCGGCGCCCTTCGCCGCGTCCGCCAGCGTGCGCATCGGCGTGTCCTTCGCGAACCGCTCCTTGTAAGGATTCATTCCTTCTTTGCGGCCTTTGTAGACGACGCCCTTGGTGTCAACCAGGGTAATATTCTCGCGTTTCACGCCCATGCAGACGTAGTGCTCGGCAGTGGCAATGCCGGAAGCGCCGGCGCCGTTGACCACAACCTTGATCTGGTCCAGGCGCTTGTTTGTCAGCTCCACCGCGTTGAGCAGCGCCGCGCCGGTGATGATCGCCGTGCCGTGCTGGTCGTCGTGGAAAACCGGGATCTTCATGGTCTTCTTCAGAGTTTCTTCAATGTAGAAGCACTCCGGCGCTTTGATGTCTTCCAGGTTGATGCCGCCGAAGGTGGGCTCCAGCAGTTGGCAGGCCTTGATGATCTCGTCAGGATTCTTGGTGTCCAGTTCGATATCGAAAACGTCGATGCCGGCAAATCTTTTGAACAGGACACCTTTGCCTTCCATGACCGGCTTGCCGGCCTGCGCACCGATATCGCCCAGTCCAAGGACGGCGGTGCCATTGGTTACCACCGCGACCAGGTTGCCCTTGTTGGTGTATTTGAATGCATCTTGCGGGTTTTTCTCGATCTCGAGACAGGGGACCGCAACCCCAGGTGTGTACGCCAGGCTCAGATCGCGTTGCGTGAGACACGGCTTGGTGGGAGTCACTTCCGTTTTTCCCGGTCGTGGCTTCGAGTGGTAGTCGAGTGCATCCTGCTTAGTAATTGCCATGACGGCCTCCGAATGAATGAACGTAGAGTGCTTGTTCGGACGAAACAGTTCCGGCGCAATTACGGCCGTGGCAGCTTATCAACAGAGCGGCAGGCAGTAAGGTGAACGGCGATGAGATACGCCTTCACGTGGACACATACGGACTCTTGCAAGCCGGAAAATTGCTTCCCAGGATTCAAGGTATGTGCTTTTACCACCAAGGGCTAGTACGGGTATCACATGCATCTGTGAGCGAACGTTCGAAAAACCGGCTGGCGTCGGTCACGGGTACACGTAGGGTGGTGAAGCATGGAGCAGTGGCGTGCATTCCATGAATAGTCCAGAATCGACTACGCAGGCTGGACTCGTTATAGGATAGGGGTCCGCTTGAGAGGGTTGATCCGGATGAGGGAGCTCATCGACGTGGCGTTACGCTCGCACTTGGCCCAGGCTGTCTTCTTGTTTTTCGCAGCAGGCATTGCCGGGACGCTGAACGCGGTGGCAGGCGGCGGCACTTTTATTTCGTTCCCAGCACTCATGGCTACGGGCATACCGGCGGTGCAAGCCAATGCGACTAATACGGTTGCACTGTGGCCTGGGTTGGCAGCCAGTACGGGTGCCTACCTGAAACGACTGGACGTGCCACGACGCTTGTTGGTTCCGTTGCTATTGACAAGCGTTGTCGGAGGGCTGGCCGGCTCGTTGCTGCTGCTTAAGACACCACAACAAATCTTCATGCACCTCGTCCCCTGGCTGCTGCTGAGCGGCACCTTGCTGTTCGCCTTCGGCAACAAGATCCGCACCATCGCCGGCAAGACTGCCGTTACGGATGAGTGGAGAAAGGCATCGTGGCGGGTAATCGCCGTGACTTCGATGGTTGAGCTGCTAATCGCAATCTATGGCGGGTATTTCGGCGCGGGAATCGGGTTTATCACTCTGGGAATGCTGGCGGCACTCGGGATGCATGACGTCCATGCCATGGGCGCGATCAGGACTTTGCTGGCGGTTGTGATTAATGCGGCGGCGGTGCTGATGTTTATCCTGGCGCGCGCCGTGGTGTGGCCGCATTGCCTGGTGATGATCGCGGGTGCTCTGGTAGGTGGCTGGTTTGGCGCGCACTATGCGCAAAAAGCCGATCCCATGAAGGTGCGGCGCGTCGTAATTGCCATCGGGGTGGCGATGAGCGTGTACTACTTTATTACTGTGCGGTAGGACTCGAATCCGCGAAATTGGGCCTGTCAGGGACCTCAAAAACGCACGGAACTATCTACGCGTTCTCCGACAGCCACTGTGATCGCCGTATAATAATCGGGTAAACTAGTCATAGGCTAGGGGATTGGTGGACCCTTATTCAATCGAGCCCTGATTGGCTTCTCATATTCCGCCCCGGTGCAGCCATCAATGCAACGAAATTGCGGCAATTCTTGCGCGAGACATCAAGTATCGCCTTTGGTCAGCGGGAGCCGGAGATGCCAATCAGGCTAAGCATCTGAACCTAATCACAGCCTCGAGTCGGCTGTCAGCCGGACGCTTTCTGCGTGCATCCAAACGTGATGAGCGATTCATATTCAAATCCGCGGATCCTGTTACGGAGATACATTTAGCATGGCCACTACAACGGTAGAAGTTGATGCAACCGCGAATAACTGCAGAAATGCCAAGCTGGAGCGCTGGGTCGAAGAAGTGGCACAACTGTGCAAGCCCGATCGCGTTCACTGGTGCGACGGTTCTCCCCGGGAATATCAGGAGACGCTGCGGCTACTGGTCCTCACTGGGACCGCTATCCCCCTTGACTCCGCCAAACGTCCGAACAGCTTCCTGGTCCGCTCCGACCCCGCTGATGTAGCCCGCGTTGAAGAGCTGACTTTTATCTGCTCGCGAACCAAGGAAGAGGCGGGCCCGACCAACAACTGGGAAGATCCGGCGAAGATGAAGCAGAAGCTGGCGGGATTGTTTTCCGGCTCGATGGTGGGACGCACGATGTACGTTGTCCCCTACAACCTGGGCCCTTTCGGCTCGCCCAGCGCAAAAATCGGAGTGGAGATCACCGACTCAGCTTACGTCGTGGCCAGCATGCACATCATGACCAGGGTAGGAAGTCGCGTGCTTGAGGCCCTCGGCGAAGACGGCGAATTTGTACGCGGACTGCACTCGGTCGGTTTCCCGCTGGCTCCCACTCAACCGGATGCGACATGGCGCTGCAATGCGAAGGATAAGTACATCTGCCATTTTCCGGAGACGCGTGAGGTCTGGTCGTATGGTTCGGGCTACGGTGGCAACGCCTTGCTGGCGAAGAAGTGCCACGCGCTGCGCATCGCATCGGTGCAAGCGCGCGACGAAGGCTGGATGGCGGAGCACATGCTGGTCCTCAAGCTGATCAGCCCATCGGGTCAGGTGAAGTACATGACGGGCGCCTTCCCATCGGCGTGCGGCAAGACCAACTTGTCGATGATGATCCCGGCCCTTCCCGGTTGGAAGGTGGAGACTATCGGCGATGACATCGCCTGGATGAAATTCGGCACGGATGGCCGGCTTTACGCTATCAATCCGGAATATGGCTTTTTCGGCGTGGCGCCGGGCACCAGCATGAAGTCGAACGCCAACGCCATGCTCACGGTAATCGAGAATTCCATCTTTACGAATTGCGCCATGACGCTCGACGGCGACGTGTGGTGGGAGGGCATGACCGATCAGAAGCCGTCCGCGTTAGTGGATTGGCTACGTCGGCCGTGGACACCCGATTCAGGACGGAAGGCGGCGCACCCGAATGCGCGGTTTACAGTGGCCGCGAAGCAATGTCCCGTGATCGCCCCTGAATGGGAGGACCCGAAGGGCGTGCCGATTGATGCCATCCTCTTCGGTGGACGGCGCGCGGGAATTGTTCCGCTAGTCACGGAAGCGTTCAATTGGCGCCACGGCACCTTCCTGGGGGCAACCGTCAGCAGCGAGACAACCGCCGCGATAGCCGGAAAAGTGGGACAGCTGCGTCGTGATCCCATGGCCATGCTGGCCTTCTGCGGATATCACATGGGCGACTACTTTGCGCATTGGCTGAAGATGGGAACGCTCACGGATTCATCGAAGCTGCCGAAGATTTTCTACGTTAATTGGTTTCGCCAGGACCAGAATGGCAAGTTCCTATGGCCGGGTTTTGGTGAGAAT
Source organism: Candidatus Korobacteraceae bacterium (assembly GCA_049516475.1). Lineage (GTDB taxonomy): Bacteria > Acidobacteriota > Terriglobia > Terriglobales > Acidobacteriaceae > Bog-257. The sequence continues at coordinate 15,161 of JBEKTC010000043.1, read as the reverse complement.
AGCCGAGTGTTGAAATGGATTTTCGAGCGCTGCGACGGTAAGGTTCATGCCAAGGACACTCCCATCGGGCGGATTCCCGAGGTGGCCGATTTTGACACCACCGGATTGCAGATGACGCCTGCGAATGTAGCGGAGCTTCTTGGCGTCGACATCGCAGGCTGGCTGGCGGAGGTGCCTTCGATGAGAGAGCACTTCGCCCATTTCGGCAGCCATCTGCCTGAAGGATTAGACCTTGAACTGAAGGCCCTCGAAGAGCGTCTCCAAGCGGAGAAGCGATAGTTATCCCAGGCAATGGTCGCTCGGTCAACTTGTACGCGGAGTTTGAACTGGTGGTTCGCTCATTTTGACGGGCTGCCCAGCCGCACACTCCGACAACAGCTTCGCGCAAGAGTACACAGTTCGCGTATAGGGCATGGGGATATCGACGCGCTCGCCCAGTTCCACCACTGCGCCTACCAACGCTTCCAACTCCATTGACCGGCCCGCTTCGAGATCTTGCAGCATTGAAGTTTTGTGCTCCCCAACTTTTTCCGCGCCTGCGATTCGCTGATCGATGGAAACAGGCAACTCCATGCCCAACTTGCGGGAGACCGCTTCCACTTCCTGCATGATGTTTCGGATCACTGAACAAGCTCCCGGATCGCGCACCATCTGGACCAGCGTGGCGCGCGTCAGTGCGCTGACCGGATTGAAGGAAGCGTTACCCAGGACCTTTACCCAGATCTCGTGGCGGATACGAGTGGTGACCGGGCAACGCAAGCCGGACGCGATCAGCGCCTCCGCAATTCGGCGGCAGCGATCGGAGCGCGTGCCATCCGGTTCGCCAAGGGAAATGCGGTTCCCCTCGATGTGCTGAACCACTCCGGGTGCGATGATCTCGGTCGAAAAGTAGACGATGGACCCTACCACGCTGTGCGCTTCGATAGCCGCGGAAATCACACCGCCGGGATCGACGCGTTCCAGACGCAATCCTTCCCAATCGCCGCCGAAGCCCTGGAAGTACCACCATGGAATTCCATTCTGCGTGCTGACGACGGTGGTGTCCGGCCCCAATACCGGCCGCAACTGAGGCGCAAGTTGCGGTAGGCCGTGTGCCTTTACGCCAAGGAAGACAACATCTACAGGTCCTACTTGTTCGAGGGAACTGGCGATGAGGGGCCGCGCCACGAAATCTCCCTCAACACTTTTCACCTGCACACCGCGCTCCTGCATGGCGCGCAGATGCGGCCCTCGCGCGAAGAGCGTGACATCGAACCCGGCCTGCGCCATGCGCGCCCCGATGTAGGCCCCGATTGCACCTGCTCCCGCGATCAGGAATCTCATCGCTGGTCATCCACGAGGGCGGCGGCGACGGCACGACGGCGAACTTTTCCCGTCGCGGTGGTTGGGATACTTTTTACCAGGTAGATCTTTTTCGGACACTTGTATTCTGCCAGCGACTCGCGGCAGTACTTGATGAGCGCTTTCTCGGTGGCGCCATGCGGTTCGTGCAGGACCACGGCCGCAGCCACATCTTCTCCCAGGGTGGGATGCGCATAGCCAAACGTGACCGCCGCCGCCACCGCGGGATGCTTTAGCAATACCTCATCGACTTCATGAGGAGCGATATTCTCGCCGCCGCGGATGATGATGTCCTTGATGCGGCCGGTCAAGTGCAAATAACAGTCCTCATCCAGCCATCCTTCGTCGCCGGTGCGAAACCATCCACCTACGAACGCGCGGGCGTTGGCTTCGGGATTGTTGTCGTAGCCGCGAAAAACATTGGCTCCTTGAATAGCAACCTCGCCGCGATGGTCGTTGCCGAGGTCATTGCCATCTTTATCCATGATTCTGACGCGCAGCCCCGTGCCTACACCCACGGAACCCGCTTTGCGATGCCGAGGCGGCAGAGGATTCGAGGTCATTTGATGGGCCGCTTCGGTCATTCCGTAGGCTTCAACGAAAGGAACGCCAAACAGGTCTTCGATCTTGCCAATGAGTTCCGGCGACAGCGGCGCGCTGCAGGAGCGAATGAAGCGCAGAGACGCGGCTTCGGCCGGCTTGTGGTGGGCCCGGGCCAGCAGCAGTTGGTGCATGGTGGGCACTCCCGAATACCAGCTCACGTGATGTTCCCCCACGGTCTTCCAGAATGAAAGCGCGTTGAACTTGGTAGGAACGACGACGGTCCCTCCGGAAACCAAAGTCGACATCGTGGAGCCAATTAAGCCATGAACATGGAAGAGCGGCATGATGCACATCGAAACGTCTCTCTCAGAGAGAGCGTAGGTGTTCGCGATATTGGCCGAGGAGACTGCCAGGTTGAAATGCCGCAAGGGCACACGCTTCGGCCGGCCCGTGCTTCCGCTGGTGTGCAGGATCAGGGCAATGTCTTCAGCCGTGGGCTCAGTTACCGAAACTCCCGTCGGAACACCTGCCAGGTGAACATTGCCCTGATCGCTCATTTCCACCGAGAGCACCGGGATCTTGCGGTCGGCGGCGGCGCTGCGCGCTAATTCCGCGCCCACCGGAGGGCAAAGCAAGATGCGGGCGTTGGTGTCAGCGAGAAAAAAAACAAACTCCTCATAGGGGTACGCTGGATTCAACGGGGCTGCTGTTCCAGCAATGGAAGCAGCTAGAAAGCTCACAATCGCTGGCAATCCGTTCGGCAAGGCGATCGCCACAGCATCGCCACGCCGAATGCCGGCGGAGGCCAACGCGCCGGCCATGGCCAGCACCTGCTGCCGCAGCGAATCGTATGTGACACGGATTCCAATCTCGGGAACGATAACTGCGGTGTGACTATCGGCGAACTGTAAAACGTCAAGCAGCGTATCTACCGATTTCAAGGTCATTCTTGTCGCTTAGCTCCCTTTGGCGCGGGTCGTCGAATGCTTGGCCGACTTTGCCGGTCGGCATGAAAACAAAAGGAATGAGGCCACACTCCTCAAGCCTGCCTTCCCAGTCAGCGAAGAATCTGATGAATTTTGGTAGTGGCTGAATCTGCGGCATTCAAAATTCAGCCCATCTGAATTGTAATTGAGGCGCCCTCGGCGTTCAGCGCTCCTGTTAGAACTGTTCAGAAAAAATGCACAGCGTTCCGGGAGCCGCTGACCAAAGAGCTGGTGTTAGGATACTGCGGCTGGACTCTCCTCACTGTCTAATCGCGCCGCGCGGCGTGAGTCGGGTTGGTGAAGAGTGCCGCGAAAGACGAACCATTATGTCGCACAATGAGGGCGAAACGCCGCTGGCGATTTTTCCGCTCACGCAAAAATGTCGAAGACGTAATCGTGCGCAGCCAAGGCCGCCCTGTCCATGGCGCCCGCTTCCACGCGCTTCACGATTTCCTCGCGGGAAAGATCGAATAGCGCATCGAGTATCTGTGTGCGTTGCTGCTCGTCCGCCTGCGCAACCCGGAACAGCACTCGTGCACTGTGCTGAATGTAGCGGGGCGACTGCAACTGTCGCTTCAACAAGTCCATGATTAGCGGCGCCTTGCTGCGGTCAAAGCGGCCGGGATCGCCGCTGCGATCCAGTTCGGCGAAGAACGCCAGCGTCCATTCGTTATGGAGCTCCCAGACTTTGTTGAACAGCTCAGGCGTGAAGCGGCTGCCGGCTTTTACGGAGAAGACGTTGGTTGACGGGACCACGCCGTCCTCGGTGAGCTTGGGTGCTTTCAGGTTGCCATCTTTGGTGATGACCGCCTGGTGTTGGACAAGGCTCCATAGCCAGGAAACGTAGATTCGATAAGTGGCCAGATCATTCATGAAGCGCAGCCCGAGTTCGTAATCGTCAATGGCAGCGGCGAAGTTGCCGTTCAGGATCTGGTAACCATAGTTCGCCGCCATGTAAAACGAATGCTGAATGTGTTCGATGGTGACATCACCCTTGGGCACGCCATAAATTGCATCCCAACGCTGCTGGCTCAGGATCTTCTCCGGCGTATCCACCGACTCCTTTGCGACCACGGAAGGCGTGATCTTTCCCTGCGCGTTCAGCAAGCCACGGCTTTGGAACAAGCTGCGCTCCGAGTCGATCAGGCCGCTGGCGACGGTCGGCAGCGGCTTGCCGTTCACCTGCACCGTCTCCTGTGGGGCGTCAATCATCGCTTGCAATTGCTCAAGTGAAGCGCGCAAGGGCACATTTCCTGCCTCCACGTACGCTGGCTCCGGACTGGCCACCCAACTCTGCCGATAGGCGTCATACAGCTTTCCTTTGACGCGGCCAGCGAGAATGTCTTCCAGGGTCGGCTGTTGACCTTCGGAGAGCGTCGCCTCGGGCACAAACATCAGGCCAAGCAGACGCTCGCGCAGTTTGTCGATCGCCATCGCCCGAAGGGCCAGCGGGTTGTAACGCGCGCGGCCATAAGGATCGTTGGTCTGATAGATCATGACCGCAGCCATCCCGCCGATTGGCGCAGCGTTGGTAAGCTCGCCATCCTTCATGCCGGCCATCAGCATCATCAGCGCGTTGAAGCGTTGGTACGCGATCATGTTCGGAGTCGCCATGCCGATGGACTGCGGATCGGGAAAGACACCCTTCGGATCATCCTTCCAGATTTCAATAAGGCTACCCAGATAGTCCCAGCGGCCGACGTTGGTCCCCAGCAGGCGACGACGCAGTACCCAGGCAATCGCCGGCAGGAAGCGGCCCGCATTACCTTCCTCATACAGCATCTTGATCTTGAACGAGCCGGCTGGCACGCCAATCATGGCTTCCACTCGCGACAACAGCTTTTCAAAGATCAGCGCTTCCTGCGGCGTCTGAATCTTCGGAATGTAAAAATATGCCCCAGTGCCGAGCTTCTTCAGCGCGTCATAGTTGTTGACGACCCACAGCACGATGATGGGAATCGCGCCGGGCACCGGTCGATCTCCGACGGTGATGTGGTCGTAAAGTACGTGGAGGCTGGGCGGCCGCACCAGGCGGGTCGGCCACTTAGAAGCAGGGTTGTTGATCTGGTACTTGCGCACCTTCCCCTTCTTCGTCACCTCGTAAGCGCGGTCAGTCCAGCGGCCCTCGAAAATCTCCTTTGCGTTTTGTAGGGCGGCGAAGACGCCTACGGGCTCGCTGCTGGCAGAGCCGTCGGGCCGGAAATGCGGCGGCGAGGCGTCTTCAAAATCCGGCATGTTCATTGGCGCCGCGCTGTTCAGCGCGTTGAAAGCCATGTCCAGCGGATGCCATGGTCCGGTCAGTTCCAGCCCTGCGTTGTTCAGCGGGTGGACATCATCAGGGATGGGAACTTGGTCGTTCAGCCGCCAGCGCCACTCACTTTCCGTGCCCAGAAAGTTGTCGATCATGCCCTGCACGATCTGGCGGTACGTCCAGAAGTTACCGGTAACGGGATCTTCGAACTTGTCGTTCCAATTGGGCCAGGCGTAGCGCTCACGCACCGGTTGGCTTGATTGCAGCAGGTTGCGGCGAGCGGTCAGGGCCGCGGCTATTTCCGGGCGCAACTCTTCAGTGAGCGTGGCAATCATCTGTTCGACATCGAGTTGCCGCCCGTTTACCTTCTTGGCCCCAAACAGTTCGGGGAACTTCTGGAGAATGTCCGCGCGAATCATGTTGTTTCCTCACTGCTGTCATAACGTGGAAAAGCCGCGTGCGAGACCGAGGAATTTCATGGATCTCTTTCTCACGCTGCGAAGAAGGTTAACAAATAATAAAGCAATCTTAAGGTAAGAAGATCACCAAGGCCTGTGATCTTGAAGGAATGCCGCGATTTTCAACCGCACCGTGAGAGCCGCATTGGCTCATTGTGCGGTTCGCTCCGATCCAAGCAATCTCCACGTTGCTGCATCAAGGCACTGGATCGAAGGTCTAATCTGCGTACTTGACCGAGCACCCATAAGGGCGTGTTGTCGGGTTGCTAACCGGCTTGTCCGCCGTGGCCTCGTCGAGCGCAAGCGATACGTAGTTTTTCGCGCCGTTCACATCGGCAACGTCGGTGCTTGGCCGGTCATCAATCGCGCCGCTGTAAATCAGGGTTCCCTTTGGGCTGATGATGAAGATATCTGGTGTGGTCTTTGCGTCATAGAGGTGGCCCAGAGTGCCAGCGGGATCCAACAGAACGGCGGTGGGGGCGGCGTTAGCCTGCTTAAGATAGGCGTTCTCTTCAGATCCGGTGACGTACCCCTGCTTACCCGGCGCAGATGAAGCCACAGTCAGCCAGATGACACCCCGGCCAGTCCATTCACGCTGCAGACGCTGCATGTTTCCACTGCTGTAATGCTTCTGGGTATAAGGGCAGCCTCGATTCGTCCATTCCAGGACCACGTACTTGCCCTGATATTCGGAAAGCTTATGGACTTCACCATTGCTGTCGGTTGCGGTGAAGTCAGGTGCAGCTTCGCCCACTCGCGCTGCCCACGCTGCCGAGAAGGCGATCAAAGCAAATCCGACTACCGCCGATGCCGCAAGCCATTTTTTCATCTTAATTCTCCTGCAGACTTCTTCTTTTTTATTGAGCCATAACTGAATGTGTCATCCAAATTTTATACCCGGTTGCTGTTGCTATTGCGAAGCGACGGGAGCCGCAACCTCGAACGCGCGGTGCGGCCCGAGGACAATGAGGCCTCTGAGAATGGCAATTGGCTTGGTTAGCTGGTCCGACTTTTTCAGGGTGAGGCGAAATCCAGTGCGAGTCCGCGCAAAATCCTGCGCGCTTGAATTCTCGATCTGACTCGGCTCAAGCGGGAAAAATCTCGCGCTTGATACTTGCGGCCTCGCTTGCACCGTCAACATGAAATGTTCCTTGTCCGCTGCTGCGGTCACTTTCCAACTGGCAGGCACGGGCTTTGGAAACTGCGTCCTTGTTTGCTCGAACAGCGCACGCCACGCAGCCCAGTCGGCTGCGCCGGCAGGAGCTGCCAGCATAAGATGAGCCTTCCCGGGAATGCACACCTCGCGACAAACGATATATTTCACATCCGCCGAAAGGCGTGGAATCGGCGTCGCGTTGCGCCGTGACGTCTCCTCGATGGGAGCCATCAGCAGCACCTGTCCTTCGTAGCCGTAATCTATGACCGATCCACTCCCCAGACGGATCGGCTGCGGCCAGCGAATCGGGCCAGCCGTAATTCCTGGCGGCAGCTCCCATTGGACTTTGGGCGGCTCGCCGGAATCGCCCGGGTTTTGCCAATAGATGTGCCAACCCGGCTCCAGCCGAAACAACACACCGATCCACAAAGGTTGGCCTGGTGGGGCCGTGGCCTGCTCGGAGATCAACTCAAGTTTGATGTGGGTCTCTGCCGGTGACTGCGCCTGTGAAAGCCCGGCGAAGGCCAGCATCGCACATACCGTGAGCCGCAGAATGCTCCGCCAGGATAAAACGGGCATAGTAATTGGACGCGCCGCCACGCTTTTGGTCGCCGGGTCTCGACCCCAATCAGAGCCGGCGAATCAATCTCTCCCGGTACTTCTTGCGCGTCGACCGCCCAATATTGCCAATTTGTTACGGAAATGTTACTAACGGGTGAGCCTGGTTGTTTCAGGGACGAGACCACTTACTTCGTATGCTCACGGACATAAGGACAGCGGAACGTCAGCCAGAAGCCGAACATGAGGTTTCAGCAGGGCGCGTCTTCTGGATTACGGGGTTATCCGGTGCCGGCAAGACCACCCTGGGGCGGGAATTGTCGAGCCGGCTGCGTGCTGCCGGTCGCCCGGTCACCTTTCTCGATGGCGACGCGCTCCGTTCTGTGATTGCCGAAGATCTTGGCCACACCGCAGAGGATCGGCGGCGATCGGCGATGCGCAATGCGCGTCTGTGCCGCTTGCTGGCTGAGCAGGGCGTCGATGTCGTCTGCGCCACCATCTCGCTGTTTCACGAGGTGCAGCGTTGGAACCGAGAGAACATCCCCGGTTATCGCGAGATCTACCTTCGAGTGCCGATAGACGAGCTACAACGCCGGGATAGCAAGGGCATCTACGCGGGGGCCCAGAGCGGCGATACGCGCAATGTCGTTGGCCTCGACCTGCCGGCGGAGGCGCCCGAAGCGCCGGACCTGGTCCTCGAGAATTATGGCGCACTCGACGTTGCCACGGCGGTCGACCGCATCCTCGCGGTATGCGCCAGGCGCGATGCCGCAGGTGCGGCGCAGCCGACGTGCTTCGTCGCCTTCACGACGAAGGCGGAAACTCTGGAAGCGCTGGCGCCGCTGCTGCGCAATGGCCGCGTCTTGCCGCAGATTCGATTCTCTGTTGCCGGTTGGCGCTCAGACGCCGCTGGCGTGCTCGCCACCATCGCCGCTGCGCCCTGGGGTTCAGATCGTGTCATTGTGCGGAGCAGTGCACAGGTCGAGGACAGCGCCGCGGGTTCGCAAGCAGGGAAGTACGATTCCGTACTCGGTGTAGTCGGCAGGGCAGCGGTGGCACAGGCAATTGAGCGGGTGATCGATTCGTTCGCCAATGAGGGAACGGACGATGACCAGATCTTCGTGCAGCCCATGCTTGATCGCGTGGCGATGGCCGGAGTGGCCTTCTCGCGCAATCCCAGCGGCGGTCCTTATTTCGTTATCAATTATGACGACCGCTCCGGCCTGACCGATCGCGTGACCGCCGGTGTCGGCGACAATCTCGAGACTTTTTTTTGCCTCAAGTCGCGGCCTGATGCCTGCCCACCACCGCTGGCACCGGTCATCGCTCTGGTCCGCGAGCTAGAAAACCTTCTCGCGTGCGACGCAATCGACGTAGAGTTCGCCGTCGGCGGGGATGGGCAGCTTTATCTTCTGCAAGTCCGCCCGCTCGCCGTCGACTACCCGGAGCGGACATCGGATGCAAAGGTCGACGCCGCGCTCGCAGATGTCGCGCGGAAGGTCGAGCTGCTGAGCCGCCCGCATCCCTACCTGCACGGCAGCCGGGCGATATTCGGCGTTATGCCGGACTGGAACCCGGCCGAAATCATTGGAGTGCGGCCCTGGCCGCTCTCGCTCTCGCTCTATCGCGAACTCATCACCGACGCCATCTGGGCCTATCAGCGGGACAATTACGGATACCAGAATCTTCGCAGCTTTCCGCTCATGGTCAGCTTTCACGGACTGCCCTACATCGACGTGCGTGTCAGCTTCAACTCCTTCATACCACGCGACGTTTCCGACGATCTTGCCGGCCGTCTGGTGAACTACTACATCGATCGCCTGCTCTCTGAGCCCCATCTTCATGACAAGGTCGAATTTGAGATCATCTTCTCCTGCTACACCCTCGATTTGCCGAAGCGGATTAGCGGGCTTGCCGGGCACGGGTTTTCTCCGGACGATCTTGCCGAACTTTCAGGCGCTTTGCGGCGGCTTACCAATCGCATTATGCATGGCGAGACCGCGCTGTGGCGGCGAGACCGCGCCAAGATCGACCTGCTGGCGCAGCGCCTTCCGACCATCTGCAATGCTGAGATCGACAAGATCAGCCGCATTTACTGGCTGCTGGAGGACTGCAAGCGGTACGGCACGCTGCCGTTCGCCGGTCTGGCGCGGGCAGGCTTTATCGCGGTGCAAATGCTCCAGTCCTTCGTTGAGGTCGGCGTATTCAATGCCCACGAAGTTGCGACGTTCATGGCGAGTGTCGATACCGTCGGGTCGCGCATCGGGCAGGATTTCGCGCGACTTCCGAAGGCAGACTTCCTGGCGCGCTACGGCCACCTCCGGCCGGGGACTTACGACATTCTGTCGCCACGCTACGACGAAGCGCCGGACCTCTATTTCGACTGGTCGAGCGTCCGCCCTATCGCGCCCGAGCCGCCGCGCTTCGCGCTCTCCATCGAGCAGTTGCGCCGTATCGAGCAATTGCTCAAGGAACATGAGCTCGAGATCGACGTCTTGAGTTTGATCGAGTTCATCAAGGCCGGCATTGAGGGCCGCGAATACGCGAAATTCGTGTTCACCCGAAGCTTGAGCGACGCTCTGTCGCTGATCCGCCAACTGGGCGAGGAACATGGCCTTTCGGTGGAGGATTGTGCATTTCTGAACTACGACGTCGTCCGCACGCTTTACAGCGAAAGCGGCTCGGTGCGCGAGGCCTTGCGGGAGAGTGTCGCGCGGGGCAGAGAGCGTCACGCCCTCACCCGCAATCTGGTTCTTCCGCCGATTATCGCGTCGCCCGGCGAGGTGTTCGCGTTTCACCTTCCCGCGAGCCAGCCTAACTTCATTACGCAGAAAAAGATCACGGCACCTGTCGCCTCAATCAGCGATCCGCCGGAGAGTTTCGCGGGACGGATTCTTTTCGTGCCCAGCGCTGACCCCGGCTTCGACTGGATCTTCACGCGCAACATCAGCGGATTCGTCACCCAATTCGGCGGCGCCAATTCGCACATGGCGATCCGCGCCGGCGAGCTCGGCATACCCGCGGTAATCGGCGCTGGTGAAATTCTTTTTCGGCGATGGCAGACAGCGCGCCAGCTGTGCCTCGACTGCACAAACCAGAAGGTAATGCTCATCGCATGAAAGCGGTCGCCATCACCCAGCGGGTATCGGTCGTCCCGGCCTATGGTGAGCGCCGTGATTGCCTGGATCAAGCGTGGACTAGGTTTCTGGCGGCCTGCGGGCTGCTTCCCGTATTGCTCCCCAATGTCACCGAGGCTGCGGTTGCCTTGTGTGAGACTGCCGGCATCGCCGGGGTGGTATTGACCGGCGGTAACGACCCGGCTGCTTTGGGCGGCGATGCTCCGGAACGCGACGCCGTGGAAAATGCTCTGCTCGCTTTGGCCGAACGGCGTGGGCTGCCGGTGCTGGGCGTTTGTCGCGGCATGCAAATGATCCAGCAGCGTTTCGCTGTCCCGTTACGCCGCGTCGAAGGCCATGTGACGCAACGTCAGGTCATCCGCATCGACGGCGAGCCAAGAGAGGTCAACAGCTATCATTGCTTTGCCGCCTTCGACTCGCGGCCGCCGCTCGACGTCTGGGCGGTCGCGGATGACGGCGTTGTTAAGGCGGTTCGACATTCGGCCCAGCCTATAACCGGGATCATGTGGCACCCCGAGCGGTGCATCCCATTCTCGCCTGCCGACGTGGCACTGTTTCGCCAGGTCTTCGGAGTCGAATGATGCGTGCAGTTATTCTGGCCGCCGGTCGCGGCAGCCGTCTGGGGCATCTGGGCGATGATCGCCCGAAATGTTTCGTCGAACTCGAAGGCAAGCCCTTGATTGAGCGCCAGATTACAGCGCTGCGGCGAGGGGGGGTAGACGAAATAGGAGTCGTCCGCGGCTATCGCGCCGAGATGATCAATTTTCCCGGCCTCACCTATTTCGCCAACCCACGATGGGCCGAAACCAATATGGTGATGTCGCTGGCCGCGGCCGCTCCCTGGCTGCGTTCGGGGCCGGTCATCGTTAGCTATGCCGACATTTTCTACCGCAGCGAGTTGGTGCGCGGTCTGGCTGCTGCGGCGGGTCAACTGGTTGTCAGTTACGACCGGGCGTGGCGCAGACTGTGGGCACGGCGTTTCGCCGATCCTTTGGCCGACGCCGAAACTTTCCGCATCGATGCCGCGGGCCGATTGCTGGAGATCGGTGGCAAGACGACGCGGATCGAAGATATCGAAGGGCAATATATGGGACTCTTGAGATTCACGCCGTCGGCGTGGAATGCGGTCGAGGCCCTACTCAGTACACTTGATGTACCGGTCCGTGATCGCCTCGATATGACCGGATTGCTGGGCCGACTGCTGGCTGGGAAGGAACTTCCGATCGATACTTTTGCCACCGATGGCCAGTGGGGCGAAATCGACAATCCGGAGGACGTAGCTCTGTATGAAAAGATGGTGAGCGAGGGCGAGCTGCTGCTCGAGGGATCAGTTTGAACGGGTGCGGCTTCAGCCACGCCGATCGACACCATCTTGACGGCGGGCTTTACAGTTTGCTGAAAAACTCCCTTTGGGAGGGCTTTGTGTCAGGGCACGACTTTAGTCGTGCCGATAGGCGCTTTATTTTTGTCATTCCGAGCGGGCTTCAGCCCGCGAGGAATCTGCTGTTCCGACTTTTTCAGCAAACTGTTTAGCCACCGAGGAAACTCGAATCCAGGCGGCATAGAGAACGAGTTCCCTCAGCGGCTAGAGCCTGCGGGTTTCGACGGATTTACGGCGCGTCTAAAGGCGCGCCCCTTCAAGCCGGATGTCAACCGAGCCATTGGCATTTAAACCATGTCCGAGGGCTGTCAGTCATGATGAAACACGGGGATTTTACGGGGCTGGCTGGCGACTACGCCAAGTTCCGGCCGGGCTATGCGCCGCAGGTCGCAACTGCGATCCTGAATTATGTGAGACGCGATGCGGCTAGCATCGATGCCGCCGATGTCGGCGCCGGCACGGGCATTTGGACGCGCACGCTCGCCGCCCGCGGCCTGCACTCCGTCGTCGCCGTGGAACCCAATGACGACATGCGCGGGCAGGGAATCGAGAGCTCGCGCGGCGCCGGGATTGTCTGGCGCAAGGGTTCGGCTGAAGCCACCGGATTGCCGGACAGCTCAGCCGATCTTGTCAGCATGGCCTCGTCATTCCACTGGGCCGATTTTGACAGAGCGTGCGACGAATTCCACCGCATCCTGCGCCCCGGCGGCGTCTTCGTGGCTCTGTGGAATCCCCGTTTCATCGAGGCGAACCCGCTGCTCGTGGAAATCGAGGCGCAGATTACGCGGTTGAAGCCTGACATTCAACGCGTATCGTCCGGCCGCTCCGGCATCACTGAGCGGCTGACTGACATGTTGAGCGCCAAGCCCCAGTTCGCTGAGGTGCTGCTACAAGTGCAGTTAGGTGCGGAACTATTCCGCGAGTTCCTGGATTACACAGAGAAGCGCATCGCGGGACTGACTGCGATCGAGACAACCTATGTGACTCGCGCCTGGGCGGCGCGGCGCGCCTAGGTACTCTGTTGACCAGCATGGTTAAGATGGCACATAAATCCAGGTAGTCTGGTAATCCCAAACTATACTCAACCTAGACTATAGCCCATTCTATCGATTCGCCTTCTTGTCTCTACATTCAACCCATCGATAAAGCTTCTGAATCGAGGTACTTTTTCTTTAATGGTCAAATAGCGATAGGGCTTGGTTTTTGGAGGGACGAGATCAGCACGGTTCAAATTAACATGGAGCGACATAACTTCAACGATCTTAGAAAACTCCTTGAACGGATCCGTCTTGAAGTCCTCAAGCCGCAACGTGAGCGTGGCCGATTGGAGATGAAGCTCAGTTTCCTCGACAAATTCCTCGAAAGACAAAAATCGCGGCCCTGGTTCGGCCGCAAACAAATTCGGGTCGCCCTGGGCAAAGGCCATGAATTCAGAAAAATTCTGCTCCACATCGGCGCACAGATCGTCCGTTTGCTTATAAGCGTCCGAGATAGCCCAAGTCCCCATGTCATCGCGAGCGTATGTCCGCCAATAAATCCAATTTGAGAGCAAGGAATCGAGGGGATGACGATAGATAAAGATCACATCGGCAAATCCCGATCTCACTGCCTCCAATATACGGCGCATGATCGCGGGCGAAGACTGGCCGCGAGACGTATACCGCATGGTGGCATGGCCGCTATATATCATGGATGTCGGACCCGGATGCAAGCGCATCCCATCCCTGAAATATCGCGCTCTTTCTCCAATGTTCTGCAGCATCAGTGCATTAATATACAAACGTCCCGTGCCGAATAAGCCAATAACATAAGCTGTTTTGTCATTCCCCAGACCCGTATCGTTGTAGAACTGAGAAATCTCGCGGGCCCGATCGTTACGGTCTACTTCCGTCCTACCGGCAGGGGCGTACAGATTCGGGGACACCTGTAAGCTGACTAACGCCCTTACCTGCTCGCGCAAGAGCAAGAACTGCTCTTGCATTGCTTCCGCCAGAGCGGCGCTCCGCTTCTCCGCCTTCGTCAATCGCTGGTCAAGAGCAACCATAACCGCGGACAGGTTTCCAACGGCGCAGACGATTTCTTCGAGCGATTGGTTCACAAAGTTATTGAAATCAGACAAAGGCCATGTGTACCAAGCTAGCAGGCGACTCATCAGCTTCTTAAGAGGTCGGAGCAGGTTGCTGTACCACCCCGGAGGCAGCGGATTAGCGGCCCCCACGGCATTCCTCGGTCTCTCAATCGCTGCTACCGCGCTGCGCAATTCATCGAAGTCATAGCACCAATCACAGGGCACTACGTGCGGCTTGCACACCTCTCCTCTCATGCTGGCCATGCTGGCGAGAGCGGTATCGAGATCGATGTTCTGCGAGTTGGCCGGCGATTCCAGTTTGGCCAAAAGTTCCATGCACTTCTGCAAGGAGGACGCAAGCGCAGCGTTGCCCTGCTCCAACTGGGGCAATCGTTCGTCGATTGCCTGCAAGTTGGTTCGAAGCCCTTCAATAGGGCCAGCGATGATGTCGAAGCATCGAACAACGGATAGGTTGAACTGGCGCTGGGGCCGCGTGTACCAAGCCAGCAAGTGAGCAAGTAACTTCTTGAGAGGTTGGATCGGGTCCTTGTACCACCCGGAAGGCTGCGGAGTAACCTCCTCCGCGGCGTTTCCGAGTCTCTCGATGGCGGTCACTACGCTGCGCAGTTCATCGAAGTCGAAAAGCCAGGCGCATGGGGCGTGCAGGTCGGATTCTCGTTCCTCCCCGCTGGCGAGAGCGGTCTTGGGACCGCCGTTCTTGTGCACGTTGTGCAGCGATTCCAGTCGGTTTGAAACCTGCGCGCTCTTCTGCAAGTCGGACATAAGCGCCGTGTTGTCCCGCTCCAATCGGGTCAACCGTCCATCCATTGCCACGACCTGCAAGTTCGTTTGAAGTTTTACGATAGAAGGAGCGAGGACGTCGAGAGAACGAACAACTGATAAGTTGAACTCACACTGGGGCCGCGTGTACCAAGCCAGCGAGCGAGCAAGCAACTTCTTAACCAATTGGATCAGGTCGTTGTGCAAACCCGGAGGCCGCGGGTCGATGGTCCCGACAGCTCTGGAGAGCTTCTTGCATCTGGCAAGCGCGGGGCGGATCTCTCCAAAATCAATACGAATCTTCATTGTGATGTGAAAATAATACTAGATGAGTACTCGCGGACATGTCGCCGATGCCCACGCTGGACCGTTCTCGAAGTAAGTAATATTTGTCGCTTGCGGACCATTCCGTGGTCCACTTACGGCGTGCTTACCGCAGTTCGATCAGCATTTAGTGTTGCGGATAACAGGATTTGTCGCCCAGCGGCGCCCTTTCGATGCC
>JBEKTC010000042.1:0-18504 GCA_049516475.1 Candidatus Korobacteraceae bacterium | reverse complement strand
TCTTGAATGAGTTAGGGGCACCTCCATCGGGGTGCCCCTTTAAATTCTCCGTGAATTCTCCGTGTTCTAGCCGCTAGAAGGTCACTTGATGCCCGCCCGTTGCGGCGGCATGGCGTTCACGCGGGGCTCGGCTACCGACTGCTGCTGTCTGTACTCCTGCATTGCCCGCAGCGCTTGGCGACGATCACGTTCGTCGGTGATGTTGTAACGATCAAACATGGACCGCGTCCTGTGTCCCGAGATGCTCATGGCAACAGTCTCCGGCACGCCAGCCCGCACCATGTCCCGAACAGCGGTGCGGCGGAAATCGTGGAATACCCGGCCGACGTATTTCAGTGCCTCGCGCGTCCAGCTATGGGAGCATTTTGCGCATTTGTGTTGCGCATCTACTGCGATTTCGCAATTGGGACACAGCAGCTCGCCAATCCCCGCCTTGCAGCAGGCTATCGCCCATGCCTTGCGAAAATCGCCCACTGGTTTGCCGTCGTGGTGGAAGATCCATCCTGACAGCAACCCAGGCTTATTGGGCTTCTTCACCTGTCGGGCATCGCGACGCCGCTCGATCAATTGAGCGAGCTCACCCTCGAGTAGGACGGCGCGTGCTTCGCCGTTCTTGGCATTCTCCGCCCGCAACTCGATAACGTCGCCCTCAGATTGACGCTGTGGTGCGATGGCTCAGCTTCGACGTTCTAGACTTCCCACATGCCGGTTCCTGGCCAATTGGTAGTACAAAGCTACCAATCCAAAATCCTTGACGACAAACAACCAATTCATGTTGTGCCCTGTTCTCACCAGCTGAGTCAACTAATGGGATAGTCCGCCACCCTTCGAACTCCGGTTGGCGTGGTTCTTGCGTACCGGAAGAAGATCAGCAAACCGAGGGCTGCCGTCCGCGTCCGTCTGGAGTGAGGGAATGGTTCGAGAGGACGATAAATAGCAGGACGACTTCCGTGGATTCACGAACTATTCTCCGTGCGCATCGCGGTCGAATCTCAATACGTATCGCAACAGGCCGGCGTTGACAAGCAGTAACACGCTAGAGCCGATAGCCGCGGGAATCAGCGTTTTGTAGGCACCGCTGAGTAAGGCTTCCATGGACACGGTGAGCAGCCAGAGTTGTAGCACGACCGCTGCCCCCACAAATGCAAGCATGGCTGAAAACAGAGTCGTTCCTTGCTGTCTCAGACTCATAAAGCCTCCATGCCGACAGCGAAGAGTTGGTCGCCGCGCTGCTCTAGTTGCACTCGAGGTAAGGGCCGGGTTGGTGGACCGGCAATCGGCTGGCCTGCAAGATTGAATAGGCCATGATGGCAGGGGCAGAACAGGCCGTTCTCCGCCGCGGCATACACTACGGCGCACGACAGATGTGTACAGAGTTGCGAGTAGGCGACCAGTTTTCCTGCGGGCGTGCGAACGGCAATGCACGGGTCCCTGTCTGTGGGATAGCGGAAGAGCATCGAGCCTGCTTTCTCCAGAGCAGCGGTTGAGCCGATGTATCGCTCCACGTGAGATCCGCGATGCAGCAATCGGCTGGCCACAACCGTCGCCCAGTTGGCAGAGGCCAGCAGCAGCGAGCCCAAGGTGAGAAACTTCACCATCTCGCGGCGGGTTACGTAGTGGTCGCCTTCCCACTCGATGGGAAAGTCCTGCCGCCACTTGGGCGTGGATGCCGCTTTGCATCCTGCACAACCTTCTTCTTCGTCAGGTGT
Source organism: Candidatus Korobacteraceae bacterium (assembly GCA_049516475.1). GTDB lineage: Bacteria > Acidobacteriota > Terriglobia > Terriglobales > Acidobacteriaceae > Bog-257. The sequence continues at coordinate 16,795 of JBEKTC010000042.1, read as the reverse complement.
GTTCATCCCACGTTCTCCAGCATTAGCGCTACATCATATGGGTCGTCGGATAGGGCGGATGGCGTCGGCGAAATCTGCACCAACTCGACGTTCACCCGTTCTACCTCACGAGGCACAATCACGAACACTTTGGTTGTCACTTCTTCCTTGCCGAACTTCCAGCTGTTGATGGCAACGCCTCGCCGCGTGCGCTGAATCTCTTCCGCGGTGGCGAAGGTCAGCGCCTGGGAGGGACAAACCGTGGCGCACATCGGCTTCTTGTCTACGCTGGTTCGGTCGTAACACATGTCGCACTTCATCATCTGGTCGATCTCGACTTGGTATTTCGGTACTCCGAACGGGCATGAAAGCACACAATTTGAGCAGCCAATGCAACGCGGCTTCAGGGAGCTTTGCACCACGCCGTCAGGCGTCTTCTTGATGGCGTCGGCCGGGCATACCCGCGCACAGATCGGGTCTTCGCAGTGCATGCAGACTTGCGGCGCGGTCTGCACGCTCTCACGGCGCTGAATGGTCTCCAGGTGAATCATCGAAACGCCGCGGTGCGTGTCGCACTCGGCGCAGGCAGCCACGCAGGACTGGCATCCAATGCAGCGGGAGTAGTCGATGTAGAAGCTGCGCTCGCTCAACGAATGCCTCCGGCTTCGGTCTCCAGTTGCGCAATGGCATCCGTCGGCTCGTCTGTCTTAAAGAGGCGAACCGCACAGATCTTGAATTCCGGAATATTCGAAACAGGATCAATGGCACGAATCGTAAGGTTATTGGCGGAACGATCAAGTGGCCAGTGGTAAGGAATGAAAACCGTATCAGGTCGGATAGTCTTCACGACCTGCGCCCGCACCACGACACTTCCGCGCCGGCTCTCGACTTTGACGAAATCACCATCCTCGATGCCATGCTTCTCCGCGAGCCGGGGATGCATCTCGCAAAACGGCTGGGGACACTGATCCAGTAATGCGCCGATGCGGCGAGTCTGCGTGCCGGAGAGGAAGTGCGACACCACACGTCCGGTTGTGAGGATGATCGGATATTCATCGTCTGGCATTTCGGCTGATGGCCGCCACTCAATGGGAATGAAATGCGCCTTGCTATCAGGGTGGCCGAACTTGCCGTCTTCATAGAGGCGCGGTGTGCCCGGATGTCCGATCTCAGGGCAAGGCCAGAAGATTCCATTGCTCTCGTCAATGCGATCCCAGGTGATTCCGTAATAGTCGGAGATGCCGCCTTTGGACGCAATTCGCAGTTCCTCGAAAATATCGCGCGGCGACGAGTAGTTGAACTTGTCGCCATATCCGAGCCGACTGGCAATCTCGCAGATGATCTTCCAGTCCTCGCGCGCTTCACCGGGAGGGCTCACGACCTTTCGGTGATGGATAACACGGCCCTCGACGTTGGTGGTCGTGCCTTCGTCTTCTTCCATGAGAGACCCGGCAAGCACGATGTCGGCATAGCGGGCGGTCTCGGAGAGGAAAAACTCAATGTTGACGTAGAACTCCAACTTCTCGAGCGCAGCCCGCACGTAATTCGCGTCTGGAAGCGAAACCGTAGGATTGAAGCAGATGGAGATCAGCCCCTTGATCTTGCCTTCCTGAATGGCCTCGACAAGCGGAACAGCAGAAAGGCCCTTGCCGGGAATTGACTCTTCCGGAACGCCCCACACGCCGGCAATGTATTTCCGATGCTCCGGGTTCGAGACGTCGCGTGCGCCGGGCAACTGATCACACTTTTGACCCTGCTCGCGGGCGCCCTGTCCGTTGCCCTGGCCGGTAATCATTGCGTAGCCGCAGCCCTCACGGCCAATGCGACCGCTGGCAATCACCAGGTTGATGGCCGCAATGCAGTTGTCCACACCTTTCGTGTGGTGCTCGATGCCGCGCGCATGTAACAGAAAGCTGGTGGGAGCGGGTCCCCACATTTCGGCGGCGCGAATGATCATCTCCGGCGGAACACCGGCAATCTTGGCCGAGTACTCAGGCGTGTACTTCTTTACTGCCTCAGCCACCTGCTCGAAATCGGTCGTATGCTGCGCGATGAAATCGCGGTCGATCCAGCCGCGCTCGATCATGATGTGCAGCATCCCGTTGAATATGCCTATGTCGCCGCCGGAACGTACTGGGATGAAGAGGTCAGCGTTGCGGGCAATGGGAGTCATGCGGGGATCGAGAATGATCAGCTTGGCGCCGTTTTCGCGTGCCTGCCAAAGGTAGTCGGTGGTAATTGGGGCGCATTCAGCGATGTTCGCGCCTGCAACCAGAATCACTTTGGCTTTGGGAATGTCGGACCAGGGATTGGCGCTGCGATCAATGCCAAAGACCTTCTTTGACGCCGCGCCCGCGGAAACCATGCACAGCCGGCCGTTATAGTCAATGTTGGCGGTGCGCAACGCCACTCGCGCAAACTTGCCCATCAGGTAAGCTTTCTCATTAGTGAGCGAAGCGCCCGTCAGCACCGCGAATGAGTCGTTGCCGTACGCCTGCTGAATGCGCTGAATCTCGCTGACCACTCGGCTGAGCGCCGCATCCCAACCGATGGGCTCGAAGCCCTTTCCCGGGACGCGCTGCAGCGGATGCTTGAGCCGGTCGGGATGCTCGTCCTGCATGTAGCGCTTTACGCCTTTGGGACACAGTTTTCCCTGGTTGAAGGGAAAATCCTCCCAGGGCTCCCACCCGACAATCTTGTTGTCTCGCACCCGCAACTGAATTCCACATTGCTGCCCGCAGAAGCAGCAATGCGTCTTGACCATCCTGTCTTCTTCTTCCGAGGCCACCCAGCCGCCGGCGGGAACGCGGTTGAGAGTCGGCCCGAACTGCTTTACTAATTCCGGTATGTCAACGGGGAGTTTTGCCATAGGTCAAAAGCTTTCCAAGCGCTCGCGCTCCGCTCCGGCTGTCCGCCACATGGCATCTTGCGTGAGGGCGAGATTCTTGCGCCTGCATTGCGGACAAACATCCTGGTAGTGAGTGCCATCTTCCATCCGATATTGAATACCGAGTGCGCTCTCCACTGCTTTCAAGTCGCCAACTTGAAGGTTGCTAGCAAAACCTTCGCCGCAACGGGCGCACAAGGCTTGCCCGCCCTCTTCTCCAGCGCGCTTATAGAAATCGATACCCATCTGTGCCGGGCGTTGGAATATATGGAAGAACTTCCCAAACGGCAGGTAGAGCAGCGTGAAAATAACTGTCACCGCATGCAGTTGCGAGAGAAAGACATAATAGAGTCCCCGCATGAGGTGTGTAGACGCGGTGAGGAACAGGCCAGTGACGGAAATACCGAAGAGCAGAATCAGCGGCAACAAATCGTTGGAAAACTGCTGGACGCTCATTGCGCCACGGTCACGGCCACGCCGCCACATCGCTACAAACACCCCAATTAGCACCATCACAGCGCAGATATCGAGAATGTTGAACGCCAGGGGAGCGATCAGGCTGTCGAGGGGAAAGCTGCCGACGTGAATCCCGAAAACGAATGCGCGATAGATTGCCTGATTGTCGGGAGCGGTCTCGAAGCGTATCCATCCGAAAGATAAGGGAAACGTAACAGCCGCGGCGATCAAGCAGCCCCAGGCTAGAAACCAATGTGCGGTCCAGCGCGTCTTGGAGCGGCGCTCGATGAAACGCTGCAGCACGACGTTGCTCCAGAAAATTCCTGCTAGCCGCGCGATGTTTCCCGGCAATCTTCTTGGTTGCAGGAATATCTGCCAACCGCGAAACCAGTAAAGACGGGTTGGAGGGCGGCGCAGCCACATCGAATAGCGATAGCCCAGACCAAACGCCGAGAATACGGTGGCTCCGGCATAGGAAACCAGGGCGGGATCGAAGTCCTTGAAGCCACGGCTGCCGACCACGATGCCAGCAATCAGCACGGCAGCGGCGATTAGCCCCCAGGCGAGGGCATGCGCCGTGTCCGAACCGCGTGGCGAAAGGTCAATAGGCTTGAGATTCTTCATTGCTCAATTCGTGGCTAAGGCAATCCTTGGCGAGCGCATGGTTAATAGCAGGACCATCAGGCAAGCAAGAGCAAAGACACTAAGCAGCACGAAGCCAAGGGTGAACGAGCCGGTTTGCTGTTTGATCATCCCGAGCACAAGCGGAGGAAAGAAACCGCCAAGTCCGCCCGCCGCGCCAACCAGTCCGGTGACCCCGCCCACCGACTTGGGAAAGTACTCAGGCACGAGCTTGAAAACTGCTCCGTTGCCAAGGCCGATCGATGCGGCCATGCCCAAGGCGCCAATGGTGAAGGTCGACATTAATGGACACGCCAGGAAGATGGCGAAAACCGCCGTCGCCGGAAAGACCCATTTAAGGATGGTTTGACCCCCTATCTTGTCAGCCAACACACCGCCCACCGGACGCAACAAAGTGGCCAGCACCACGAATCCGGCCGTGCGGAAGCCGGCATCCTGAGGCGTCAGTTTGAAAACTTCGGTCAGAAGTGTCGGCAGGTAAACAGCCATAGCCACGAAGCCCCCAAACGTAAGGAAGTAGTAGAGGCTCAGCACCCAGCTACGTTTGTCTTCCAGCGGGCGCGCGATCTCGGCAAACGATTTTGCCGGTCCGCGGTTGGGAGCATTGCGAGCCATACTGACAAAGATCACCAGCCAGATGGCAAGCAGTATGCCGAAGGTCCAGAAACCCCACTTGAATCCGATGGCTGCGGCCAACACCGGCGAGCCGTACGCCGCAAGCGACTGTCCGATATTACCCGCACCATAGACGCCAAGCGCAAAACCTTGACGTTCCGGCGGATACCATCCATTAACAAAGGCGACACCGACCGAGAAGCTGGCCAAGGCGATTCCAATTAAAAATCCATAGGTGAGTAGCTGCGCGTAACTGCTAACCCCGCCCATCAGAAACGCGGGAATGATGGAGAGCAACATGACCACGCTGAACACGATCCGGCCGCCAAAACGATCAGTCAGGATGCCTAGCGGGATGCGACCCAGTGAACCCAGCAGCACAGGTATCGCGATGGCGATGCTCTTCTGTACGGGGGTGAGCGCCATATGCCGGCTGATAATTGGCATCATGGCCGACATCGATCCAAAGACGGCGAAGCACAAAGCAAAAGCGCCAGTGCCTAGCGCGAGCTGAAGTTTAGCTGAAGACGGCTCGGACATAGACTTCTTCGTGGTCATCTTACTCCCGGATCAATACTCGATGTCGGTGCATTAGTGAACACTTTCTCTACCACTGCTTTTAGCGCGGACCGGTTGCACAGACTCTTTACGGTCGTCCACATCATCTAATTGGGGACGGCAGCGCCTTCATACTCAAGCAGTCGCCTTTCCCCTTGAAGAGCCCGGAGAGGAGACAAGTCCTGCGTCAACTCCACCGTTCCCAAATACCTTCCGTCCTCCGCGCGAACTGCGAAGTAGCGGACATGAACGAATTTCTCCTGGAAGTTGATCCAGAACTCCGCCACGCTCTGCCGTCCTGCCTTGAAGTCACTGAGGATCTGGTCAACCGTTTCCACGCTCTTCGGCGGATGGCAATTATGCACTTTGCGCCCAATGATGGCTTTGCTGCGTGCGAAGATACGGTCCGGGCCCTCGGTGAAGAACGCCACGCGATCATCGGCATCTACAAAGGTGAGATCGAGCGGCAGCGTGCCGAAGATTCCAACCAGTTGCTCCAAACTCACGTTGCCGGTGGGCAACATGAGAGCGCCGGCGTGCGGAACATTGATCGACTCGGCCGTTACTGAAACCGCAGGTGCGTAGCCCAGCCGGGGTTCCACGATGCACCAGCCGTACTTGGGCGAAGCCGACCAAATCTCGGCCCACTCATCCTCGGACAGGGTTTCGAGCGACATGGGAAGCAGGATGTTTTCTTCTTTGTAAATCATCTCCTCCACCGCGTTGAGCGCGGCGCTTGCCGCCTTCAGCAAAGCTGCTCGCCACTCTTCGGTCGTCGCTGGACCAGGATGGAGGCGTTGTCCCAACTGCTTGAGTGAACTGCGAACATCGTCGTCCTTGGCCCACATTACTTTGGAAGGCCCCGCAATCCCATGCCGCTCCAGACAAGAGAATAGGGTGTGCTCTTTGCGTTGGTAATGCTTGTCAACGTCCATGAGGTCATTGAACCCTTGGCGAAGGCGGAGAACAATCGACGCAGGATCGCTTCCTGCCGGCAGGTTCTGCAACTCACCGATCTCCGTATTCATCAGTGCGATCACGGCGCGTAAGGCTTCGTTTTCGCGGCGGAATGTGTCGATGGGATGTCCCGGAGCAATCTCTTGACGAGTAGGTATCTGGATCAACACGTCACGCGTAACCTGCGAGTGAAGGTCGCACATCGACCGGACTTCCTCCACCGGCATGCCTTCCGCCATCAACTCCTGCTCCATGGCCATAATTTCGGAAGCGTCGGTCTGCTTCACCAGTTCGCGCATTTGCTTCTGTACCTGTTCGGGTGCTTTACCGGCATGCAAGTGCTTGATTATGTCTTTCAGTACTCGAATCCGGTTGGCTCTGTTGTCGATCAGTTCGCTCATTACACACTCCTTGAAGTTCAAGAGTACGCAGGCGAATGAGGTAAGTAGATGACTTAAGTCACACCCGGGGGCTATTGAGACTCTTTCGGCGGGCCCGCGAACATCGCGCTGTGGGTTTCACGTCTGGACGGCGCGAGTGCTACGCGATTTGTCGGCATTGGAACAGTGGCGCCGAAGACATCTGGAGGCCTGGGTTTAGTGCGCACCGGGCATGGGATGTTGCTGCTCACTCGCGTTTGGCACAAGCTGTAGATAGATCTGCTTAGGCAGATCTGTATTCCGATGGCGCGTGATCTTGGCATAGCCCACCAAGCCAAAGAAGATGATCGCGATCCCTGCGGCCGTGCCGGACGCAGGCCATAGCCGTCAAGAGGATAGCGGCGAAAGCCACCGAGGTCAGGCCGCGCAAGCCCGGCGCTCAGCGTCCCATGAACTCAAAGAAACAACCTCTGAAAACGTCTGACAGTGCTTGAGCTGAAGGCGTGAATGATGCCCAACCGCAATCACAAGCCAGCGTCATAGCTCTGGCGGGCGGGCTCATCTGCCAGAGCTTACCGCCTTTCCCGAGTCGCGAATGGTTTGAGCGCCCTGATCAACTGGATCGCATCAAAATCTGGTGTTTATGGATGGATGTCCGCAAGACTCCTTAACACTCTGGTATCAGGTGGTTACAAGCGGTCGTCGGGAGATTGGGCAGGCCGTTGAGCGCTATATTGACGCTGACGAGCTGTGCGGTCTGGACTTCCCACAAGCGCGTTTTACGTCCAAGTCGCGGTGCCAATGCGGTTACTGGATGCTGGCCGACTTAGCGGGATTGATCGACTCCAGTCGGGCCTATTCCGTGGCTCCATCCGGAGCTGAATCGCCTGCCTTCACCGCCAGAGGCCTAGCGTCCGTAACTAGGTGGTATAAGAATCGTCCCGGCTGCTCTTGCATGGCCATATGGGCCGAATCCTCAAACCAAACCAGCTTTTTCGCCGGAGCCTTGATCTTCTTGAACCAAGCCTCTGCAAGCGTGTGGGAGATGGAATAGTCATGACGTCCTTCAAACAGCAAGACCGGACACCCAAACGTCGTCATGTTCATATCGTTGAAGGTCATTCCGGCCCCTAGAAGGTGTGTAAGGGAATAGAGACTGCCTTCGCCCTCTTGATCCAGATCCTTGTCCGTGTAGTCAGGCGACAGCGTCCATGCATTTGCTTCGTAGTCAAAGTTCGTTCGGTTCCACGTCAACCCTCCGTAATATTCCAGCCATTTGCGTTGAACACCAATTCGCGGGACCGTGAGGGGTAACGGACCCGGATAGGGCGCAATCGCCTCCAGCTCTTTTACTGCCTCTTCGTTGTGATGGCTCTCTGCCTCCGCGAGCGCAAATCGATAGCCTTCCGCCTCGCTTTGCTGCGCATCGACCGCCTGCCCGGTCCCGATGTAGGCGTAAAACCACTCTGGATGCCGATGGGCAAGCATGACCCCCATCACACTCCCCCATGAGTGGCCCAAAAGGAATATCTTTTTCTTCCCATAGGTTTTTCTTAGATACTCCGTCACCACGGCTGCATCATCGATCATTTGCGGCAGCGTCATGGTAGTGGCGAGTTTCTCCGGGTCGTTGGCTCCGTAGGTCTTGCCTGCACCCCTCTGATCCCACTGGACGACCGTAAAGAAATCTTCCCATGGACTCTGAAACGTGTAGTCTCCCGGCATGGTTGGGGAGCCCGGACCACCATGCAAGTACAACAGAATCGGATTCCGCCGATCCTTCCCTCGAATCGAGATCCACTGCATGGTGCCGTTGACCGTAATGGGCTTCAGTTCCTCAATACCATTCGGGGAAACAATCTTCCTCGTGTCAGCCACGATGGAAGTAACGTCTTTCCGGGACATCATCGGTGATTGCGTATCCTTCACAGGTTCGGACTTCTTCAGCCCATCCGGGGCCTGGGCCAGGCACCCGGCCGTCAAAGCGGCGGCGATCGACCAAGCAGCTAAGAAACTCTTCATCCTTTATCCCTCAGAGTCGTTATGTTGGCACCCGAAACACACCGGCAGTAATCGCCGAACCTCATCAAGAGTAAAGGCGCCGCCGGTCCTCCGGTGATTGGATCACAGACGTTCTACAGGTAGTACGTAGGATGGCTGAGATCGGTTCACGAGGTCGTCAATTCGAGCCGTTGCGAACGATGAGTACCCGGAAACGATAGGGACCTATCGTTTCCCGTTCCTAATCCGCGAAAAACAGCAGCGAGGAAGCCAGTTCGGCGGTTTGGGCGTTTTACGTTCAAGCGGCGGTGCCAATGCGGTTGCCGGATGCCGGCCGACTTCCTATCGAAAGAATGGTATGGTTCGTAACCGGTCGCGCCTCTCCTTACGTCCGCCTCAACTTACGCCAAGCCCTGTTTCGCAAAGTGAGGCTCTACTTCCGGGTGCCCGTGAATTCACCCGGGACGAGCGCTGAAGTCAATCCAGCTTCCACAAGGCGCAGTGTTTCCGGCTACTGCAGCTTCGCGTATTCAGCCTTGGCTGCCTGCAGAATGGGAACATCACTGTCGGCATCTTTCCATAGCTTGAGGAAGTCTTGGTACGCCGCTTTAGCTTTGGCAGTATCGCCTGCCATCGCGTAAGCGCGACCTATCTGGAGGTGTGCGAGTGCGCCGACAGGATCACTGATCACGATACCCGGGTGATCGAGGATTTCTTGGAATTCCGCGGCGGCTTCAGCACCCTGATGTGCAGCCAGAAAGGCTTCACCCCGCACGTAGATTGGATAAAGCGCCCCGAAGTTCCCGTGTATGCTGCTGCGTTGCACGCCCAGTTCATAGGGAGTGGCGACTTGTAGCAGTTCCAAGGCTTTTGAAGACCGCCCATGGTTTAACGCCAGCAATGCTCGAACCGACGGCAGGTAGCTGAAGTTAACGGAGGTGTCCTCGGGGAAGCGCTTCTGTAAATCGTCCACGAGGGCTTGAGCGTGGGAGAAATCCCGCGAGAGCGCAAACGCAAAGGCCGCGCCAAACTCCACTTCCCGGCCGTCTGCCAGCCCCATCGCTACCGATGCGCTTCGGCTGGCCGCCTGGTCATTCCCGGAAAACGCTTCCCACAAAGCCGCTCCGGTGTTGAACAAAGCCGCCCTTTCCGGATGGGCTGTTTGCTGAGCCAGGTTCGCTGCACGTTGCGCCATCTCGTTTGCCTGTCGCAGGTGACCAGTATTGGCGAGGACAAAAGCCTGATGCTGAGACATCATGTCTTCCGACCCGGGCCTGCCCTTGGCCAACTCCACTGTCCGCATCATTCCTTCCCTATCATCTTTGAGAAACGCGATGTCGTAGAGGAGGACAATATTGTCAGGCGTGTCCAGCTTGCGCTCGGCAGCGCTCCGAAGAGTCTTTTCGGCTTCGCCGAGACGGCCAAGATTAGTCTCGTTCCCGGCAAGGATGAGATACCCGTCGGCAAAGTCCGGATCAACTCCGACTGACCTTCGGGCTTCTTCGACTGCTTTTTCATACTTGCCGGAGGCTGGGTAAATCAAGCCTGAAAGGCCGGCGAGAGGTCTCACGTCTCGAGGGTAGGCCTGCGTCCACGCCTCACAAGTCAGTTGCGCCTTTTCCAGGTTCCCTGTGACTCGAGTATCGTATGAAGCACTGATGAAAAACCTCTCCCGGTCGGTCGCGTGTTCCCGTAATTCATAGGCTTTGGCAGAGTTCTCCGCAGAGAGGGCCGACTCACCCTGGGCGCCATACATAAGTCCGAGAGCAGCGTACGCGCTGGCGAATTTGGGATCGATTTCGATAGCCTGCTTGAAGAATGGAGTGGCAGCAACCATGCCACTCGAAAAGTGCGCCCTCCAGCCGGCGCTATAGGCTTTCAAGGCTTCCAGGGAGGGTGTCGTCGCTTCGTCGAGCGGCGTGTCGTGCTTTTCGACCGTGGAAAGCGATTCGCCAACTCGAGTTCTAAACTTGCTGGCAACTTGGCTGAGGACATTCAGCACGTCTTCTTTTCGCACCGCCTGCATCTGCTCCTCAGCCAGAACAGCTCCAGTACGACAGTCCTTAGCGCGTAGTCCCAACACGTACTGGCTGCCGAGGCTTGCGATCGAGCCGTCCAGCACGGCGGCGCTAGACGTCCGCTCGCAGACCTCTCTGGCGACCTCTGGGGTTAGTCGCGCGTCGGCTGGCTGACCCATCAACTGCAACGTTCGCTGAATGCGGTCGTCGGGCACCAGGCTGAGAAAGGGCGACTGCTCCAGTTGCACGGCCATCCCTTGCCGCAGTGTCCCATCGAAGACAGGGTCACCCGTAGAGTTCGTGAAGTCAGCGAGCACAATCGTGTCTTTGTCGGTTAGTTTGGTCGGATGGTGAAGATAGAGATAACCACCGACCAATAGGGTGACAGAAACAGCAAGGGCTGAGACAGCGATCTTCCAGGGCGTTCGGATAGCGGTTGCATCCCTAGCCTCCGTACCTAACGGCAGCTGGGCCGACTGGGTATCCCGCTTTAGCCGTTGCAGATCGGTACGCAGATCCGACGCATGCTGGTACCGCAGGTTTCGATCTTTCTCCAGACACTTGAGAACGATCCGTACCAGTTCAGCGGGCAGATCGGGATTAAGCCGTGTCGGAGAGATCGGGGTGTGATTCAAAATGGCATCGAAAATCTCTCCCATGCTTTCTCCGCTAAAAGGCAATGTCCGGGTGGACATCTCGTAGAGGACTGCGCCGAAGGAGAACAGATCGGTACGCGCATCCAACTCTTTGGCGCGGACTTGTTCCGGCGACATATAGGTCACCGTGCCCACTGCGGTTCCGGGAGCGGTGAGAGACTTCTCCATCGTCGAGGCGTCGATAGCGGTAATTTTGGTCCGCAGGATCTTGGCCAGTCCGAAATCGAGAACCTTCGCATGTCCGCGCTGGGTGACGAAGATGTTCGCCGGCTTGATGTCGCGATGGACAATGCCGGCGGCGTGAGCCGCATCCAGTGCGTCGGCGATTTCGATAGCAAGCGCGAGCAGAGCCTCGGTTTCGAGCGGACGGCCCCCAATGCAGTGCTTCAGCGTCATCCCGTCCAGAAACTCCATGGCGATGAACGACTGATCGTCGTGTTTGCCGATTTCGTAGATCGTGCAGATGTTGGGATGGTTCAATGCAGACGCAGCGCGGGCTTCAAGCCGGAAGCGTTCCAACGCTTGCTGGTCTTGCGCTAGATCGCCGGGAAGGAATTTCAGAGCGACGAACCGGCCCAGGTCGGTGTCCTCCGCCTTGTACACCACCCCCATGCCGCCGCCACCCAGCTTCTCGATTACCTGGTAGTGCGAGACCCTCTGGCCGATGAAGGAGCGGGCACTCTCGTCCGCAACTTTCTTCTCGTTGCGGGCGAGCGCTCGCGCGGCTAGTTCGATAGCCGGCCGATCGAGAAATCCTCCGGCTTCTTGTTGCGCGGTAAGCAGAGACCGTACTTCGCGCTCCAGCGCCTCATCGCCGGCGCATGCTTGACGCAGAAACGTCTCTCGTTCCTCGGGTGAACGTTCCAGCACGGACTGCAATAAGCCATCGACCTGCTTCCAGCGCTCGCTATCCATCCCCGGTCCTGGCCTTAAGCTCACGGTAGAGCCAGGCTTTGGCGGTACTCCAGTCGCGCATCACGGTAGGCCCCGATACTTTCAGTACCTCAGCTGTCTCTTCCACGCTGAGTCCGCCAAAAAAACGCATTTCGACGACCCGCACTTTGCGCGGATCGAGCTTTGCCAGCCGGTTCATGGCGTCGTCGAGGGCCACCAGATCTGCGGCGCGTTCGCTGCCCACCGTCGCCGTATCGTCCAAAGACACATGTTGCAGGCCACCTCCCCGTTTCAGGTTGTGGCGGCGCGCGTGCTCAACCAGAATGCGCCTCATCAGTTGGGCCGAAACCGCAAAAAAATGAGCGCGGTTCTGCCAATTCATCCTCTTGTAATCCACCAGGCGCATGTAGGCTTCATTGACCAGAGCGGTGGTTTGCAGGCTATGACCGGGGCGCTCACCTTTCATGTAGCGTCGGGCAAGGCGGTGGAGTTCGTCATAGACGATTGGAGTCAGGCGGTCGAGAGCAGCTCGATCTCCATCACTCCAGGCTCGGAGAAACTCGGTCACTTGGCCACCAGGTGGCTTTCCGGTCCCGTCGTCTTGCGGTTGTGACAAGTTTCCCATTAGGAACCCCTTGGAGTGCTTAGTCGCTGCGTGACTCGGCAAGAAAGTTATGCCTGCATGATAGTTCTATACCCCCGTTTGCGCCTACCTATATGAGAGCGAAAAACCCAGCAGGACATTTGCCGGGACGCACGACGGAGGAGACTATGAAATCGAGAATGTTAGCGTGGATCGGGGTGATAAGCGTATTCACTTTGTTGGCAATGCCGGTCCGGGTGCTTGCGCAGGAGCAACAGCAACAAGCGCAACACCTTTCCCACTATATTGTTACCGACCTTGGCACGTTGGGTGGGACTTTCAGCATCGCCTTTGGGATCAACGACCGAGGGCAGATTGACGGATTTTCAACCATACCAGGCGACATGTCTACGCATGCCTTTGTTCTCAACCATGGAGTCATGACCGATCTCGGGACCCTTGGCGGACCTAACAGCATTGCCGGCACGGGTCCCAATCTGTCATTGCAGGTTCCGGGCTTAGCCGAAACCGCAACGCTGGACCCCAACGGCGAAGACTTTTGCGGGTTCGGCACCAACCTGATTTGTCTCACATTTTCTTGGCAAAACGGAGTGATGACGGCGCTGGATACGCTGGGTGGTAATAATGCCCAGGGCGCTGGTATAAACGACCAGGGTCAGATCGCGGGGTTCGCCGAAAACACTACGGTCGACGCAAACTGTCCCGCACCCCAGGTTCTGCAATTTAAGCCTGTCGTGTGGACGAACGGCCACATACACGCGCTTCCGCTGTATCCAAGTGATTCCGAGGGAGCCGGCTTCTGGATCAACAACCGCGGAGAGGTAGTCGGTGCCTCCGGAACGTGCGCGGCCTATGACGGCAGGTATGGCGTTTCGCTTCAGCCTCGCCATGCTCTGCTTTGGCGGAAAGGCAGATTGCCAATCGATCTCGGCAACTTGGGTGGGAGCTTCAACAACGCCGGCTTTGCCATCAACGAGGTCGAGCAGGTGGTTGGGGCCTCAGACTTGCCGGGCGATCAATATCAGCACGCGTTTCTGTGGCAGAGCGGTCTGATGAGGGACCTCGGCACGTTGCCGGGCGACGTTGTAAGCGCCGCCGTTGCCATTAATAACCGGGGGCTGATAACCGGCGTCTCCCAGGATGCAAACGGCAACGACCGCGCCTTCCTATGGGAGAGCGGAGTGATGACCGACCTCAACACCCTTATTCCAGCCAACTCCCCTCTGTACTTGTTGCATTGCTTCCAAATCAACTCCGCGGGCGAAATTGTAGGCCTTGGGGTGACCAGCAGCGGCGAGATTCATGGCTTTCTGGCGACCCCGATAACCGGCGAAGACAATTTGGAAGGCTACGCCTCGAGTAGCGGAGCAGGGCCGGTGAAAGTCACTCTTTCCGAAAGCGCCCGTAAGCAGCTTCAGGGGTGGGTGCGCTCGCGCCAATTTGCAACTGCTTCGGCAGATCCACAAGGACCTCCGAGTAGATAGCGATCGGACATGGTCTGCACACGCGAAGTTAAGCAACACATTCGATTTAGAGGGCAGGGATATCCTTGCCCTCGTTTTTTCTGTCGCCCCGGGGGCGGAGACCGGGAAACGGTTCTGGGAAGTGAAAGACCAGGTCGAGAAGAGCTGTGGCAATCCAGGGGTTGGCGGGGTCGACAAGCTCAATTCCAGTGGAAAATCGGCTTCTCGTGACCTGTGCGTCGGTGAAGCAACCGACGCGAGCATCGCGTCTCGATTCTTTAGTACCCTTTTAGATCGGTACCGATAAATGCCCCAGGGTCTGCGAATGATATTTAGGCGCATTTCGCGGCGGAAATCCACTTGAGCGGATAGTCGGCATGTCGTCGAAGTGCTTCGGTGCGATTAGTCCCCACAAGCCGGCCAGTGTCACGAATGTGTCCACTCCCAGGCGAGCGGGCATTCTAACAGCCGGCCCAATTACCCTCGCGATTATGCCCCGCTAAGTGCCTGATATTGGGAGCCGATAAATTGCGCGTTTTACTTGCCCACCAACACTAGATTTCGGGCAAGTTGCACAGGGTGGTTTGTCCATGGTTAGCCGAAGACGAATGCGGAATCGGTAGCCGTAACGATTCACTCCTTTTGATTGACGTCATCAGTGGCAAGAGAGAAATCCTCCTTCGCACACTTGAGGCACTGAAGGCCAGCGGCATGAACGTCGAGCCCGCATTACTTCCTCCCGAGAACAAGGCGGCGCCATCGGCGCACCCACAAGGCACGGGACTCGCCGCGCGTCTCTCGTGTAAGCTTGCACCCGATGGGAAAGGCTGCCACCTCCCGGAAAAGATACCGAGATTCCGTCGCACCTGCCGACCTGCCGATTCCACGGTACTGGCTGGCCTTTGCCTCGGCATGTCTTCTGGTTGCGGTGCTGGCGACGTATTCGAACCACTTCCAGAATGGCTTCCACTTTGACGACTCGCACGCGGTCCAAACGAACCCTTATATCCGCAGCCTGTCGAATATTCCGCGATTCTTCATCGATGCTCGAACCTTCAGTTCATTTCCTCCCGACCAGAACTACCGCCCACTCGTTACCGCCTCCCTGGCGCTGGACTACTGGATGGCCGGCGGCCTTCATCCCTTCTGGTTCCATGTGTCAACCTTCGTGTGGTTCCTCGTTCAGCTCGTGCTGATGTTCTTCCTCCTGGGCAAGATATTAGACCTGGCCTGGCCGGCGCCGGCGAACTCGCTGATCGCACTTTTCATGGTGGCGTGGTACGGACTTCACCCGGCGATGGCGGAAACCGTGAACTACATCATGCAGCGCGGCGATCTTTACTCGACGCTAGGTGTGGTCGGCGGGCTATGTGTCTGGGCGGTGTGGCCCGATAAGAGGAAATGGGGACTCTACATGATCCCGGTCGTACTGGGCGCTTTCAGCAAGCCGCCCGCGCTGATGTTTGCGCCTATCCTTTTCTTCTACATCCTGCTCTTCGAAACTCCAGGGCCCGACTACACCTACGATCAATTGCGGGCCGCCGTCGTCAAATCACTTCCAGCATGGTTGTTCTCGCTGGCGTTTGGAATCTTTCATTCCGCTATGACGCCGAAAGAGGCGGTGCGCGGCGGAGGTCCTTTCCCGCAGTATGTGGCTACACAGGCCTATGTCACGTTGCGATACTTCGGCTCTTTCTTTTACCCGAGCCACTTGAACGCCGACACCGACCTGCCCCTTCTCAGCCTCAGCGATCCCCGTGTGTTCATCGGGACTTTATTCATCGCGGCCTTGGTCGCGATTGCCTGGGCCACACGGAAACCGCGTGAACTGCGGCCAATCTGTTTCGGTATTCTCTGGTTCTTCCTGGCTTTGCTGCCGACCGCATTGGTTCCTTTGGCTGAAGTTGAGAACGACCATCGAATGTTCTTTCCGTTCATCGGCCTGACCCTGGCGGTCGTCTGGTCGGTGGTATGCCTATACCGCTGCAGTAGGCTGCGAGTTCCCGTCGTTGCGGCTTTGGGATTTGGCGCCCTTCTGCTGGTTCCTTACGCCCTGGCGACCCACCAGCGTAACCACGTTTGGCGGACGGAGGAGTCTCTCTGGTATGACGTAACGACAAAGAGTCCGCGCAATGCGAGGGGACTCATGAACTACGGGCTGGCGCGTATGGAGGTTGGCGATTACAAAACCGCTCTCGATTACTTCCATCGCGCGCTGGTTTATGCGCCGGCGTACATGCATCTTGAGATCAATTTGGGCATCGCGAACGGCGCCGTCAACAACAACCAGGAAGCGGAAGCCCACTTCCGTCGCGCAATCGCCCTGGGACCAGACGAGGCCATTCCTTACTACTATTACGCGCGCTGGCTTTACTCTAGGCAGCGAATCCAGGAGGCCGTCCCGCTGCTGCAAACGGCCATCGACAAGAACATCAGCGATGCGTTGCCGCGCTACCTGCTGATGCAGATCTACTCTGAACAGGGCGATTACGCTCGGCTGGCGCCCCTGGTTGAGCGGACGGCGCAACTCTACCCGCAGGACACGGACACCTTAACCTATGTGCGCGTGGTGCAGACTTTTTATCAGCAGCTTGCGAATGCCGAAGCGGCGGCGCGGAACTCTCCGACTCCGCAGAACTGGGTCCAATTGTCACTGTTTTACCACCAGGCAGGCCGCTACCGCGA
>JBEKTC010000041.1:0-18871 GCA_049516475.1 Candidatus Korobacteraceae bacterium | reverse complement strand
ATAAGCCGTGGCGATCAGCGTCGCGTCCGGCTCGGGGAACCACTCGCGTGCCATTTTGTGCATCGCCAACCCGGCAAAAAAGACGGCACAGCCAGCGAATGCAGCCGGGACAACGGTCCACGGAAGAAAGCTGCCGAGCGCGCCGCCCAGAATCCACGACAGCGGCGGATAGAAGAGGAAGCGCGGCTCACCGCTGCCGTAGTTGGCGTACTCGGCCCAGCGCGGGTAGACGATCCCCTCGCGCCACTGCTGCGCCACTTCCATCCAGCTATTCATGTGGAAGGTGAGATCGTGACCGCAGGCGACGCCGCGAACGCTGAACGGCGCAACCACTGCAAGGGCAGCAAACGCCAAGGCGCAGACGGTTGACCTCCTCATCGGGGATGTGGCGGGCGGCATGGGTGTTATCTTACGTCCGGCAACCGAGCTCAGGGCGCAGGGAAATTGCCGTCTGCAGTACAAGCCTGTCCAATTCCGGTTTCCCTTCTGTCGTTCATCAAAATTTAATGTGCAGTTCAACTGAGATTGATCTGCACAAGCTATGAAGGTACAACCTCAGAATCCATGCCTGAGGAGTGGAAAGGGTGAGGAAAACTATGCGTCAAGTACTTGCGACGACGTTAATGGCGGTCATGCTGTTTGGACCGCTGGCGAACGCGAACGCCACATCGGCTAAACCGGCTACCAAGACGGCGGCCGTTCATGTGCCCACCGCAACTCCCATTCAGCACATCGTGGTCATCTATGGCGAGAATATCTCCTTCGATCACTACTTCGGCACCTATCCCAATGCCACCAATCCTTCAGGTGAACCTCCGTTCACGCCAATAGGTGGAACGCCCACCGTTAACGGAATTCAAGGCGAGCTCAGCATCCTCAATCCGAATCTCAATCCTGCTAACGGAACTGGTGCGACCAATCCCTTCCGCCTGGACCGCGGGCAGGCAGCGACCGCCGATCAGGATCACGACTACACCCCCGAACAGATGGCTTTCGATAAAGGGTTGATGGACCTGTTCCCGGCCAACACCGGTACTGCTGGTCCGCCTCCCAGCGGCGGCGGCATCGTCGATACCACCGGCTTGGTCATGGGCTACTACGATGGCAATACCGTGACCGCGCTGTGGAACTATGCCCAGTACTTTGCGTTGAATGACAACGCCTACGGTACGAACTTTGGCCCCTCCACGGTGGGTGCGGTCAACCTGATCTCTGGTCAGACCAACGGCGTCATCAACAACATCCGCGGCACCGGTGCCGTCGTCGCTGACGGCACTGGCGGCCTGACTCTGATCGGCGACTCCGACCCCAATGGCGACATGTGCTCTACCTCCTCGGGTGAAAATCTCGACATGAGCGGAACGAACATCGGCAACCTGCTCGACACCGCCGGCATCAGCTGGGGATGGTTTCAGGGCGGCTTCGACCTGACCATCACCAATCCGAACGGCACCACCGGCTGCAACCGTTCCCACACGTCAACAATTACGGGCGTGACCGAGAAAGACTACATTCCTCATCACTCGCCCTTCAACTACTACGCCTCGACGGCCAACTGGCAGCACACCCGGCCCACGTCGGTGCAAACCATCGGCCAGAACGGCGATGCGGGCAGCCACGTTTACGACATTCACGACTTCTTCGACGCCATCAACGCCGGCAACTTCCCGGCGGTAAATTTCCTGAAGGCGCCGGGCTATCAGAATGCGCACCCAGGCTATTCCGATCCCTTGGATGAACAGACCTTTGTCGTCGACACCATCAACTTCCTGATGCAGACGAGCTACTGGGCCAGCACCATGGTCGTCATCAACTATGACGATTCGGACGGCTGGTACGATCACCAACTCGGCCCCATCCTCGAAACCTCGCAGACCTCTGCCGATGCCCTTACCGGCGCCGGCACCTGCGGCATCGTGCCCCCCGTGTTGGGAGGCCCCAACGGCGCCAGCGTCCAGGGACGCTGCGGCTACGGTCCGCGCATTCCGATTATGGTGATTTCGCCGTACGCTCGCCAGAATCAGGTCGATCACACCCTGTTGGATCAGTCTTCGATGATTCGATTCATCGAAGATAACTGGCTCGGCGGGCAGCGAATTGGAGGTGGCTCGTTCGACGCCATCACCAATTCCGTCGCCTCCATGCTGCAAGTTCAGCCGAACGCCTGCGTCCGTTACGTGTTGCTGAACGACCAAACGGGCGAGGTCACGGCTAAAGGCTGTGCCGCTCCGTAGGGCTGGGCTACGACACTTTGAAACCGCGCGTTAACTCGGCAATGGGTGCGGCACCTCCTGCATCCATTGCTGCTTTATGATCTATTGTGTATTCGGAAAGGCCCTCGGTGACCTCGCGTCGAAACTTCCTGCGGCAATCCTCCATGTTCGCCGGCGGTGTGTTGCTGGGTGGATCCAAAGTGGCGTCGGCCATGATGCATGCCATGCCGATGCAGCCCAACACGCTCAACGTCAGCACACTGGCAAACTTCGTCGATTCCTTGCCAATTCCACCCGTCGCCAAACCGATCGGGAACCGAGCGCCGGCTTCCTCACCGAAATCGAAGGCTCCTTATTATCGTTTCGCTGCGCAACCAGTCTCGGTCAAGATTCACCGCGATCTTCAACCCACTCGCTTCTGGTCCTTCGGGCCTTCGGTTCCCGGCCCGACGTTAGAAATGCGCAGCAACGAAGACGTGCTGGTGGAATGGGCCAACGAACTCCCGCAACAGCATTTCCTGCCTATCGACTACCGCCTGCACGGCGCCGAAGCAAAGAATCCGCAGGTGCGCATCGTCTCCCACCTGCACGGAGCGCGCGTTCCCGCCGACAGCGACGGCTTTCCCGAGGACTGGTTCGTGCCCGGCAAGTCCGTACTCTACCACTATCCCAACCAGCAAGACCCGGCGATGCTTTGGTATCACGATCACGCCATGGGTATCAACCGGCTGAATATTTATGCAGGCTTGTTCGGCGTCGCCATCATCCGAGATCAGTTTGAGGAGGGCCTCAATCTGCCCCGCGGCAAGTACGAAATCCCATTGACGATCTTCGATCGGCTGATCACACCCGAAGCCCAGCTCTACTACCCGATCTCCGACAAGCCTCGCGCGCCCTGGATTCCTGAGGTTTTTGGCGATGCGGTTCTGATCAATGGCAAGCTGTTTCCTTATCTCGAAGTCGAGCCGCGCAAATATCGCTTTCGCGTGCTCAATGCCTCAAATTCGCGGTTCTATTCTCTTTCCCTGCATAACGGGCTTCCGCTTCATCAGATCGGCACGGACCAGGGACTACTGCCGGAGCCGGTTTCGCTCAAGGGCACTCAGCTGGCGCCCGCCGAACGTGCTGACATCGTCATCGACTTCAGCGACAGCCGCGGCGAGCAGATTGTGCTCAAGAACGACGCGATCGGTATCATGCAGTTCCGGGTCTCGGCCAACAAGGTCGGCGACAGCAGTTCCCTGCCAAAGCAGCTGCGTCCCGTTCCAAAGATCGCGGAATCGGCGGCCGTGAATACCCGCCTCCTTACCCTCGACGAGTATCGAAACTTCCCGGGCGAGTCGACCATGCTGTTGCTGAACGGAAGTTATTGGCACGATCCCATCAGCGAGAAGCCGGCGCTGAACAGCACCGAGATCTGGAGCTTCATCAATCCCACCGACGACACTCATCCCATTCACCTGCACGCCGTGCGCTTCCAGATCCTTGACCGCCAGCACTACGAGCCCTGGACCTACCAGACGAAGAAGGAATTCCGCTTCCTGGGACCGCGCGTTCCGCCTGAGCCCTTCGAGGCTGGATGGAAGGACACCGTTGCCGCCCATTCCAAGATGGTCACGCGCATCATCGTGCCCTTCAATGCCTATCCGGGAAAGTATGTCTGGCACTGCCACATCCTCGAACACGAGGACAATGAGATGATGCGGCCCTTCGAGATCGTCGCCGGCGCGTGATTGTGCCGGTTCGCAGTACAATGGCCGAACCCGTAAAGAGTTCGCTATGACCATTGACGATGCCCGTAAGGAATTTCCCGCACTTCGGAACCAGGTGTTTCTCGACTCCGCCTGCGTCAGCCTTGCTCCGCAGCGTTCGATCGCCAAGCTGCGCGCCTTTCTTGACATGGCTGCATCCTGCCCTTCCGGTTCCGCCACCCAGCAGCAACTCGATATGGACGCAATGCGTGTTCGCCGCCACGCGAAGGCCTCCGCCTGATGGCCGCCGATCCCGTTCCCCTTCCCGACCCTCACGCGCGGGCCATCGCCAACGAGCAAGGCCTGGCGCGCCAGCTCAGCGAGCGCCAACTGGGCATGATTGCCATCGGCGGCGCGATTGGGACGGGATTGTTTCTGGGCAGCGCGCTCGCCGTCCGCACCGCAGGCCCGGGCGTCATTATCAGCTACATCCTCGTATCCGGAATTGCGCTGCTGCTGATGTACTGCCTCTCCGAGATGGCGGTGGCGCATCCCACGGCCGGCTCCTTCGGCGTCTATGCCGATCTGTACCTGTCGCCGTGGGCGGGCTTCGTGGTGCGCTACACCTATTGGGCGGCGCAATCCATTGCCGCCGGCGGCGAAGCCGTGGCCGCAGCTATCTACACGCGTTGGTGGTTTCCCAACACACCCGTCTGGGCCTGGGTGATCTTCTACTCTGCGCTTCTAATTTATGTGAACGCCCGCAGTGTGGGCGCATTCGGCAGCTTCGAATATTGGTTCTCGACGATCAAGGTGAGCGCGATCGTGGTGTTCATCCTGCTCGGCGCCAGCATTCTGCTCGGCATACATCAACAGCGTCCCATCGGGCTGGAGAACTTTCACGCCAATGGCGGCTTCCTGCCACGCGGCTGGACTGGAGTCTGGCTGGCGATGGCCTTCGTCATCTTCAGCTTTATCGGCACCGAGATCGTTGCCGTCACCGCGGGGGAAGCGAAGGATCCGGAGCGCTCCGTGCCGCGAGCGCTGCGCACCATGCTTCTGCGCCTGGTCGTCTTCTATGTTGGCGCCATCACCATCCTGGTTGGCGTGATTCCGTGGACGCAGATCCAGCCCGGACAAAGCATCACCGTCAGCCCGTTCGTGCGCGTCTTTGACATCATGCATGTGCCGGTTGCGGCTCACATCGTCAACTTCGTAGTGCTGACCGCGGCGCTCTCCGGCATGAATTGCTGCCTCTATTTGTGCACCCGCATGATCTTCTCGCTGGCACGCGGCGGCTATGCGCCCGCAGCGTTGGGCGGCGTGTCGGGGAATGGCGCGCCAATTCCGGCGCTGCTTCTGTCAGCAGGCGGGCTGGGCCTGGCAACGGTTTTCGCCATCCTGTTTCCGCGCTCGGCTTATGTGTACATGTTCGGAATTGCGCTGTTCGGCGGGCTTTTCGTCTGGCTGATGATCTTTATCACCCATCTCAGCTTCCGCCGTCATTGGGACGCGCAGAAAATCTTACCAGTAAGATTGGAGGCTTTCGTCTTACCAGTGAGATCGGAGCAGCCAATCTTACCGGTAAGAATGCCGGGGTTCCCGTTTACCACGATTCTGGGCGGACTGGCGGTGCTGGCGATCATCGTCTCGACATGGTGGGTCGAGGGCATGAGGGTGACGCTGGAGTCCGGTATCCCGTGGCTGCTGCTGCTCAGTCTCTGCTATTTCGTTTGGGGACGGCGGCGTGCAAGGCGCGGTGATGTGCACGGTTTGTGAAGAATTGTAAAATCGTGCGAACTTTGCGATCGGCGCTGAACTTTTTCTCTTGCCCCACGTCTATAGCTGTAACCCAGATCCAAGGTGGGCGCTCGAACCCCAACAGTATTACTCGGGCGCCCACCGCGCTTTTCTTAGCAGTCAGCAGTCAGCCATCAGTCCTTAGCTGTTGCCGCGGATTTCGCTCCTGCATCTGGCAACTTCAAGTCCTTCAGCAGGCGATCGAACCCTTTCTGAAACGAATCGTGATCCTTCCAGTTGCTGAAGTCGGGAATGAAGAATTAGCGTATCTCGCGCGCCGAATCCTTGCCCCGGTCGGCATCGAAAAGCTTCCAACTCCTCACCCTCTCAAATGGGACGATGGTGACGGGAAACAGCATCTGCTTCCGCTCGCGCGCCTCGCGCTCGCGAGCATTGGCGATCTCCGTTCCGACCCAATCGCTGTTCATGCTGTGCTCGGAGAGGATGAGCAGCAGCTTGTCATGCACGCGAATGGCTTCGTCGAGTTGCTCGTAAACCTTACGGCCGCCCTGTATGTCATGCGGAGCAAACCAGCAGCGCACGCCTTTATTCTGCAAGCCTTCGTACAGACGGTCGGCAAACTCCTGGTCCTTCCCCGAATAGCTGACGAAACAGGAGTAGAACTCAATCGGGCGGCCGACAAGAGAACCGATGTAGGCGATGAACTCGTCGGGAAGGCCCGCGCCGCGCAGGAAGACTTCCGGGATTTTGCCTTGGGAGCGATAAATCGTATCAACGCCGATGGTGGAAGGGCCGTCATGGCGCACGGTCTCCAGTCCTTTGGCCGTGCTCAGATCAACATCGGCTAAGATAGTCCAACCAAGCAAGGCTTCGCTGAAGTCGGCATCGCTGAGGTCCGCCGCGCTGAAGTGCGCCCCCCTGAGGTCCGCATCGGTCAGGTTCGCCTCGCGGAGGTACGCCTCGGTGAGGTTCGCCCTGAAAAGGTTCGCCTTGCCGAGGTCCGCCCTGACGAGGTTCGCCGCGATGAGGTCCGGTATTATGCCCCGGTTCTGCTCCCTCCACTCATTCCAGGCATCAACTCCCTCTCTTAAGATTGCCAGATGCTTTTCATTCGCCATCGCCTGTCACCCCGCCGCACCGCGTGAATTACCGCGCCGCATTCAGCCGTCAGCTATCAGCTTAAGAACCGCAAACGTCGCGCCCTTCTACTCCGTCGCGTACATGCCAATAATCCGCTCGATGGCGCGCCGGCAGACCGCGCAAAATCTGTCGTAGCGGCTGAACATGATGCAGTTTTCCTGCGGGCGATAGAAGCCGTGCGCCTCATAGTTCGCGCCCTCAAACGCTCCTACTCGATCGGAATAGTTGTCGGTCCCAAGCAGCTCGTCCTCGTGCTTCTTCTCTTTTTCGAAGAGCGCGTTCATCTCCGCTTCTGAACGGTTTTCTTTGCGGATTTGCCGCCGCTGCGCTTGAATGTCTTTCTCGTACGCCTCGAACTCCGCTTTGTGCCACGGCGTCGGCACAGGTGTGCCGGCCACAACCAGGTCTTTCCACTTCAGCATCGCCGGATCCAGCAGCGCGGTCACATTTGGCTCCCACGGCTCGATGCGCTTCTCTGCCGATTCCACAGCCACGTCGGAGGTGAAGTACTCGTCGGCCAATCCGGCAAAGTGATGGCCGAACTCGTGGACGAAGACGTACGGTCCCCACTCACTGTTGATGGCGACCGTAGCGTAGAGGTTGAAAATCCCGCCGCCGCCATAGGTTTGAGAGTTCGTCAGGATCTCGATGAACTCATAGGGCGCATACGAGGCCACATCGCGCAGCGCGCGATTGTCGGTGGTCATGATGTAGCGCTCGCTGCCGAAGGTGTCGTACGAGGTGCCCAGCGGCGGATGACGATATGTGCCGGTCGAAGGCCGCGAGATACCGGGCTCATGCGCAGGCGGGCACAAGCCCCACACGTTGAAGTCCTTGCGATGCTCCTTAAACGGCGAACGCGAGAAGAGGATTTCCGTGGCGCGCTTGGCGTCCGCCTCGAATTTGGGCCGCTCCTGCTCGGTGTAGCCATCGCCCAGGATCAGCAGATCGACTTTGGTCTCGGGCTCGCCCATCTTCTGAATGGTTAGCAGTGGCCCCGGTGACGGCGGGTTCGTCCTGTCAATGAATTGATCTTTGGGATCGATGGTGGTCGTCCAGACCTCGTGGAAGTCAATATCTTTGCCTTCCCTGCGCTCCTTCAGAACGATCTTCACCGGCGCGGAGGGCGCGGGAAAGCGCAGGGACTCGGAGAATGTGCGATTGAGTTTCTTGGCCTCATCGGTTTCCGACCACTCGCTGAACAGCGTGCCGAAGCCACGCGAGTACAGCAGCTTGCCGCTCGCCTGGTCGCGCACCTCGAAGAAGTAGTTACCCAGGTTGGTGTCATCGATGGTCTTCGACATGTCGCCCGGCCACGGCAGCGGCTCATAGACGACACGATCGAAGCTGAACATCTCCTGGGTGGCGTTGCCGGTGTGGTAATAATCGAGGCGCATCGTGGGAGGATTGACAGCGTAGGCGGTCGCCAACGCGAGCATCGAGACGGCAATCAGAAAAAGCAACTTAAGAGTCCGTGACATGAGCTTTCTCCTGGCTCTGTGGCCAACAAATAACTAACGAGCTAGACTGCTTCAGCGCGACGCCGCAGTCAAGTGTCGCGAATTTCGGATACGGTCAGGCTTCCATGCATTACAATTTCGCCAGAATCCACAAGAGGGCGCGCACTTCTCCGGCAACATCCGCTGGACTGTGCGACCGCGTTTGGAGAATCCAGGAAATCGTGCGGATAGCAGAGGCAGAGATGCACAAACGCGGCTCTTGCACAAAGGCTGTGGCGTGAAAGAACAATTCAGCATGTGGTGGGCGCTCGTGCTCGCCGTACTACTGGGCATTCTTGGCGTCAGGTGCGTGCTGGTGGCTCTTGATGAACCTCGAACCGCCTGGAAGAGTGCGTGCTTCGCAGGAGCGGCGGTCTGCGCATTTATTGCCTACAGCTTGTGGCGAAGGTTCGATGCCTTACGAAAAGCCAGAAACTCAGACGACTGAGAGACCGGGACGCGCTTTTCGCCATTCGCAGGCAGTACAATTGATCTAGCGCAGTTACCATGCAGTTAACAGTCTTACAGCCTGAAGTTCATGAAGCCAGATGGTGGGAGACGATGGGCGACGGCCGTCTCCACTGCTATCTTTGCCCGCGCCATTGCCACATCGGAGAAGGCCAGCACGGTTTCTGCTTCATCCGCAAGAACGAAGGGGGACGGCTCATTCAGCTAGGCTACGGACGACCCGCCGCGCTGGCGATGGATCCAGTCGAGAAGAAACCGCTCAATCACTTCTTCCCGGGGACAAAGATTCTTTCGATGGGCACCGCTGGGTGCAACATGGGTTGCCTGTTCTGCCAGAACTGGGACATCTCAAAGGCGAAGTCGGATCAGGTCAACTCACTGGCGCTAAGTCCTGAGCAGGTGGTCGAGGTCGCGCTGGAGCATCACGCGCCACACCTCGCCTTCACTTACAACGAGCCGACCATCTGGGGCGAGTACGTCATCGACATCGCGCGCGAGGCGCACAGCGCGGGCCTGAATAACGTGATGGTCTCCAACGGCTACATCACGCGCGAGGCGTTCTTCGACATCTATCGCTACATCGACGCCGCCAACATCGACCTGAAGGCCTTCACCGAAGGCTTCTACGGCAAGATCACGATGACCCACCTGCAGCCGGTGCTCGACACGCTGAAATGGCTGCGGCACGAGACCGGCGTGTGGTTCGAGCTGACCAACCTCATCATCCCCACGCTAAACGACGGCGACTCCGAGTTCAAGGAGCTGTGCGACTGGGTGCTGGAAAACCTGGGCGACGACGTTCCGCTTCACTTCACCGCGTTTCATCCCGACTTCAAGCTGCAGGACAAACCGGCGACTCCGCCGGATACGCTGCACCGTGCGCGCCGGATCGCGCTCCAGATGGGTCTGAAGTACGTCTACGAAGGCAACATCTACTCCGACGGCGCAAACACGATCTGCCCCGGCTGCAAGCAGGTCGTGATCACGCGGTCATGGCACTCCGTCATGTCGAATCGGCTGAAAAACGGGTGCTGCATGAACTGCGGGACGAAGATCACGGGAGTGTTCACGAAAGCCGAAGCGATGAAGCGGCGGGGGTGGGCGGCAGCCGCTCGGGATGACACGGGCGGCCTTTGGTGTGATGGGCAACCGTGAACTTCGTGACTATAGGGTCTTCGACTCGCGTGTAACAGCACCGCGCTCGCTCAGGATGACAGTCAAAAAAGGAATAGGCATCCGACCGGGAGCTATTCCCAGCCGAATGCCTTCGTGCAATCAATCCAACACCACTACTGCTGGGGAGGCGCTTGCGGCGGAGGAGCTTGCATTCCGCCCTGGCCCATTCCACCGTGGTCCATGCCGCCTGGGCCGTGCCGCTCCTGCATCTCCGTGAACTTCTGCTGCTGATCGGGATTCAGTACTGACTTGATCTGGTCATTGGCGCCCTGCCGGATCTGCTGCATCTTGCCCCACTTATCCTGCTGGGAGATTGACGTGTCCTGATGCAAGGTTTGGACCTGTTGCTGCTCCTGCTCCAGGATCGGCTTGATCTTCTGTTGCTGATCGGCGGTGAGGTTAAGCTGCTGTGTCATGCGCTGCAGCCGCTGGTCGGGTGACATTGGCATGTGATGCATGCCACCGGGTCCGCCCTGGCCCATGCCTTGCCCCTGACTCATCGTGTCCTGTGCGTAAAGTGCGGTGCCGAGGCAAGCCATAGCGATGGCCAGCAGGGCGCAAATCAAAACTTTCTTCATTCGGTAAAACTCCTTGGAGACTCGCCGCCAGGCAGTGGCAGCCACAAACGTTGCAGCCGTCGAAACCGGTGCGTTCGATGTGGTCATCAGCACCGCCATAGCGTGCAGTCTTTGGAATATCCGTGATGGATTCATGTCCGGCAGTTCGAGTGAATTTTGCTTCGTCCGTGTGCTGAAACCCCTCCACACGCGGGAAGTTTCCAGAGTCACGTGTAAAGAAGTGTTGAAGCGATTATAGAGGCGAAAAGAGAACGCGAGCCAAAGGGTGCGAACTTTTGCACCCCTTGTCGCAGATTAACTCCCGATTTCCGCTACTGGCCGCGGCTGGCAGGAGGAATGATGTTGTTCATGCGCAGGTATTCCACCATCTGGCCGTAGTGATCGAAGGGATGGCCCAGGGCAATAATCGTCAGGCTTAGCCGCGTGATCTTGTTGGAGCCGAACGGACTCTGCACTTTTTCCAGTACATTGGTCTCGTCGATGCTGTTCACCGCCTTATGAAGATAGGCGAACGAGTCTTTCAGGAACTTCACGATGTCCGCTTTTGAGGTGAGGTTCTCGGGACCATTCTCGCTGCCCACATTGACCGGCGGTTTTTCGCCCAAGATGGCTGCTCCGAACATGTAATTGACGGCGGCGACATGCTTGATCTGTTGCGCGAAGGTGCGCACACCTTTGAACTCGCCCTGGGTAGGAGCGAAGTTGAACTTATCGTCGGGCATGGCTTCGGCGGCGGAGACGAATTCATTCTCCACTGAGCTAAGCGAGTGATCGAATACAGCAGCGAACGTCGCTTTCTGGTCTGTCTTGCCTTGCGCATGGGCTGCCGGCAGACCTGCCGTACCCAATGCCAACAGCACAATTGCCATCACAACTTCTTTCTTCATCAAAAAGCCTCCACAGAGAATTGTCGTCTAATGCGGACCGCGCCTTGGCCGATTGCCGGGGCGATAGTGTGTGAGCATTCTAGTCCATCCCCACGATGGTTGGCTGCAAATCGCCGGGATGAAGCTTAAACCACGCTGCCGCGGTGATCCCGAGCAGCAGCCCCATTGCCGCATACGACAGCGAACGCGACATGCCAACCCGTTCCGCGATTTCTCCCCACAGCGCCGCACCGCCGGCCAAGCCGCCTTGCAGGACGAGCAGGTACATGGAAATGGCACGCGCCCGCATGTGTCCCGGACACATGGTTTGCGCGGAAACGTTCAGGCTGGCCAGGATATGTATCCACGCCACTCCGGCAACTAACATGGTAACTGACAACACAGGAAAACTCTGCCAGCGCGCTCCCGCGAATGTGGTGAAGGCGAAGACCGCCGTCGCAATCGAGACCAGTGCATCGGTGGACAGCCTTCGCCGGAAGAACGGCATGGAGGCAGCGCCGGCGAACGCGCCTACGCCGAAAAATCCCAGCAGCAATCCGTAGCCTTGCGAGCCAAAGGGATGCGCCAGCAGCGGTAGCAACGCGGGCAAGGCGCTGGCGGAAACGCTAAAGACCGCGCTCCGCACCAGCACAGCCTTCACCGGCCGCGAGCCTCGCATGTGGCGGACGCCGTCGAACATGGCGCGCATCATGTGAGCGACGCGCAACGAGGTGCGGCCACGCCTACGCCTCCAGCGGTACAGGAAGTAGATCACGCCGAAAAACGAGGCCGCGTTCAACAGGAATGCGATCCCCGAACCGGCGGCGGCAATCACCAGCCCGCCAAGCGCCGGACCAATCGCACGCGCCACATTGAATCCCGCGGAATTCAGGGCAATGCCCGCGGCGAAGTTCTGGTGGGAGACGATCTCCGGAGTTATCGCCTGCCAGGCAGGATCGTTCAACACCGCGCCGAATCCCATCAGCAGCGTGAGTAATAAGAGCAGTGTCGGAGTTATTTTTCCGGCCAGCGTGAGGGCGCCCAACGCTGCGGCGGCCAGCACCATCCAGCTTTGGGTGAAGAGCAGCAGCTTTCGGCGGTCCACCATGTCGGCGATAGCGCCAGCCGGCAGCACAACCACGAAGACCGCGATGCTGCCGGCAGCCTGCACCAATCCCACCATCAGCGGCGACATGGTGAGCGAGGTCATCAGCCATGCGGCGCCGACGTTCTGCATCCAGGTGCCGGTGTAGCTAATGACGGCGGCGATCCAAAGAGTGCGGAAGAGCGGCTCGTGCAATGGCCCGAGCACGCCACGCTGCGGCGCGATGGGCATCTCCGGTAGCGAGCGCAGATCGGCCATCATGTCAAATCCGCCCGCCTGTTGCTGAGTTCTCAGCTGGCGTGGATTTGGCGCTGCTTGTGGGGGAACACTTCGCTGGTGCCATGCTCCGCTGGTCGCCATTGCCCGTCAGACTTTGACGATAGTCAAAAGTTAGCGGCCAGGCGGCGGCTTTTGTCGCGGACGTTGCGAGGGGCTTCGAATTCGTGACCAGTCGCGGCGGCCTCCGGACTTTGAAAGGGCGCAGCTTTAGCTGTGCCGCTATAGGTCATCTATTTGTCATCACGAGCCGACTTTAAGTCGGCGAGGGATCTGCTTTTCTGATTCTTGGGCAATCCTTGAAAAGCAGATCCCTCGCGGGCTGAAGCCCGCTCGTGATGACAAACGATAAAAGGGAGTCTCAAAGGCGCACCCGTTCGGCAGGCTCAGGGCATGGCTAAAGCTGCGCCCCTTCAAAACCGCCAAGCGCAGCCCTGTTTCGCAACCCGTTCAGGCGCGCTTCACCGCTACGAACGGCCACTCGCGACGCCGCCATGAGCGGACAAGGTAGATCGCCAGTCCGACTATCAGAATTGCGACGGCGTAGCGAATCTCGCGCAGAAAGTTTCTTCGTGCCAGCAGAATGAAGGTGAATCCCGCGATCGCCATCAGTGCCGGCACGGGATACAGCCACATGCGAAACGGCCGCGGCATATCTGGACGGCGATGGCGCAGCACCATCACTCCCACCGCCTGCACGATGAATTGCAACAGGATCCGGATGACCACCAGCGCGGCAATCACGTCGGCCAGCCGCAGAAAGCAGAACAGCATGGCGACGCCACCGAGCGCCAGCAGCGACACGGTGGGGAAACGCCGTTTGGGATCGACACGGGCGAAGGCACGGAAGTAATTGCCGTCGAGCGCCGCCGCATAGGGCACACGCGAATATCCCAGCAGCGTGGAAAACACCGAGGCAAATGCCGTCCACATGATGAGCCAGGTGATCAGCCGTCCCGCCCATGTGCCATAAATACGCTGCATAAAGACCGAGATGATGTGGTTGTTCTCGCCGCCGGAGTGCGACATCATCTCGCGCCACGGAATGACGCCGAGCACGGCGACATTCATCGTCAAGTAGAGCGCGGCGACGACGAGGATGGAGATAATCAACGCGCGCGGAATTGTTCGGCCCGGGTCCTTCACTTCCCCGCCCAGAAAGCACACGTTGTAGTAGCCCCAATAGTCATAGGTGGCGATCAGCATCGCCGAACCCATGCCCATGAAGAACGCGGGCGAAAGGGTGAACGCGCCGGGCGGAAAATCGAAGGCGCGCGCGGCGCTGAAGTGCGTCAGACCGGCAACGATGACCCAACCAACGGCCAGCGCGACGCCGATCCAGAGCAACTCCGCTAGCTTGCCCAGCACGGTGATGCGGCGGTAGAGCAGGAAGACCACGACCGCTGCGGTCGCAACGGCAACCCAGGTTGCCGGCATCACCAGGATGCTGACCTCCAGCGGGCCAACATGAATGGTGTGAGCCAGGATTGTGCGCTCAAGGCCGGGCCAGAGATATCCCGCATAGTGCGCCAGACCGATGCAACCCGACGCAATGGACAGCGGCGCGCTGAACGAGAGCTGCCAGATGAATAGAAACGAGAGCAGGCGACCGAGCGAATCGGGGTCGTAGATTTCCTTGAGATAACGATAGGAGCCGCCGGCGTTGGGCATGGCCGCGCCCAACTCGGCCCAGACCAGACCGTCGCAGAGCGCGAAGACGGCGCCGAGAATCCAGCCCAGCATGGCTTGCGGGCCGCCGGCGGCGGCTATGACCAGCGGAAGAGTGATAAACGGCCCCACGCCGATCATGTCGATCATGTTCAGCGAGGTAGCTTCGGTCAGGCCGATACCGCGGACGAGATCGGGCTGCGATTCCGGAATATTGGAGAGGCTCATCGAAAATGCGGCCGGATGGAATGCTTATTTTCGTTCTGTGGCAATCCCGCTTCAACAAATGCTTTGTGTCAGGGCATGACTTCAGTCGTGCCGAACTAGGCCTCTTTTTGTCGAATGCGTGAGGCCAGTCGCTGCAGCGACCGGCCTCACGCAACCCCAGGTCGAAGGAAGCAACCAAACGGCACGGCTGAAGCCGTGCCCTGATACAAACCTTTTGAGAAACACTACCATTCAACCCAAACTATTAGCGCGGCTCATGTCCTACGCTCAGCAGGTTCACATAGAGACGGATAGCCCCCGGCACGCCGAAGGGCAACTGCCGGAAGAACGCGTAACCGGTGTAGATGTAATAGCCCTTGCCATACTGAGCCAGCAGCAGCCCACCTTTTTGTGGCTGCTCGCCGGGATCGTTCGCAGCCAGCAGCGGCGTGAAGTGCTGGTCCCACTGGTCCATAAAGTAAAGCCCGCGCTCCTGCACCCAGCCGTCGAAGTCGCGGTCCGCGATCGGGTTGGGATAATGAAAAACCGGGCTCTGCGGATCGAGAATCGTCACCGGAGCCTGTTCAACAGTCACGCGCTCGCGGCTCAACTGCGCCGGATAGGGCGTGTAATGGCCGTCGTTGAAGTCGCTGGGCGACGTATTGTATTGCACGACGAGCGTCCCGCCGTTGTGCGCGTAATCCAGAAGCCGTTGATTGTTCTTCTTCAGGTCGTCGCGCGTGTCGTAGGCGCGAATGCCGAGCACGATGGTCCCGAAGCGGCTGAGATCGCCGCTTGCGAGATCGTCGGCAGTAATCAGCGTGACGTCGAGGCCCAGCTCGCGAAGCACATCGGGAATATCGTCGCCAGCTCCCATGACATAGCCGATCTTCACTCCCTGCGGAACTTTGACCTGAACCACACTGGCACGCTGCAGCGCAGGCTGATAGTAGAAAAAGCCGCCAATATCAGGCCGCGCGACCAGGCTGTATCCCTCGCTGTAATCGCGTCCACCGGCATTCAGCAGCGCGCGAACTTCGTAACGCGATTCCTTGGCTCCATCGGGGAGCTCTTTGAAGTCAGCCGCGTGCTGGCCAGGTTCTGCGAACGCAACATTCTCCGAGCCAGGCTCGATTGCCCATGCCTGCGGAACTTCGGGATGTACCGTACCGCTGCCGCGGTCCGCAGTGGTGCGAACCACCACGCTGAGCGCGGCTGAGGGATTTAAGCCTGCCGGAATGATCTGGGTTGCTGGCGCAGCTTCGACGGAAAACGGAGGCACGACCGCCAGCGGCATCGACCATTTATCGCCCTTGTCATCATGCATGGGTGTACGGGCCACGCTGCTGATTACACCTTCAGCGCCGTTGATGCTGTACTCCACGCGCGCCGACACCGGCGGCGGCGGCAACGCCAGCGTAATGTACTTCGGATTGTCGATCTTGTAGATGGTGTCGGTGTCCGGATCGTCGCGGTGGAAGTAGGCTTTCGTCACCGGTGCGTCGATGGGCGGCGTAACGCGAAACGTCAACGCGCAGCCATCGCCGGCAGCGATCTGTTTCGGCACCTTATCCATGAAGAGTTCGTACTTCCAGCCGTCGGGCACGTCGAGGGCAACCTGCTTTATGTCCATGGGCGCGGCGCTGCCATTGTGCAACGTCGCCCGCAGCAGGAATGTCTTGCCCGCCGTGATCACCGCAGCCAACACTTCGCCCTCACCGGTGGGAAAGCTGGCGGCCATGGGCCGGCCATCGGGAGTGCCCGGGCCAAGCTCCAGTTCCATTCCAAAGGCCAGATTTGCGGCTTGCTCGAACTGCTGCTGCTTGGTGCGCAGGCTGGCGAGCAGGTCGGCCTTCTGTGCGCCGGCCAAGCCCGATGCGTCAACCTTGCTGATTAACGCACGGGCGAGGTCCAGTCCCTGCAACAATGACGCACCGGCCGATTGGGTATCTTTGTCAGCGGCTGCCGTCGCGTCATCAACAGTCTTGGCAATCGCCTGTAGCTGCGGACGCAGCCACGGGACCTTTGATTGATCCGCCCCCAACCTTGCTGCCAGGCCGGGCAGCGAGGTATCGATGCCTTCGAAGAAGTCCGTCTCGTGCGCTCCAGCCGCGGGCGGATTGGGCATTACAGAGTCGATCAGCTTGTAGTAGCTGAAACGCTGGCCTTCGGGAGGGTTCCACGCGCCCGCGCCTTGCGACAACTGGTGCTTCAGACCCTTCCAGCCAAACTGCACATAGGTCTCGCCCAGCAAGGGATCCGATTGCGAGGTTTCCAGCTTGATCGTCCAGTCTTCCGTGCTGCGCACGTTGTCCATGTACAGCTTCTTGGCCTGCCAAGGTTGCAGTCCCTCGCGGATCTGCTCAGGAAAGCGGGTGGGATCGGCGGCAGCGCGGAACGCCTCGCGCGTCAGGATTCCTGATGCCTGATGATGGCCGTGTCCATCGCGCGGAGCTCCCTGAAACCGCGTGCAGATAACGTCAGGACGAAAGGTGCGGATCACCCTCACCATATCGCCAAGAGGTATGTCGTGGCCGCCCCACTTCTCGAAGGTCTCCTCGGGAGTCTTAGAGAAACCGAAATCGGCCACGCGGGTGAAGCGCTGCTCCACGCCGTAGTAGCGGTCGGCGGCCAGCAACTCCAGAGTGCGAATGATGCCCAGCTCGTCGAAGAGATTGCTGCCAACTTTGTTCTGGCCACCCTCGCCGCGATTCAGCGTGAGTTGCAGCACGGTAACGCCGTGGCCGCGCGATTCCAGGGTGAGCATGCCGCCATCTTCGTCGTCGGGATGTGCGACGGTGTGCATCAGGCGCACCGTGGTGTGCAGGCGGCGCAGCATCAGCTTCAATCCGGTGGTTCCGGTGTCGACCGAGAGAGGCTTGGTATCGACCCAGGGCGACGCGATTTGCGCCCAAGCTGAAGGGCAGAGGAGCGCCAGCAACACACAACGGCGCAGGATGAGGCGAAGGTTCAGGCGTTGGCGTGAGGTGCGCTTATCGAGGAACATTCGTTGTCGGAGTATGGCCAATCAATACAGAGTACACAAAAAGCCGCTGGAAGGCCGCTGGTCGCGCTTTTCGCGGTTCGCTTTTCGCTCTTCGCCAGAGTGCGGGTCGGACAGCCGGCAAAGCTTAGTGGCGCAAAAGCTTCCCCTTTTATTTGTCCGCATCAGGACCGTTCGCACGCTTGTCTGAAGCTCTGCTGAAAAGCGAAAGGCGAAGAGCGATCCGGCACCTCAAACGTACGCCTCATGCACATAGCACCACTTCCACTCGCCTGACTGAAACGCCTGCATCACGGGATGTCCGGTATCGCGGAAGTGTTTATTTGCGTGCTGTCCGGGCGATGAGTCGCAGCACCCGACGTGTCCGCAGAGCAGACATTTGCGTAACTGCACCCAGGGTTGCCCGGTCTGCAGGCATTCCGTGCAACCATCATCGCTAGGCTGAATGTTCGGGTTGGCTTGTTTCACGTGTTCACACTTTGCCATTCGACCTCCTGGGAATAAGTTGTTAGATGATTCTTTGAAAGTGACGGATTCCGAGGCCTCTCGTATCCGCGGCTGTTTCACTCTTAATCGATAGGCGTGGGTGGAGCGCGCTTTTCAGGCGTTGCATAATAGCTGTTAGTCCCTGGATCGCGCTTCAGCGCCTGAGGTACGGTACGTCAGTGGCTAAAGCCATGTTCATCTCCACCCCGCAACTGCACCGCTGAAGCGGTGCTCCACCCTCGCGCTTGTCTATAATGAAATTTCACGACGAAATGTGTTGGTGATTGCCAACTGTCTACGCAATCGTCTGGTTTTGGCTTCTCGCGACGGATTCATTCATGATTCAGACCCTGTTCGGCAGCACCGAAGAAAGACCCAGCTTCCTGAAACGCATGAAAGAGGCGGTCACGCGCACGCGTGAAAGCCTCAGCGAGCGGATTGACGATGTCGTCGCCTTCCGCAAGGAAATCGACCGCGAGACCCTCGACGATCTGGAAGCCACACTCATCTCGGCCGACCTGGGTACCGCGACCACCGCAACTATCCTGGAAGCGCTGCGCGAGAAAGTCGATCGCAAGCAAGTGGCGAACGTCGATGAACTCAAGCGCGTGTTGAAGGAAGAGCTGCTGGCAATCCTGAACGCCGCGGAGCAAAAGCCGGTGCAGAAGGTGGACGGCGAGCCGGAGGTGATCCTGGTGGTCGGCGTGAATGGGACCGGCAAGACCACTTCGAT
>JBEKTC010000040.1:0-19018 GCA_049516475.1 Candidatus Korobacteraceae bacterium | reverse complement strand
ATCAGCACGATCAGCGCCGCCTGCCGCAGGTAAGTGGACTTGCCACCCATGTTGGGCCCGGTGATGAGCAGGATGGCATGAGTGGCACTGTTCAGATAAAGATCGTTGGGCACGAAGCGATCGGAGACGCCTGCGATCTCCATCTGCTCGATGACGGGATGACGGCCCTCGACGATCTCGATATCAGCACTGTCGTCCAGCTTGGGACGGCAATAGTTGCGATTCGCCGCAAGCGAAGCGAAGGCAGCCAGCAAGTCGATTTCAGCCAGTGCCAGCGCGGTTTGCCGGATGCGGCGCGCCTCGGCAGCAATGGCGGCGCGCAGCTCGGTAAAAAGCCGGCGCTCGATCTCGACCATCTTTTCCTGCGCGTCCAGCACCTTGGCTTCGTACTCCTTCAGTTCGGGCGTGGTGAAGCGCTCGGCGTTTACCAGCGTCTGCTTGCGTTCGTAGTCAGCAGGAGCGAGATGCAGGTTCGCCTTCGAAATCTCGAGGTAATAGCCGAAGACGTTGTTGAACTTTACCTTCAGCGACCCGATGCCGGTGCGCTGGCGCTCGCGCTGCTCGATCTGCGCGATGTATTGCTTGCTGTTACGGCTGAGGTCGCGAAGCTCGTCGAGCGTGGCATCGACACCTATGCGAATCACGCCGCCGTCAGCGAGCGTAAGCGGCGGATCATCCTCCAATGAAGAGAGAATGCGCACGCGCAGATCAGCTAGCTCGTCGCATTGGGCGTGCAGCAGTTGCAATCTTTCAGCAGGAAAGTGGGACAGGGTGGTTCGTACCGCGGGAAGTTTGGCCAACGATGTCGCCAGTGCCAGCAGGTCACGAGGGTTGGCGGTCTCCAGCGTGACGCGGCTCAGCAGGCGTTCCAGGTCCAGGATGCCTTCCATTGAACGGCGCAGCTCTTCGCGGCCGACAAGGTCGCTGACCATGGACTCGACCGCGTCCAATCGCTGTCTGATCTCCCCCGGGTCGATTGATGGCCGCAGCATCCAGGCGCGCAGCAGGCGCTTGCCCATGGGGGTTACCGTGCAGTCGAGGGAGCGAAAGAGCGTGGCCTGTTCGCCCGAGCCGGCGAAGAGCGGCTCGATCAACTCCAGGTTGCGGACGGTGACGGCGTCGAGTACCAGGCAGTTCTGGCGCTCGTAGAATCCGATGCGGTCTACGTGATCGAGCGAGCCGCGCTGCGTGGTGCGAACGTAGTGCAGGATCGCTCCCGCTGCCGTCGCGGCGGCCGCGCGGTTGGCCAGGCCAAAGCCCTCCAACGACAGCACCCCGAAGTGATTTTCCACCTGCGGGATGGCGTAGTCTGGCGCGAAAACCCAGTCGTCGAGAGGCGTCTCGGCCCAACTGGCATTCTCTATTGACGTGATGCGCGGGGCGGCAGCCGCTTGCGACGTCGTGGCTCGCGGCTGATCGAAGAGCGGCAGCGAGGAGGCGAATAGCATCTCGCGCGGACGCAGGACCAGCAGTTCCTCGCGAATGCGGCGCTCGGCATCGTCACCTACAAACTCCGTGGCGCGAAACTCGCCGGTCGAGAGATCGAGTGCAGCAAATCCGACTGCACTTCCCGCGCGCGCCACGCAAGCGAGAAAGCTGTTCTCTTCCGAGTCGAGATGCGCGTCCACCGCCGTTCCCGGCGTCAGCACGCGCGTGACCTCGCGCTTCACCAATGTCTTAGCGAGCCGCGGATTCTCCATTTGCTCGCAGATGGCGACCTTGAAGCCCTTGCGAATCAGCTTGGCAATATAGTTGTCGGCCGAGTGATAGGGCACGCCGCACATGGGAATCGCAGCGCCCTTCTCTTTGTTGCGCGAGGTCAGTGTGATTTGCAACTCGCGCGCAGCTACCACTGCGTCCTCGAAAAAGAGCTCGTAGAAGTCACCCAGGCGGAAGAACAGCAGCGCATTGGGATGCTCTTTCTTGATCGCGGAATATTGCCGCATCAGCGGTGTGGAGGGCTCACTCATGGGAAGGGACTGCGCGGATTATAGCAGCCGAAAAAATGCCACAGCGCATCTTGCCAACCCGGCTTCGGCCTTCTAGAGTCAATGCTTCATGGCAATCATCACTGAATTCGACTGCAGTAAGTGCGGCGAGAAATATCCTCCGCAATCCGCCCCAACGATTTGTCCCAAAGACGGCGGCCCGCTCTATGTGCGTTACGATTTGGAGGCGATCCGCGGCGCCACGACCCGCGACTCGATTGCCTCCGGACCAGCCAGCATGTGGCGATACGCTGGGGTCTTTCCCGACGCAGAGCCGGTAACTCTTGGCGAAGGATTCACGCCGCTTCTGCCGAGCCGCAAGTACCCCAGCCTGCTCCTCAAGGATGAAGGCCTGAATCCCACGGGCTCGTTCAAGGCGCGCGGGATGAGCGTGGCGATCACCATGGCTCGACATTATGGGTTGAAGAAGCTGGCCGCGCCGTCGGCGGGAAATGCCGGAGGAGCGCTTGCCGCCTATGCGGCTGCTGCCGGTCTGGAAGCGTACGTCTTCATGCCGAAAGATGTGCCGATCGCCAATCGGCTGGAAGTGGAGGCCGCGGGGGCGCACTTGACGCTGGTCGACGGACTCATCAGCGACTGCGGCCGCATGGTTGCAGAGAGGAAAGAGCAAGAGGGCTGGTTCGACGTCTCGACGCTGAAGGAGCCATTTCGCGTCGAAGGCAAGAAAACGATGGGATACGAAGTGGCCGAACAGATGGGATGGAGCTTGCCCGACGCGATTCTGTATCCCACAGGCGGCGGTGTTGGTTTGATTGGAATGTGGAAGGCGTTCGCTGAGATGGAAGAGCTGGGCTGGATTGAACCCGGCAAGCGGCCAAAGATGATCTGCATCCAGGCCGACGGCTGCGCGCCTATCCCGAAAGCGCTGCAAGAAGGCGAGGCGGTATCGAAACTGTGGCGTGACGCGCACACGCTGGCTGCCGGACTGCGCGTACCGAAAGCCTACGGCGACTTCATCATCCTCGACATCGTTCGCAAAAGCTGTGGCACAGGGATTGCGGTGAGCGATGATGCGATTATGGACGGCGTGAAAGAGATGGCGACGACGGAAGGCATTTTTCCCGCGCCTGAAGGCGGAGCGGCGCTGGCCGCATACAAGCAATTGCTGGAAAGCGGATTTCTCAGTGGCACCGACAAGGTTGTGCTTTTCAATACCGGCTCGGGCTATAAGTATCTGGATGTGTTCGCGAAATATTGGGGCGTGGAAGCGTTCGTCGCGCCAGCAAAGTTGCCGGCTTCGCGGAACATGGGCGGAATCATTGCACCGTACTAGAGAACCTTGTCGACCAGGCGATTCGCGTACTCCAATATGTTATATTAATATATAATGTTAGGAGGTTTTTTCTCGTGTATAGAACGAATCTGCGTAAGGTCGGAGGCTCGGTGATGCTCGCGGTGCCACCTGCACTCCTCGATATCCTGGACTTGGAGCCGGGTGCTGAGGTTGGCCTCGGAGTTGAAGGCAGGCGCCTGATCGTGGAGCCGCGGCAACGGCCGCGTTATACCCTGACGGAGCTTCTCGTCCAGTGTGGCTCAAAGGGGAAACGAAGCAGGCAAGAACGACGGTGGGTCAGCGATAAGCCGCTAGGTCGCGAGCTGATCTGATGAAGCGAGGAGAAATCTGGTTGGTCGCGCTGGATCCCACGGTTGGCCACGAGCAGAAGGACCGCCGCCCGGTGCTGATCGTATCGCCAGAGGCTTTCAACCGGGTGACCAAAGTTCCGGTCGTGCTTCCCATCACCAGCGGCGGCCATTCCGCTCGGACTTCCGGATTTGCGGTGTCACTTACTGGCGCCGGAACCAGGACTACAGGTGTTGTCCGGTGTGACCAGCCTCGCGCGCTGGATCTGGGCGCACGACACGGCAAGAGGTTGGAAAATATTCCTGAGAACATCGTGGATGAAGTGCTGGCGAGGCTGGCGCCTATTTTTGATTGAGGTCGCTGTCTTTCAGGAGAGATTGTGCGAGACTTCGAGAGCTTGTCGGAGAAGAAATCCTTGCTCTGGCCATCTCGCAGGAGGTTTAAGGTGGCACGTGAGTTTCGCCGGGTTGAAAAGACTGTGTCGTAACCGATGCCCCCGCTCTGCGGCTCAACTTAACATTTCACTTGCCCGCGCCCTGCGCCCCCGTCTAACTTCATTCCGCCGCGTTGAGGCTAGTTTGACGGCTTACACGTGAGCTTTGTCCCACCGGAAAATTCCAGTCGTGGTCGCAAGAAGCTCAACGATTCCGCCGTCCCTCACATGAACTCCGGAAGTGCTGTACCATCGCAGCGAGGTGAAAATAATGTCGTTTCGTAATGGAGACAAGTCCCGAGAACATCGGCTGCGCAAGGCAAAAGAGAAGAAGCGCGAGAACGTTCGCAAGTTGGTAATCAAGAGTGACGCAAAGAAACAGTCGCCGGCAGCGACCTCGGTCAAAAAGTAAAGTCAGGAATTGCGAGCGGTTTCTTCTTCGACGGCGTCTTGCTCCTCCCGGCCGGGCGGATAAGAATACATCTTGCTCGTGATGTTGGGAGTCGCGTGACGGCGCTCGGCAATCATCTCCGCGACGATGGCGACGGCGATTTCTTCGGGCGTCACCGCACCGATCTCCAGCCCGACGGGCGCGTGGACGTTAGCGAACTTCTCCGCCGGAATACCTTCCTTCTCCAGCTCTTTGTAAATCGAGATGGTCTTGCGCTTTGAGCCGATCATTCCCAGATAGCGTGCCCGTGCGTTGACCGCCCAGCGCAGCACGCGCATGTCATCGCGATGGCCGCGGGTGACGATGACGATATACGAGCCCTCAGGCGGATTCAGGCGCGCCGTTACCGCTTCGAAGTCGTCGGCAATGACTTCGCGGGCCTCGGGGAAGCGCTCGCGATTGGCATAGGACTCGCGATCGTCGACCACGACGACTTCAAAGCCTGCGGTCGTCGCAATCTTGTACAGGTTGTACGCGACGTGCCCCGCGCCGAAGATGTACAGAAGCGCAGGGGGAAGTACTGGTTCGATGAAGATCTCCAGCGTGCCGCCGCAAACCAGGCCGGTATCGTATTTGGGATTGTTGTTGAGGTTGAAGGTGAGCGAGCGCGGCTTCTCTTCTTCCATCACGTCGCACGCCGCCTGCCAAACTTCAGCTTCGACGCAGCCGCCGCCGATGGTGCCCGCGATGGAGCCGTCATCACGCACCAGCATCTTCGCTGTCTGGAAGGATGGAATGGAGCCGCGGGCGTTGGTGATGGTGGCCACAGCTCCGCGACGGCCCTCGCGACGCAGCTGCACGATTTGTTCGTAGATGTCCATGGAAACAGTAACTGCAATTAGCAACTAGCAATTAGCCAAAATATAGACAGCCTCACTACAGTTTAGATGTGTTTCTGCGCATCCGGAATCACCTTACGCATTTTATTGAGTTTGCTTCAGCATCCCGTGCTTTCGCAGGACCTCCTGGAGCTGGTCGTGGGGGATGGCCGGGACGACCCAGTAATCAGCGCCGACCATCGTCTTGGCCGCAATCAGCGCATTGATGACCGACTCGTCCGTCGCTTCAATTACAGCGGCGAAAATCGGGTTCAGCTTCCAGCTCTGCATGCGCTCGACCTTCGCGTTCGGCTGGGTAAACACCGCGGTGCTGTTGCCTTCGTCAGCGCCGATGTTCGCCGTGGAGAATGCGAGGAAGATATCGCCGGAGCTGTCGCCCTCAATCGCTCCCAGACGGCCCAATCCAACCGAAACGCGACGCGCGAGGCGCTTCAACTGGTCCGGGGTAAGCGGCGCGTCAGTGGCGACAATCACGATGATGGAACCCATTTCGGGGGGGCGAATGCCGTCAGCCGTACTGGTGACGTTGGGCTCGCAAACCGGCGCCGGCGTGCCGTTCCAATTCGTGATTGGCGGGTCCAGCTTTTTCTCGACGCAGCGCTTCTGCAGCTTCATTTCGCGGGCGACGGGAATGCCGGCGACAAGCAGCCCATTCGAGTATCCATAGTTGCACTGCACCAGCACTCCGACCGTGTAGCCGCCAGCCTCGGCTCCGAGCTTACGCGACGACGTACCTGTCCCGCCCTTGAAGCCGTTGCAGACCATGCCGGTCCCTCCGCCGACGTTGCCTTCGAGGATCGCGCCGCCACTGGCGGAATCGAGCGCGTCCCATGCGTCCTGCGCGGTGACGTGCTGGCCCCTGATGTCGTTGAGCGGCCAATCGGCAGTCTCCGCCGTTACCGGGTACCAGAACGCGCCCGGCTGCTTTCGCTTCACCATCCACGCCACAGCCGCGTCGCGCACTACTCCCACGCTGCCGGTGTTGGTGATCAGGATCGGCGTTTCCAGCACACCGCTCTCCTCGA
Source organism: Candidatus Korobacteraceae bacterium (assembly GCA_049516475.1). Taxonomy (GTDB): domain Bacteria; phylum Acidobacteriota; class Terriglobia; order Terriglobales; family Acidobacteriaceae; genus Bog-257. Next base: position 12,679 of record JBEKTC010000040.1, on the reverse strand, counting down.
TCCAGTGCGTGCCTGTCATGTCGCCATTGCCGTTTCCGGCGAAGTAACCAGCAAACACGCTCTTCATGCTGGCTTTGCCTCGCGGCAGGATCGCCGTCACGCCTGTTCGTACCGGACCTCTGCCCACTACGAGACGGCCTTCGCCCGAGATCAACGTCTTGTAGCCGACCTCGACGCCGGGAACGTCGGTGATCGCGTTCAGCAGCCCAGGCGTGCCGTCGAAGGGAATGCCAAGATCGCGGGCTCGTGGCTGAGATGAGTTGGAGGCGGTGTTCTGGGCTGCGAGGAACGTCGAACCGAATAGCGACAAAGCCAGCACAAGGATGAAGGCAGTTGTTCGATGCATCAGATTCTCTCCAATTTTGCGAGGGCAGAGCCGGTGCAGCTACACGCCCAATGGTACTGCGTTGCTGCGACCCAGAGTAATATTCCTACTGCGGCACTTGTTCAGGAATGTGATTACGGCATTGGCGGAGGAACGATGAAAGCGGTTCGGATTCATGAGTTCGGTGGTCCTGAAGTTCTCAAGTTCGAAGACGCGCCTGATCCGGTTCTGCGTAAAAATCAGGTGCTAGTGCGGGTTCGGGCCTGCGCGCTGAACCATCTTGATCTGTGGGTCCGCAAAGGTCTTCCTGGTGTAAAGCTGCCGCATATCCTGGGAAGTGACATCGCCGGAGAAGTAGTGGAGGCCGGCGAGTACATCACTGATGTCAAGCCGGGCACGCGCGTGCTGCTGGCGCCAATGGTTTTCTGCAATCACTGCGAGCAATGCGTGGCGGGGCGCCACAATTTCTGCCCACACTTCGCGGTGCTGGGCAACGCGGTCGATGGCGGCGATTGCGAGCTGATCGCGGTTCCGCGGGTGAACGTCATTCCGATTCCCGACTCGCTTGATTTCGTGTCGGCTGCGAGTGTTCCGCTTGTGTTTCTTACGGCGTGGCACATGCTGCTGGGCCGCGCGCATTTACGGGCCGGACAGACCGTGCTGGTGCTGGGCGCGGGCTCAGGAGTGGGATCGGCTGCGATCCAGATTTCCAAGATGCTGGGTGCCGAGGTCATCACCACTGCGGGCGACGAGCGCAAGCTGGCCAAGGCGCGCGAGCTCGGGGCCGACCACACCATCGATCACTACAAGCAGAAGATCGCGGACGAGGTGAGGCGAATTACCAACAAGCGCGGCGTGGATGTTGTCTTCGAGCATGTGGGACAGGCGACGTGGCCGGACAGCGTGCGATCGTTGAAGCCGGGCGGAACTCTGGTGACATGCGGCGCGACCACCGGCTACGAAGCCCAACTCGACCTGCGCGTGCTGTTTGCCAAGCAGATCTCGCTGTTGGGCTCGTATATGGGCGAAATGGGCGAGTTGTACGAAGTTCTGAAACATGTGTTCGCAGGCAAATTGAAGCCAGTAGTCGATCGCACGTTTCCTCTGAGCGAGACGCGGGCTGCGCACGAGTATCTGGCTAAGAGCGAGATGTTTGGGAAAGTGGTGCTGACGGTGTAGGCCAGTCGGCGCCTTGACCGCCTCATGGACCCGAGTCATTCTTTTTGGCAACTTTCTCTCAGGGTGCGGGATGTCTTCTTCAGTACCTTCCATGCAAAACATCAAGCAGTCGATGCGAGCCACGTGGATGGCCGGCAATTTCGGCGAAATTGCCAAGAACACCGTCCGCATCGCCGAGGAGTTTGTCAGCCGGCTTGCAATCCGTCCCGGCGTTCACGCGTTGGACATAGCCTGTGGCAGCGGCAATGTCGCGATTCCCATGGCACGCGCCGGAGCCATCGTCACCGGAGTCGACATCGCTCCGAACCTGCTTGCGCAGGGACGCGAGCGCGCCGCGGCCGAGAGCCTCATTGTCAACTTTGATGAAGGCGATGCCGAGCAATTGCCTTACAATGACGCGTCCTTCGACGTGGTAGCAACCATGTTCGGAGCAATGTTCGCTCCGCGTCCGGAACTTGTCGCTTCAGAGATCGCTCGCGTGCTCAAGCCGGGCGGTCTACTCGCGATGGCCAACTGGAATCCCGCCAGCTTTACCGGCGACATGTTTCGCACGACTGCAAAACACGTGCCGCCTCCGCCGGGAGTTCCATCCCCGCTTCTCTGGGGAGATCAGAAGGCAGTTCGTGAGTACTTGGGATCGCACTTCACGATGATTCGCACTGAGCTGATACCGATTGAATTCGATTTGCCGTACTCTCCAGCGGGAGTAGTCGAATACTTTCGGACCTACTTTGGACCGACGCAGGTCGCGTTCAGCCGGCTGGATGGAGCCGGTCAGGCTGCGCTGGCCAGCGATCTCATAGCGCTCTGGTCGAAGGCCAACGTCGCGCCTGATCCGGGGCAGCACACAGTCACGCGCAACGAATACCTGCAGGTGACGGCCAATCGCGCCTAGTCGCGTAGCGGGCCAGAGTTGCGTCGCCACTATGCAACGGGGCATCGAATTAGACAGGTATAATGGTGAGCGAGATGGCTGAACAACGCATTCCGCACTTCGATAATCCTGAGACGGGTCACGAACGTTTCGAGAACCTGGTGGGCTCGGAGCACAGCCGGCGCGCCATTCTGCGCGCGACGTTCGGCGAGCAGCAGCACGAAGGCGTGGTGATGGCCTCGATGGACGCAGTGGTGAACTGGGTGCGGCGTAATTCCATCTGGCCAATGACCTTTGGTCTGGCGTGCTGCGCCATCGAGATGATGTCGATGGGCGCGTCGCGCTTCGACATCGCACGTTTCGGCGCGGAAGTGTTTCGTCCCTCGCCACGGCAGTCGGACCTGATGATTATCGCCGGCAGGGTTTCGCAAAAGATGGCGCCGGTGATTCGCGAACTCTACGAGCAGATGCCCGAGCCCAAATGGGTGATCTCGATGGGCGCCTGCGCAACATCGGGAGGCGTGTTCAACAATTACGCGCTGGTGCAGGGAGTGAATCAGTGGATCCCGGTGGATGTGTATGTGCCGGGATGTCCGCCGCGTCCGGAGCAATTGATCTACGCGATCATGCTGCTACAGGAAAAGATCAAGAATGACCGCGGATCGTTCAAGCGGGCGTTGAATCTGGAAAAGGCCTAATCAGCAGAGTGGATTTTGGACTCGCCCGCCCTTCGAAAGGCGGGCGTTCTCGTTTCTAGCGATAAAGCAGATTGCGGAAGGTTGAGGCGTATGATCCGCGACCGCGGATCAATTCTTGGAACTTCAGCCAGCACGGAAGTCGCGCACGTCCTCGTGCGCGCGCCAGAGAACGGCAGGCGGTTGCTGACGAAGTGCTGCCAGCTTTTCGTTAATGGCTTCCACATCAGCCTTCGACCAGCTAACCGACGAGATCTCGATGGTTCCGCTCGGATCGATGTAGAAGAGAGTGGGAACGTTAGTCAGGCCGTATGCGTTCGATACGGCGTAGTTCCTGGGATCGTCAAGCGCGACCGAGAAGGTGACGCCGTATTCCTTCATGAACAACGCGGTGTCGCGAGCATTATTCTGTGAAACGCCGAGTACGGTGACGCTGGCATCGCAGTTCGCCCGGTACATGCGCTCGAAGAACGGAAAGGCGTATTGGCAGACGGGGCAACTGACCTTGAAGAATGCCAGCACGACTGGGCCCTTGTTTAGTGCCTCTTGCAAGGACACCTGCTTGCCATCAACTGTGGGGAGCGAAAATTCTGGCGCGCGAACACCTGCGGTCAATGTAACCACTTGCTGAAACCTCCGAAAGAATCTGGTTAATGACATATAGATTCAACCGCGCTGTCGTTGGACGCAAGCGACAATCGACGCAAGACCTTTCCTGTTAGGCCCGTTAGCGGCAGGCGTTCGCATTGCCGGCGGGTGAACCACCGGCCGTCAGTCGCGAAATCGTGCAACTGATCAGGCAGAACGGCGAAGATGGCGACCCGGTAATCCGTGTCGGTGATGGAATGGCGAAGTTGCAGAAGTGGCGAGGCCCCGTTCGTCGGGCCGGGAGCCAGCGACGGCAGTTCCCACATGCCGGCCATGAGCGGGGCGTCGGCTGGCCGGCGGACGAGGAGCACCGAAGAATCTCTTCGCGCGAGAGCGCAACTGATTGACTTGCGTTTCCGGGCAGCTTGCGGCAGTGGGCGTTCAGCGCCGCGAGACTTGCAGAATGCGTTTAGTGGACACAGAGCGCACTGCGGCGCGCGAGGGGTGCAGATGGTCGCGCCTAGTTCCATCATCGCCTGATTGAAATCGCCCGGTTGTTCGCGGTCTAACAAGATATCGGCTTGTTGCCAGGCTGATTCCCGGTCCTGTGCCTCCGCCGTGGCTAAAGCCGCTTTCTTTGTCGCGTGGTTTCGCCGGACTAAAGTCCGGCGCTTCCACCCGTGCAACCGTTGGAGAACACGTTCCACGTTGCCGTCAACAACGGCGACTGCCTCACCAAACGAGATGCTCGCAATTGCGGCCGCGGTATAGCGGCCAATCCCGGGAAGAGCCGACCAGTCTTCGGCGGTCCGCGGAAACTTTCCTCGTCGCTCGCGTGCAATCAATTTGGCGGTCTGGTGCATTCGTCTGGCGCGATGGTAATAGCCAAGGCCGCTCCACATGGCGAGGACGGAGGATTCGCGAGCGGCTGCCAGCGACTTGACTGTCGGAAAACGGCGCAGGAAGCGGGCGTAGTGGTCGAGCACCGCAGCCACGCGGGTCTGCTGCAACATGATTTCGGAGACCCAGACAGGATAGGGGTCGCAATTACGGCGCCACGGCAGGTCGCGGCGGTTCTGGTCATACCAGCGCAGCAAAGTGCGACGAAGGGAACGAAGTTGCGCTGTTGTCATGCAGTCGCGATTGTACAGGGCAGAAGAGCAGCTTTTCTCAAACCTAAACCTTGAGGCCGCAGGCGAACGAGCCAGGAGCATCTCGCTAACGGGGTGGGGATTTATCGCCAATCGACTCTCAGGGCTTTATTGCCAAAGGCCGGTCTTGGAAGCTGCTGTACTCTTTGTCGGTCTTGCGCCTTGAGATTTCCCGGTATTGCTCGCCGCTCAATTCGAGTGTTTTGACGATGAAGGGCTTCCCACATGCTTCGCAAACGCCAGTGTCATCCGCTGTCCAGACTTGCACCTCACCAACGTTCTTCAGTGAAAGCACCAAGCGGCCCTGACCTGCGTCCGAGATTGGGATCATCTTGTATCCCTCGCCTGAACGTTGCAGAGCCATGAAGAAGCCGCCCGCGTTGCCTGACTGGACAACCAAGTAGGTTATATCAAGAGTGTCGGAGCACAGATGCGCTGCGCTCATTGCTACTGTGGAGATTCCCCAGTCATCGTGGTGTCCGCTTGGCTGCAATTCTTTGAAGGCGTATAGGACGGGACTACCTTGTCGCGTGATGAGCAGTCGAGTGTCTGGGTCAGTAAGCTCTCCGCCTTCTTTTCCCGCTGCAAACCTCTCCCAGTGTCGCGTCCAATTGCCCATTTCGTAGATTACGAGGGTGTCCGTGTCCGAAAGGGGTTGCACGAGCCTTATGCAAGAACCAACAGGCACACGACCTTTTATTCCAGCCGGAACCGACTGATTCCGACGAGGCAACAGTTGTCTGACTGAGCCGATGCAGCCAAATACGGCCTTGCCGTCGATGGTTTCCGTTGCGCTGCGACTTACGCTGTTGTGACTGTTTTTCGGAGCGCCTTGCTGCGCACTGGCAGCCCAGAAGGCAGAAGAAAGCATTACGGCCGAAGCAATGGCAGTGAACTTCACTAATGGCACTTTACAAGGACTACGCAATGAATTCTGTGAGTACTGGCGTTACCAGGCCAAGTCGCACGTAATCCAGACCGCCCCGAATTGAAGTCTGGCGACCTCACAAACGGGGAGCTATCCGCTCTGGACAACTTTACAGCGCCGGAGGTGGTTCGGGCTGCTGGCTCTGCTCGGGCGCTTCTTCGGGAGCACCGTGACGGCGCAACAACTGCGCCAGGTTCTGTGAGAACGCGGAGCGCGGCAGGACCATGTCGCATCCCGCTTCCTGCGCCTTCATCTTCAGTTCGCCCTGCACATGCGAGACAAAACCGATGATGTTGGTGGCTTTCTTCAGCTTCGACTTCAGCTTGGGAATCATGGTGAGCGGTTTGGCCGCGGCGTTGTTCAGGTCGAAGATGATGAGCGAGGGCTTGTCGTCGCCGTTCTGGCCGATTTTTTCCTGGAGATCTTTCTCGGTTTTGACGAACTCGACCTTCACGTTCATTTTGCGCGCCGTCTCCTGGATTTTCGCCAGGAAGAAAAGATCGTCAACGAAAGCGAAGATGCGAGTGGGCGAGGTCTCAGATGTCACAGGGAGAGGCTCCGGGTCGGGCGGAACAAACTGCTTGCCCAGCGGCTGGCCCATACGGCCGCGGTTGGGCCGGCGCGCGTTGCCGTTGTTGTTGCCCTGGAGGGCGCGATAGCTGTGGTCCATGGGCGCGGTGTAGATGCCGCCGCCGAGTGCATTCTGTCCGGCCGGGCGCGGCCCGGACTTGCGACCGGGAGGCCGGTTCTTGCCGGCTCCTTGACGATGCTGTCCAGGCTGTTGTGGTGTTTCCCCGTGTACGACGGGTCCACGGCGACCGCGCCGCCGTCTGCGTCCCTTCCCTCCGGGATTTCCGGAAGGAGGATTCGATCCTTGATTCATGCTTCTCTCTTGTTTGGCCCGCGGGTAGCGGGAGCCCACATTTATGAACCGCTGTTCCGCGCAGTAGCGTACTAATCACTCGCTGGCGTGGCTGCGGTTGGATACTTCGCTGAAATCGATTCAGTTACGTCCGTCTGGCGCTCGGAAATTGGGCGCGAGGAACGCCTGCACGGGAAGTGCGGCGATTTGGAGGACGCTCCTATCGTACCCAGCTTTGCGGCTGGAACGCAAGCATAAAAGCTTGTCCAAAGCTTAGGATGCACCCAATTGGCAAAGGGTGTTGTTAATTTTGGATCGCGGTCGATATAGCTTTGCGGGTTCCCGATATCGACTATGCTCACCGGCGATTTGTCTTCTCAGGTTGCCGCAGAGGCATTTCGGGCCGCGCTTCAGCTTGTCATTTTGAGAACGGCCCGCAGGGCGTCGACAGCCAGTTGCGCTGCGTGCCCCGAGGCCGGCGGCAGACTGCCAACGGCGCGGATGACGTCATCTCTGTCGATAGTGCGGGCGTCCGCAACTGATTTTCCCTTGGCCAACTCCGTTATGGCCGAAGCGCAGGCCATGGCCGGGACGCAGCCCTTGGCGAGGAAGCGAATTTCGGCGATGCAGCCGGCAATAATTTTAACCGCCAGCTCCAGAATGTCGCCGCATGCGGGATTCTCAACCCGCACTTGCGCGGTGGCGTCGGGCAATTCGCCGGAATTACGGGGATGCTCGAAGTGATCAAGAAGCTCGGCGGAGTACATAGGAGAGAAGATCGTATTCTATTCGGCCGGGTGAGTGGTTCGCTAGAGAGGCGTTTCACCACAGAGACACAGAGACACAGAGTTACTGCCGTCAGGTTTCTAGATCTGGGATGACATTCTGGTGGATTCTGGAACTGGCAAACCCTGCCGTCCAGGGAGGGAAACCTCGTTCTATGATTCTGTGCGCTATGTCTCTGTGTCTCTGTGGTGAAGATCATGAGGTTCGTATAATCAAACTGACTTGAACGCCATGAGTCACACGCCGCGACGGATCGTTTCTCTGCAACCGAGCGCCACCGTTACCTTGCGGGATCTGGGCCTGCTAGATCGGATTGTCGCCTGCACCAAGTACTGCCTCGACGTGTGCCCCGAGGTCGCCGACGGCTCGCGGCTGATTGTCTCTGACGCGTGGTCGGCGCAGACCGCGCAGATTCTGGCTGCGTGGCCTGACCTGGTGCTGGCCTCAGTCCCTTACCAGACTGAAGCTGTCTCCGAGATCCTGAAGGCGGGAGTGCGGTTTCTCGGCCTGGCTCCGCGAGCGCTTGCCGACATCTACACCGACATCGCCTCCATCGCGGGAATCATGGGAGCGGCAGAGCGAGGCGAAGCGGTGATCGCCCGAATGCAACGCTGCATCGAAGAAGTGGGAGAGCGCGCGGCAGGTGCGTCGATAGTGAAAGTCTTCTGCGAGGAGTGGGGTAATCCGCTCATCGCTTCGGAGCCGTGGGTCGCCGAACTGGTGAAGGCCGCAGGGGGCGAGTTCATCGGCGCTCCAGGCAAGAGTACGACCGCAGAGGAAGTCGCTGCTGCGCAGCCAGACGTGGTGCTGGCGGCGTGGTGCGGCGCAGGAGATCGCGTTCCGTTGGAGAAGATCGTTGAGCAGCGCCAGTGGCAGGATCTGGCGGCGGTGCGAAGCCAGCGCGTCTTCTGCATCCGCGACGAGTTGTTGAACACACCGGCGACCACCCTGCTCGGCGGACTGAATGCCGTTGCCTGGGCGCTTCATCCCGAGCGCTTCGAGCGGCCGACGGGAGTTCGGGGGATTGAAACGAGCCGCGAGCTAAGAGCTAAGCGCTAAGCGCCTGGTTTCGTCGGTAAACGCCGACCTATGGTAGAAAGGGAAGCGCATGCCTACTAGTCAACAGAAGATTGCCGAAGAGCTCACTACGCTGGCTGAGGCCGCGCCGAGTGCCGAAGACCTGATGAGTATCATCGTCGGTCGCCTGCAGGAACGGCTCGGCCACTTCGACTGGGTTGGTTTTTACATGATCGAACAGGGTGGCCTCGGCGAAGAGCCAGTCCTGGTGCTCGGGCCCTACGTCGGCGCAGTAACGCAGCATAAGCGCATTCCGCTGAATCAGGGCATCTGCGGAGCGGCTGCTTCGTCCGGGCAGACGGTGGTGGTCGATGACGTGAAGTCCGACCCGCGCTATCTGGCCTGCTCGCTTGAAACCAGGTCGGAAATTGTCGCGCCGGTGTTGGTCAAAGGCAAAGTGGTCGGCGAGCTTGACGTCGACAGTCATACCCCAGCGGCCTTCAATGATGACGATCGCAAACTGGTGGAGCATTGTGCCAGTCTGGTTGGCCGTTATTTGGAGAAGACGACATGACCGGGGCCTTCTGCCGTCCAGCGGAGCAAGCTGAATGATTAAGCAAGTGGTGGCGGCGCTGATGGTGCGTGGCGACGAGATTCTCTGCTGTCAGCGGACGGAGTATCAGGCGCTGCCGCTGAAATGGGAGTTTCCGGGCGGCAAGATTGAAGCAGGAGAAGAGCCTCCGCAGGCGCTGCAACGCGAGCTGGAAGAGGAGTTGGGCGTGCGCGCGGAGGTTGGCTCAAAAGTTGCGCAACTGCAACATCACTATCAGAACGGCAACGCGGTGGAGCTGCACTTTTTCGTGGTGGAGCGGTACGAAGGCGAGATGCAAAACCGCATCTTCCGGGAGATACGCTGGGTGAATCGCCGCGAGTTGCCCGCGCTGGACTTTCTCGATGCGGACCGTACGCTGGTGACGCAGATAGCCGCGGGAGAGCTACTTTAGCGGCTTCCCGAGGGTAAAAGCAGATCCCTCCTCAGCCTAGAGGCTTCGTCGTGATGACAAAAATATTGAAATGTTCTAGCAGATCAGACCGCAGTCAACTCTCGCCCAATATCAAGCGGCGAATCGATCGATCAGCAGCCCGTGCATAATCCATTCTGCCGCCGGCCGAAACCGGCTCGGGGTCATTAATTCAGCCTACCCAGGACTCCGCTGCGCTCCGTCCTGGGCTATCATGACGCCGCCCTCCGGGCTCTGGGCGTTCGCGGTTATTCACTGATGCGAACGCGTTCACTCGTGAGGCACGGTTATTGATACAACGCCGCGGAGGGGATGAAGAACGGAATCCAAGAAACCATGGAAGACATTCTTCCACCCTCCGTGCCCTCTGTGCCTCTGTGGTTAACTCGTCTTCACTGGGCGAAGGTCTGCTCGCGCTGCACGTAATGCTTCTGGAAGTAGTCGCGATATTGGCCGCTGCGTACATCGTCCAGCCACTGCTGATTGTCGCGATACCACGCGATGGTGTCCGCCAGACCCTGGTCGAACTGCACCTGCGGCCGCCATCCCAACTCGCTGCCCAGCTTCTCGCAATTGATGGCGTAGCGCAGATCGTGGCCCGGCCGATCGGTGACGAACTGAATCAAATCTTCGGAGCGCCCCAGCGCTTTGAGAATCAGCTTCGCCACGGCGAGGTTCTGCATCTCGCAGCCGCCGCCGATGTTGTACACCTCGCCCTCGCGGCCGTGTTGCAGCACCGTGTCGAGCGCGCTGCAATGATCACTGACGTGGATCCAGTCGCGAACGTTGGTGCCCTTGCCATAGACCGGCAGCCGCTGGCCTGCCATCGCCTGCGCGAACATCAGGGGAATGAACTTCTCAGGAAACTGGTAAGGCCCGTAATTGTTGGAGCAACGCGTGATAAGCCCTGGAAACTTGTGCGTATGGACATACGCCATAACCGCCAAATCGGATGCAGCCTTGGTAGCTGAATAGGGACTATTTGGCCTGAGCGGCGTGTCTTCGAAGAAATGTCCTTCCGCGCCGAGGCTACCGTAAACTTCGTCGGTGCTGACATGCACAAAGCGCGGAACACCTGCTGCGCGGCACGCTTGCAGCATGTTGTAGGTACCCTCGACGTTGGTGCGAACGAAGGCCGAGGCATCCTCGATGCTGCGATCCACATGGCTCTCGGCGGCGAAGTGAATGACGGCATCGCAGCCACGGACGTGGTCGATCACGCCGCGATCGCAGATGTCCATCTGCACAAACTCGCAGCGGCCCTGGCTCAGCTCCGGCTCCAGGTTCTTGAGATTGCCCGCGTAGGTCAGCTTGTCGAGCACCACCAGCTTCCAGTCGGGGTGCTTTGCCAGCATTTGATGAACAAAATTCGAGCCGATGAATCCTGCGCCGCCCGTGACCAGTAATTTCATGCGCCACGCACCTGAACGGTTTCGTCGGCGTTGCGCAGGACCTTTTCGCGGACCATGTTGCTGGCATGCCAAAGCGATTCAAACGTGCCGGCATCGGTCCACCAGCCATTCAGTAGGCCGTGGTGCAGCGAGCCTTCCTCGATATAGCTATTGTTCACGTCGGTGATCTCGTACTCGCCGCGCCCCGACGGCTTCAGCCTGCGAATGCGATCGAAGACCGACGCATCGTAGAAATAGACACCGATGACCGCGAACGAGGAGAGCGGCTCCGTCGGCTTCTCTTCAATGCGAATGATCCGGCCATTCTCGAAGACGGGCACGCCAAAGCGCTCGGGATCGGTGACTTCCTTGAGCATCACCATCGCGCCCTGCTCAAGCCGCTCGAACTTCATCGCGGTATCGCGAATGTCGCCCTCAATGATGTTGTCGCCGAGCACGACGCAGATCTTGTCGCCCTTGGCCCACGGCTCGGCCAGGCGCAGAGCGTCGGCGATGCCGGCCTCGCCCTCCTGATAGGCGAAGCTAAGCTGCTGCAGCCCGAACTCCTTGCCATTTTGCAGCAGACGCAGAAAGTCGCCCGCGTTGTGGCCGCCGGTGACGATCAGGATGTCGCGAATGCCGGCGTCCACCAGGATCTGCAGCGGGTAGAAGATCATCGGTTTGTCGTACACCGGGAGCAGGTGCTTGTTGGTGACGCGGGTGAGCGGATAAAGACGCGAGCCAATACCGCCCGCCAGGACTATGCCCTTCATAGGTCTCCGTTCATTGGTAGCGAACAGTGCGAGCTACAAGTTCCGCCCAGGAGCTGGCGGGAGTGCGCTGCCGCAGCGCAAGGGGATGAACTGTTCATCAGATGGTAACTCAAGATTATCAGCTTATCGCATCCTGCATGGCAAGGCGCAATTGCGCACGCCAGTCCGGCAGCACGATGCCGAATGCCGCCTGTATCTTTGCATTGGAGAGCACTGAATTGCGCGGCCTGCGGGCCGGAGTTTGATATTGCTCGGTGGTAATTGCTACCACGCGTTTAGCCTTGAGCGGGCCGCCAAACTCGCCAGTTTCGGCCGGCCAGGCGAGCAGTTCTTCGTAGTCCTCAAGGATGGCTTGAGCAAACCCCGCCCACGAGGTTTGGCCCGATGCCGTGAGATGAAACAGACCGCTCTGCCAGGATCTTGTGGCCCTCTTACGCTCAAGCAAACGGGCGAGAATGATGGTGGTGGATTCAGCCAGGCCGCGCGCCCAGGTCGGTGCGCCGAATTGGTCGCCGACCATGCGGAGCTCTTCCTTTTCGCGCGCCAGACGAAGCGCTGTGCGAAGGAAGTTCTTGCCGCGGATGTCATACACCCAGGTAGTGCGCAGAATAATGTGGGCGGAGCCGCTGGCCATGATGGCCTGGTCGCCCTCGAGCTTGGTTTGGCCGTAGACACTCAGGGGGCCGGTGGCGTCGTTCTCTTCGTAAGGGGTGGGCTTGTTGCCGTCATAAACGTAATCGGTGGAGTAATGGACCAGCAGGGCACCGGTGCGCGCGCACTCCTGAGCGATTTGTGCCGGCGCAGCCACGTTGATGGCGCGCGCCAGATCGGGCTCGCTCTCGGCCTTGTCTACGGCGGTGTAAGCAGCAGCGTTGACGACGATGTCAGGCGCAAAGTCGCGAACCGTGCGGGAGACGGCATTCAAGTCGGTCAAGTCCACTTCTTGGATGTCGATCGGTAGCACTTCGCCCATGGGAGCTAGGGTGCGCTGGAGGTGCCATCCAACCTGGCCGTTTGCGCCGGTTATGAGCAGTCTGAGACTCATGGCTGGTACCTCGGCAACTGATCGTGAGCGATTTGAGCCAGGG
>JBEKTC010000039.1:0-19515 GCA_049516475.1 Candidatus Korobacteraceae bacterium | reverse complement strand
AAACAGGACCTGCCTTACGCGCGCGAGTTCTTGCCGCGCCAGGAGGGTCTGGAGCGCTTCAAGTCGGAAGGCGACTTCATGAAGTGCCACTTCATCGAGCAGTTCACCGCGCCCGACGAGAAGATTTCCATCTACAAGACCGGCAAGTTTACCGACTTTTGCCGCGGGCCGCACATCCCGTCCACCGGGCGCATCAAGGCCTTCAAGGTGCTCAGCATCGCGGGCGCCTACTGGCTGGGAGACGAGAAGAATCCCCAGCTCCAGCGCATCTATGGCACGTCGTTCTTCTCCAAGAAGGACCTCGACGACTACCTGCATAAACTCGAGGAAGCCAAGAAGCGCGACCATCGCGTGCTGGGCAAGCAGCTCGACCTGTTCTCTATTCAGGAGCTCGCCGGGCCGGGGCTGATCTTCTGGCATCCCAAGGGCGGCCTCATCCGCAAAGAGATGGAAGACTGGATGCGCAACGAGTACCTGAAGCGCGGCTACTCGCTGGTGTACACGCCGCATGTGGCGCGCGTCGATCTGTGGAAGACCAGCGGCCACGAAGGCTACTACGCGCAGAACATGTTTACCCCGATGGAACTGGACGACGCGGTGTATCGCATGAAGCCGATGAACTGTCCGTTCCACATCCTGATCTATCGCGACAGCCTGAAGTCGTATCGCGACTTGCCGGTGCGGCTGGGCGAGCTGGGCACGGTCTATCGCTACGAGCGCTCGGGCGTGATGCATGGCCTGCTGCGCGTGCGCGGCTTCACCCAGGACGACGCCCACATCTTCTGCACCCCGGAGCAGATTGAGGACGAGGTGGTCGGCTGCATCGACTTCGCGCTGGCTACGCTGCACACCTATGGCTTCGAGCAGTTTCAGGTTGAGCTTTCGACCTGGGACCCGAACGACCGCAAGACCTACGCCGGACGCGACGATCAATGGGAGCTGGCACAGCGCTCGCTGGAACAGGCGTTGAAGCGGCGCAACATTGAGTACAAACTCATTCCCGGCGAAGCGGCGTTCTACGGGCCGAAGATTGATATCAAGCTGGTCGACGCAATCGGCCGCCTGTGGCAGCTTTCCACTGTGCAGTTCGACTTCACCCTGCCCGAGCGCTTCGGGCTGGAGTACGTCGGCGAGGACGGCAAGCGCCACCAGCCGCTGATGGTGCATCGCGCGCTCTATGGCTCGGAGGAACGCTTCTTCGGCGTGCTCATCGAGCACTACGCCGGAGCGTTTCCGGTGTGGCTATCGCCAGTGCAGGTGGTCGTTATCCCCATCGGCGAGAAGCATCACGCGTACGCCAACGAAGTCGGCGAGAAGTTGAAAGCTGCCGGCGTGCGCGTACACGTAGACGTGCGCAACGAGAAGATGAACGCCAAGATCCGCGAGCATGCCATGCAGAAGGTGCCGTTCCAGTTAGTGTTGGGTGATCGCGAAATGGAAGCCGGAGAGGTCAACGTGCGCGTCCGCGGCCAGGAAAAAGCCGAAGGATCGGTGAAGGTGGAGACGTTCGTCGAGCGGGTGAAGGGGCTGATTGCGAGCAAGGCGGCGAGATTCTGACCCACTTGTCCGAATTGCTAGGCTTCCGTGCTTCCTCCGCGAATGGCGCCTAGCCGTTCGAGAAATTGAACTGCGCTGCTCGGTGATGCGGGCGGGGTGTTCCAATCAAACTTCCTTGCTTCAGTTACGATTTCATCGCTCGACATGCTCTTGCCGGGTTTCGCAAAATAAAGCGAGCCGGCCTCTATCGAACACGATGTCGCGACTAGTCGGCATTGGCGCAATGGGGTTGACCTGCCTTCTGCCCTGTGCAATAGTGGCGCGATGGCTCAGCCCCTCCTATTCATCAGCTACCGCCGCACCGATGCTCAGCAGGCGGCGTTTGGGCTCTACGTCCAATTGCGCGCCCGCATCGGAATCAAAAGCGTCTTCATGGATCGGTCAGGGATTTCGCCTGGTGATGTGTGGGCTGAACGCCTTCGCGGAGTGATAAGCCAATCCACCGTCGTCCTGGCACTCATAGGGCTGGATTGGCTAACATCCGCTGATGAATATGGCAGGCGCAGACTAGATATGCCGGACGACTGGGTGAGAAATGAACTGTTGGCCGCACTCGACTCCGGCAAACCTCTCATCCCAATCCTGCTTGATCCATTGACGCAGATGCCGGCCGAGGCTGGGCTTCCCGAAGCGTTGCAGCCTTTGAGGAACTATCAGGCATTTACCTTACGGAATGATCATTGGGATCCGGACCTGGACGAGCTAGTGCGACATCTGATTGAGACTCACAAGTTCCCGGAAGCGGAACCGAGAATACAGCGCCCGGACAAGGTGGTACGTATAGAGCCGCTCACAGAAGCCGAGCTGCACGCCGACCTAAAGCTACTCCCTGGCTGGGAGCCGGTGGAGAGTTTTATCCCCGGTGACTATCCGAAGTCACGACATGAACTAAGAAAGGTATACGTCTTCAGATCGTTCAAGTCTGCAGTCGAGTTCATGGCTTCAGCGGTTGCTCCAATAAACCAGATGAAGCATCATCCCAGGTGGGAGAACCAATGGCGGTCCCTCACTGTGTATCTCACAACATGGGATATTGGGGATCAGATTTCAAGACTCGATATTGATATGGCGAAGCTTTTCGATAGGCTCTATGAGGAAAGGGTAAAGTTGACTAAACCCATATCCGAGTAGTTGTAGACAGACTCACCGTCTCGACCAGCAGCTCCTTCAACATATCGAAAGACCTTCGCTGCTGCCCGGTGCCCCAGGTTCGCGTCCTTCGTTTGGACGCTAACCTGGGCAAAGGAAGGCCCTGGCTGGTTGACCATCTATCCATATCAATGATATGGTTTTCCATATGAAGACCACTCTCAACGTCGACGACACGGTCATGGCCCAGCTCAAGCGCGAGGCTGCCCGCCAAGGACGGACCATGTCGGAGCTGGTCGAGACGGCGTTGCGAAACCTGTTCCGAGCCCAGAAGAAGAAGAACGCCGACCTACCCCCCTTGCCGGTTCTCCACGGCGGCGGTGCTCTGGTCGATGTTGCGGATCGGGAGGCGCTGTACCAGGCAATGGAAGGAAGGTAGGCGGTGGTTGTCGCCGACACCAATGTCCTGGTCTATGCTGCTGACGCTGATTCTTCCTTCCATACCATGACTCGCGCATGGCTCGAGCGCCAACGCCTCAGGTCGGAGGCTTGGTACACGACTTGGCCGATTTTGTACGAATTCTTGCGAGTGACCACTCATCCACGCGTAATGAGGCAGCCTTGGAGCGTGCAGAAGGCGTGGGAGTTTGTGTCGGCCTTGCTCGACTCGCCGGGGTTGGATGTGCTGGTCTCGACCTCGCGGCACCGTGAGGTGGCTGGACAAGTTCTTGCCGAGCTTCCTCACCTGGCGGGCAACATCCTCCATGACGCCCATACCGCAATCCTCATGCGCGAACACGGCATCCGGCGGATTTGTACCCGGGACACCGACTTCCATCGTTTTCCCTTCCTTGAGGTGATCGATCCCTTGACCGCATGAGGAGCCGCGTCGGCTGAAGAAAAGCGCGATCCTAGAGACTCGTGTCGTAGAGCTGCTGCCCCCTGCGGGGACGTTCACCGGGCCTGGATTACGGAGCGAGCTATGATAGGTTACATGTAACCACTCGCAGGGAGGTTACGCCAATGCGGACTCACGCCAAGCCGTCAAGGGACAAGGTCAGGGCGCACCGCCAGCGGCTTCGCCAACAAGGGTTACGGCCTATCCAAATCTGGGTGCCTGACATGCGCTCGCCTGCTTTTGTAACCGAGGCGCATCGGCAGTCTCTAGCTGTTGCCAACAGTCCGCACGCCAAGCAAGATCAGGACTTCATCGACGCCGTCTCTGGTCGGGGCCGGATGTGAAACGCGGCGAAATCTGGACCGTGGCAGGTGGCAAGGGCTACTCTGGAAAGCCGCGTCCGGCGGTGATTCTCCAGGATGATCGTTTCGACAAGACAGATTCGATCACCCTATGCGCCTTCACGACCGACCCTACCGATGCTCCTCTGTTTCGCTTGTTGATTGAGCCTAGCGAACGCAACGGACTTCGGGCTGCCTGCCGGCTGATGGTGGACAAGATCACGACGATTCCAAAATCGAAGATCGGCGCACGTGTTGGCCGTCTTGCTGAGGAGGATACGGTGCGGCTGAATCGTGCTGTCCTCGTATTTCTTGGCATCGCCGCTCCCAGCGACGGAGAACATCTGAAATCCTAAGACGGCCCATCGTGTGCATGAAAGCGAGAATTTCTATATCAAGCGTGACTTACTCATGGTAAGATACGTCTATGGATAAGGTTACGGTGTCATCCAAGGGACAAATCGTCATCCCGAAGCAGGTTCGGGAAGCCCTCAATCTCACCGAGGGATCCAAACTAACCCTAGAAGTGCGCGGGCCGGAAATCGTGCTATCGAAGGGTGATGCCTGGAGAAAGCTTCAGGGAGCCGGTCGCGACATGGTGAAAGACTTCGGAGAGTTCAGGAAAGAGGAGCGCGCACTTGAAGACTCGCGCTCTTGATTCCTGGCCTATTGTGGAGTGGATCAAGGGTAGACAACCGGCAACCGACATGGTGAAAGGGCTTTTGGCGGAGGCCGAGGCTGGCACAGCTCGCCTTTTCATGAGCGCCATCAACGTAGGCGAGGTCTATTACTACGTTCGGAAGTATCAAGGCGAGGGGCTTGCGAAAACCTGGCGTGAGTCGTCACGGGCGCTGCCTGTAACCATCGAAGTACCGACGATGGAAGAGGTTTGGGATGCGGCTCTCCTGAAAGGACAATATCCCATAGCCTACGCGGACGCCTTCGCCGCGGCGCTGGCGCGCAAGTATCGGTGCCCGCTGGTAACGGGAGATCCTGAGTTTCGATCGATTGCAGAACTGGAGCTGGACTGGGTCGGCCTTACGGCAAGATAGGTCAAATCATCTGTGGAACTTGAGTCCGTTCCCTGTCGTACCTTCATCGAGACTTGAATCGAAGAGGATCTGTATGCCCTTGCCTATTCGCCAGATCGTTGTTTCTCCCGCCGCAAGCGCTTTCTTCATGGCCATGCTGTTCTGTGGCGCAATCTCGTCCTACGCGCAGAATTCCGGCTTGGATCTTTCGCTGCATGCCAATGACCATGCCACCGCGTCAGATATCGGGCTGCCTAGCTATCCCGGCGCCTCGCCTTATAAGGAGCTGGACAACGACGCTGCATTCGATCTGGGATTCAGTTCTGGCGACTCCCACTTCAGGCTGATGGTCGCCAATTACATAACCAGTGACTCGCCGGCGGAGGTTCTGGGCTTCTATCGAAAGCCACTGTCTCGCTATGGCGAGGTTCTGGAATGTAAGGATGGCAAGCCTGTCGGTAAACTGAAGATCACCCGTAGCGGACTCACTTGCTCCGACGAGAAAAGCGGAAACTCGCAGGCTAACGGCCACGCCGATTCCACCGATCACGATTTGCGCGCCGGCAGTCCCCACAATTTTCGGGTCGTCGGGATTGATAAGTCTCAACCAAAGTCCACCCACTTCGGACTCATTTACGTTCAGCTGCCTAAGGACAACGATACGAACGCGAAATCGAAATAGCTTCGAAGGCGGTCAGATCGAGCTCATGCCAGGTATTTCGCCAGCGGCTCCGAGTGATTAGCCTGCCATCCGGTTGCCAGATGCTTTGCCATGCGCTGCCTTGACAAAGCAGTACGAAATGAACGCGACGCGCATCTCAGGTTAGGATGAATCTGCTCTCTAGCCTGTGGCGCATGCACCGCGACTCGTCTCATTCCGCCGTCATCTCCCACCCCACTGCGGTCCTCCTGATCGCGTCCACGGCTGTCATTTGGGGACTCGGTTTTCCCATGACGCGCTTTGCCCTCGACGGCGGCATCTCCGTCGGCGCGCTGATGAGTGTGCGCTTTGTGCTGGCAGGTCTGCTGATGCTTGTGATTATTCGCGCCAGGCGCATTCCGATTGTGCGGCGCGGCGTGCTGGACGGCGTCTGGCTGGGACTGGTGCTGGCCGCCATCTTCTGGTCGCAAACCGACGGCATGCGCTTCACCACTACGGCCAAGTCCGGCTTCATCACCGGGCTTTACGTGCTGTTCACGCCATTCATCGCCATCGTCGTAGGCCAGCACGTCAAGCTCGCGTCCACAGTGGGAGCGATTATCGCCAGCTACGGTCTCTACTTGCTGGTGCATCCCGCTGGCGGATGGGGCGGCGGACACGGAACGTGGAGCGTGTTTGCGCAGATGAATCGCGGGGACCTCGAGACCCTGCTGTGCGCCATTCTGTGCGCGGTACACATTGTCATGATGGGAGTGTTTACCCGCCGCTCCGACGCCTGGCTTCTGGCGGGATCGCAAGTCGCCGTCTGCGGCGTGGTGTCTGTGGCACTGTGCGCGTGCTTGCCGGCGCCCTATGGCTTCCAAAATCTGGCGCAGATGCTCAGACAGCCGACGGTGTTCGGGCCGGCAATTTATCTGGCCCTGTTCTCCACCGTCTTTGCCTTCTGGGGACAGGCGCTAGCCCAGACCCGGCTTGGCCCGGCCGAGGCCGCTGTGCTCTTCTGCATTGAGCCGGTGACCGCAGCGGTACTCAGCGTTTTCTGGCTGAAGGAGCTGATGACGGGGCAACAGGTTTTCGGTGGAGGACTCATTGTCGTCGCGATGGTTGTCGCCTCGGCGGTGCCCTACATGTTTGACTGGTGAGACCGGACCGGATGCGGCTCACGCTTCCTAATTCTGCAAGAAGATTGGTCGGGACGGGCAGATTTGAACTGCGTGACGCTGCTGCGCAGCGGACCCCTCGCAGTCTTTTTTCGTGTGCAGCTCGCTCCGCGGCTGCACACGATTGGGGTGCTCGCGGTCGGCCTTACGAACCGGTGCCGGGCGCCGCGCAGGATTTGAAGGAAAAATTGGTCGGGACGGGCAGATTTGAACTGCCGACCCCTCGCACCCCAAGCGAGTGCTCTACCAAGCTGAGCCACGTCCCGACTGAGTGAGCAAACCGATCCGTGCGGATCGGTGAGGTTTCGAGGTCAGAATCAGTTTATCACCCGACAGCCGAGGATGGACACCGCAGCGGCGCTCCCCGCTGGCTAACGTGTCTGCTGAAAAGCCCAGAAAAGCAGATCCCTCGTCGGGCTAGAAGCCCTCCTCGTGATGACAAGAAATCGAGGGTTTGCAACGGCGCATCCAGCGTCGTTTTCTACCGGTTGACGGCTTTGAGCGGCTGCACGGCTTCGCTGCTGAGCGCCGGGAGCATGATTTCCAGTATCTTGCGGATATCGTCGAAGGTATAGTCGGCGTGGCATTCCGAGCGCTTCGCCACCACCTGGTCACGCAGCAGCCCCTCGGTCATGCCAAGGATGGCGGCGCGTACCGCGTCCAGATTGACCTCCGGGTGAATGTGGCCCTGATCGCGCATTTCGCTCAGCAAACCATGGACGATCTCGGCGAACTGCTGGTAGCCAAGGCTCAGCAGCACATCGCGATTGTCCTTGCGGACGCGGCGGGCCTCCAGGGCCATCAACTCCTTCAGGTCAGAGTCGTTGTCCACCTCGATGATCATCGCCTGCAGCGTGCCCATGAGCCTGACAGCGGGCGAAGCCGTGCGATGCAACGCTTGCACGCGTTCTATGATGCCGGCCCAGCCCCGATCGAAGATGGCCAGCAGCAGCCCTTGTTTGCTGCCGAAGTGCTTCATCAGTTGCGATTCGCTGGTGCCTGCCTCGCGGGCAATGGCCACGGTACTGGTATTTTCGTATCCGTTGCGGGCGAACAAACGCTTCGCCGAGCGCAGGATGCGATCATGCGAGGACACGGAGGGCATGGCTTCCACGGCGTTAGTGTCAGGTGTAGTATCCGGCATAATCCTATCCCGGTGATAGCAACCCAACGACTAACGGGAAGTTGCGTGCATCCTGGAACAGCCCCCGGGAGTGGACAAGCTGGCCGGCGGAACTAGGCAGGCTGCTCAAAAAGTCGGTCTGATGCCTGGCCCAGGTAGTGCGGGTCTTTAGGCCCGCGTTACCACCGGTCAAGACGATTCGGCTTTAGCCGCCGAGGTACTTCGTTCGGACCCGCTAGAAGAGCGGGGTTTCACGATTTCCCGGTATGTACCTTAGAGCCTAAAGGCTCCTTGAATGGTTAACGCCTGACGCGGCGCTGAAGCGCCGCACTACCAGAACCGGAGCGTCCCAGACTTTCTCCGCAGCCTACTAGATCTTAGCCTAGTGACCGCTCCCGGCCTTGTGCGCTTGCGTTGCGGCGCCGGCTTCCTTCATTACCTCGTCCAGCTTGGTATAGAGCTGGGTGAGGTCGGGGACCTCTGTGACCGTGGCGCCGTGCCCTGAGTCACTGACGATATAGATGGTCGGCGTGTGGTCGAGAGGAATGCGCTTGCCAAGATCACGATCAGCCTCGACCTTGGCCGTCAGAGCGCCGGAGGGATCGACCACGAAGGGCAGCACGACCTTGTGGTCCTCAGCCCACTTTTCCGTGACGCCGCGCAGGTTCTGCTTGGTGATGTAGTTCTGATTCTGGAAGATGTAGAGGCGATAGTCGTCACCCAGCTTCAGCGACTGGGTGTCGAAGTAGCAGGCATTCACCGCCGCTTCGAAGGACCAGGGGTGCTGCGGCAGAGGAAAATCGTGTTGTATCAGCGGGATGTTGTACTTCTTAGCGGCTTCGTGTAACAGCGGCGCGGCCTTAGCGCACTGTGGACACTCGAGGTCCTCAAAGACGACGATGGCAACCTTCGATCCCTTTGGAGGCCGCAGCATGGAGGTGTCGGCAGACCAGGCCAAAGCGCTGGCCAGCAGCAGGACCACGGCCGAGGCAAAATGCACGAGAGACGATCTTTTCATTCCAGAACATTCCTTTGCGCCAGAGCGGGCCGGCGGGACTCAGCAGGGAGACAGCGTAGCTATAGTAACGGATTCCGGGCGCGCGAGTCTCGC
This sequence comes from Candidatus Korobacteraceae bacterium, assembly GCA_049516475.1. Taxonomy (GTDB): domain Bacteria; phylum Acidobacteriota; class Terriglobia; order Terriglobales; family Acidobacteriaceae; genus Bog-257. Next base: position 10,544 of record JBEKTC010000039.1, on the reverse strand, counting down.
GGAGGGCGTGGGCACCGTTCTGATTGCTGACCAGACGCTGCGGGTACGTTTGCAAGTCACAATGTTGATTAGAAGCATTTAGCCTGTCATAAATCATCTCGGGTTGTGTCAGGGCACGACTCTTAGTCGTGCCGTAGGACGTATGAGAAAGCTATGGGCTTTAGCCCCTGCAAGATCATGGTGCGGCGGGGGCTGAAGCCCGAGTCATGAATGACTCGGCGCGGCACGACTAAGAGTCGGGCCCTGACACAACCCGAGAACCATTTATCAGGTGCGTCTACTCTCATGCCCAGCCGTTTATGGGCGTGGTCGCAGCATAATTCTTGATTGGCCTCGGAGTGTGGGTATATCCCTGCCCAGCTTCGCCACAGATGGAGTAGGCTAGTCGAGCTATGCTGCCTAAGCTTCCTCTGGCTGGCCGGAGAATACCGGCTGTTTTCGTTTGTTTTTGTTGCCTGACGCTGCCGCTGGGGGCGCAGACACTGCCAACCCATCTGGCGACCCCGAAAGAAATTCGCGACATGCTGGTGCAGTTCGTCGACGTGCAGCACAAGGCTGGAGCCATCGTCGTGGGCATCATCACCAAGCACGGCCAGGAAGTGATCAGCTACGGCAAGTTCGGCAGCGCTGATTCCCGCGTGCCGGATGGCGAAACTATTTTCGAAATCGGCTCCGTCACCAAGGTATTTACCGCGCTGCTGTTGTCTGACATGGCACTGCGTGGAGAGGTGAATCTCAAGGATCCAGTCTCGAAGTATCTACCCGCGACCGTGAACGTTCCGACCCGCAATGGCAAGCAGATCACGCTGCTGGACCTAGCGACGCATTACTCCGGGCTGCCGCGGATGCCCAACAATTACAACTCTGCGTACAGCGCGGAGCAGCTCTACGACTTTCTCTCGACTTACACCCTGACGCGCGATCCCGGAGCTAAGTATGAATACTCCAATCTTGGCGGCGGCCTGCTGGGTCAGGTGCTGGCTGTGCGAGCGGGCGCCGATTACGAAACCCTCCTGCACGACCGGATTACAGAGCCGCTGGGGATGAATCATACGGCCATGCAGTTGACTCCAGAGATGACAGCCAATCTTATTCCCGGTTACCGCGGAGGAGGAGCTACGGCTCCCGGCATCGAGGTTTCGGTGTTGAAGGGAGCGGGCGCAATTCGTTCCAATGTGGATGACATGCTGATTTTTCTGGCGGCAAACATGGGACTGATCCAAACTCCGCTGCAGCCGGCGATGAAAAAGATGTTAAGCGTTCGCCGACCGGTGTCGCCCGGCGTCCAGATTGCGATGGGCTGGCACATTTCCAATGGGGTTGTGTGTCACAACGGCGGCACCTATGGCTACCACGCCTACGTCGGCTTCGAGCCTCGCCGGAAGGCCGGTGTAGTCGTGCTCTCCAATTCGACAGAATTCACGGACGACATCGGCCAGCGAGTGCTGGACTTTCCGATGGCAGCGCCCGTGGAGCAGCAGGTGCGTCCGCCGGAAATTCCTCATTGATGGCGGCCGCAAGCTGCCTTGTATACTGCGTGAGGTTTAGAGCGTTCTATGGCACTGTTGTCGTGCAAGTTCTCCACAGCCTCTGGTGAATCGTGCTCCGAGTAGGGCTCACCGGCGGGATCGCGTGTGGCAAATCGACTGTCGGCGAGATGCTGGCCAGGCGGGGCGCGCACCTGCTGCAAGCCGACGTGCTGGCGCACCAGCTGTATGCGCCGGGAGCCGCGGTGTATGGCGAAGTGGTACATCATTTTGGCCGGGAGATTCTCAATGAAGATGGGACGATCAATCGCGCCACGCTGGCCAGAGTCGCTTTCCCCAATCGCATTGGGGAGCTGAATGCCATTGTGCATCCTGCCGTGATCAAGGCCCAGAACGAGTGGATGGCTGAGGTTGCACGCGAGAATCCGCATGGGATCGCCGTGGTCGAAGCCGCGCTGATTATCGAGGCGGGCGTCGCCCGGGATTTCGACAAGATCATCGTCGTGACCTGCGATTTCGAGCGCAGGGTTGAACGCTATGCGGAGCGCGCCAGTATCTCGCTGGCCGCCGCGCTCTCCGAGGTGGACCGGCGCGGCGCAGCGCAGTTGCCGGATGAGGAAAAGGTGCGGCACGCGGATTACGTGATTGAAAACTCCGGCGCGGTGGAGGATACGGAGCGCCAGGTGGAACAGATCTGGAACAAGCTGCAAACTCTGGCCAGCGGTTGCAGTTGAATGCCCGCGACGAGATGCGCGAAGCTCTTCCGTTTCGTTACACTTCAGTTGGGGAGACGTCTATCTCCCGTCGAGAAACTTAACTGATCGGACCATCATAAAGGCATGAGATTCGTAAGACCGTTCATCCTGGGTGCGATTTTGGCCAGCCTGTTTTACTGGTTCACCACCCACCACCAGGGCACAAATCCTGTCGCCGAGATGATTTCGCGGCCCACCCACATCGAGATCAGCGAAGCCGCGGGCCCGGAGAAGCTGGATCCCGAAGAGCAGAACAATATCGAGGTCTACCACCGGGTGATTCCTTCGGTGGTCAACATCACGACCCGGACGGTGGCTTACGACCTGTTCTTTGGACCGGTTCCGGAGGAGGGTCAAGGCTCGGGGTTCATCATCGATAAAGACGGTCACATCCTCACCAACTACCACGTTGTGGGAGATGCCAACCAGGTAGACGTCACGCTGCACAACAAGAAAAGTTATAAGGCGACGGTCATTGGGCGCGATCGCGGGCACGATCTTGCCGTGGTGCAGATCAAGGCGCCGGACCTGGTGCCCGTGGTGCTGGGTGAGTCCAAGAACTTGCAGGTTGGCCAGAAGGTGTTTGCGATTGGTAACCCATTTGGACTGTCGGGGACGATGACGCGCGGCATCATCAGCTCAATGCGGCCCATCCGCACTCCCCAAGGCGCGCTGATCGAAGAAGCCATCCAGACCGATGCCGCGATCAACCCCGGCAATTCCGGCGGTCCGCTGCTGAACTCCCACGGCGAGGTAATCGGGATCAACAGCATGATCGCGACGGGCGGCTCCAATCAGAGTGCGGGCATCGGCTTCGCGATCCCGATTAACACCGCCAAGGCAGTCCTGGGCGATCTGATTACGCTGGGCACGGTGCGGCGTCCTTCGCTGGGCATCGTTTCCCTGCCGATTGGGCCGGAGATGGCGCAGGAGATGGGCCTGCCGGCGGATTACGGCGTGCTGATTGTTCGCGTGGTTCCGGGCGGCGCGGCCGAACGTGCCGGATTGAAAGGCGGCAACGAGCGCGCCTACCTGGGGGCGACGTCCATCATGATCGGCGGCGACCTGATCGTGGCCATCAACGGCGATTCGATTGGCGATCAGCAGGACCTGGCGAATGTGATGAACAAGCATCGCTCCGGCGACACCGTGAGCGTGACCTTTTATCGTGGACGAAAAAAGATGAGCGTGCAGGTCGTGCTGGGCGAGGCCCACGAGCGGGCTTAAGGAAATGCGGGCGCTTTGGCGGGTAAGTTACAAGCAGTTTGTTGGTTACGGCTGCTCTGGAATATGGTCGGGAAGCTCCGGAGGGGGAATGAGAATACGATCCCAGAAAGATCCTTTAGACGGGATCTTTATCTTATCTGTGTCCAGTCGGAATCCAACCTCCACACAGTCGCCGGGCCTGACCAGAGCGACGTCCCCTTCTGAAAACAGCGACTTCGGCTCGACATTGGCGGTTACGTGGTAAGTACCTGGGGCAAGCTGTAATTCGAAATGCCCGGTCTCATCGCTCAGGACTGAAAACTCTGCGCCATCAGAGTGGCGCGTGACTACGACTCGGCGTCCGGCAACAGGCACGACGTCCCACTTATTGCCTTTGGGGACTACCTGCGTTACCTGCCCAGTGACAATAGCTGAATTTGTCAAACGCGCTACATGGTGCAACAGCTCAATGTCCGTCTGCGCCCGAGCGATGGGTTTGCTCGGACCGTAGAACGGCAGTACAAGCGCGTCCGCGTTTTCGCCTCGCGGAAAGTAAAATAGCCACTTGTCTCCCGCCCTGAAGCGCGGCAAGTTCGGCGGCATGCACGCCTGGTTAACAACCGCTGACACCTTAGCTGGGTTATCGCCTGAAAAGCTTTCATCGGGCGCTAATTCGAGACGCTCATCGAAGTCCGAGACATCGGTTACCGACAGCACCGTCCCGGTGAACACTCGTCCGTAGGCTTGAGGCCCGCAAAGCCTTGCAAAGCTCCAACTTCCAGCCACAGTGCAACTGACATTTTTCGCGCCCTGGCCGCTGGACTCAACGGCCTGCGTCCAAAGAGGACGACACATACTCAGCAGAATCAAGAACCACGCCCAAATTCCATGCAGTCGAAAACGCATCACAGTTCGCTCGTAGTTCCGCAGCATTACCGTCGTAGCTTCCAATCTAATAGATTGGACACCACACCCGCGCGCCTTGGAGCCAGGATTGTTGGCGAAAAATCGAGTTATCGCAAGCAAAGCTGACACCCATTGCTCGCCCCTTGTGGAGTCCGCTATCATTGCACAGTTATGTACGACGAATTCCATGCCGTCGACCGCTGGACGGGCAGGCGAGTACATTGCCGCTATCAGGCGCTGATTGTCGCCATTGCCACCCGTCATGCCGACGCGGTCGACATAAAGTTCCTGGTGGGCGAACGTCCGGTATGGATTGCGCTACCTCATGTCGCATGGGTGGAATACAACCGGCAAACGGGAAAAACCATCTCCGATCCCATGGCGGTGCAGATTGCCGGTCACTATTTGAAGTGGGCGATTGAATCGGGCGAGGACAACGGCCGCGAGATGTACGCGCTGACGGTGGAAGAAACGCTCGATCAGCTGAAAGCCGTGATGGACGAGGCTTTTCACGCTGTCGCACGCTGACATCCCGCGCCAGCGGAGTAACGCGCTGCGGCGGGACAGCTAGAACGACGACCGCACGTGCTGCTCGCCCAGGACGTTGCCGGACTTGTCGAGCCAGATCACCTCATACTGCGGCTGAAAGATGGAATACCAGTAGCGATAGACAAACTCGCTGGTGCAGCCTGTAGGAATTGGGGTCAACGAGCCGCATGGGCCTTCGCTGCTGGGATCGCCCAGTAGCTGACGGACTACCTCACTAGAATCGCCGAGATTCACCTGCGAGGCGTTCTTCCGCAGGGTTTCATCGTGATAATAGGCCCAGATCCCGGCGATGATCAGGCCTAGCGCGACGACGATGAAGAAGAGGCGAGTCTGCATGAGTCAGTAGCCAGTTGTCGGTTGTCAGTTGCCAGTACCCAAAGATACAGCGCTCAGTGGATTGGAGCCATGCCGCGTGAAAGGGATTCACGAAGCATGCTCGAAACCCGAAACTTGAAACTCGAAACTGGCTGGCTACTGGCAACTGGGTACTGACGGTACTGACTACTGGCTACTTGCTGCCAACCTCCTATAATCAAGGCTTATGCCCGCATTCCCCGAGGTCGATGAGCAACTGGCCTACCTGCGCAAGGGCGCGGCGGAGATCATTCGCGAAAGCGACCTGCGCGAGCGGCTGGAGAAGTCGCGCGCGGCGGGCAAGCCCATGCGGGTGAAGGCCGGCTTCGATCCCACCGCACCCGATCTCCATCTGGGCCACACCGTCCTCATGCGCAAACTGAAACACTTTCAGGACATGGGCCACACGGTGATCTTCCTGATCGGCGACTTCACCGGGCTGATCGGCGATCCCTCGGGGCGCTCGGTGACACGGCCGCCGCTCTCGCGCGAGCAGATCGATGAGAACGCCGAGACATACAAGGCCCAAGTGTTCAAGATCCTCGACCGCGAAAAGACCGAAGTGCGCTTCAACAGCGAGTGGCTTAGCCGGCTCGGATTCGAGGGATTCATTCGCCTGGCGGCGAGGTTTACGGTCTCGCAGATGCTGGAGCGCGAGGACTTCCACAAGCGCTTCATGGAAGAGAAGCCGATCGCGATGCACGAGCTGCTCTATCCCATCGCGCAGGGCTACGACTCGGTGGCGCTGGAGGCTGACGTTGAGCTTGGCGGCACCGACCAGAAATTCAATCTGCTGATGGGTCGCGAGCTGCAACGCCACTACGGGCAGCCGCCGCAGATTGTGCTGACCACGCCGCTGCTGGAAGGCACCGACGGCGTACAGAAGATGTCGAAGTCGTACGGCAATTACATTGGGATCACCGAAGCGCCGCAGGAGATGTTCGGCAAAGTGATGTCGATTTCCGACGAGCTGATGTGGCGCTATTACGAGCTGGTGACCGACGTCAGCATGACCGACATCGAGCGTTTGAAGCGCGAGGTCGCCAGCGGTGCGGCACATCCCATGAAGCTGAAGCAGGAGCTGGGCAAGCGCATTGTCGCCGACTTCCATTCGCGCGAGGCGGCGGAACAGGCGGCACAGGACTGGTCGCGCATGTTCCAGAAGGATGAGGTGCCGGAGGATCTGCCGCTGATCGGCGTGCGCTTTGAGGAAGTGGCCGCGCCGAATGCGGCCATCAACGATGGCAATGTTCAAGTGAAGCTGGACAAGTTGCTGGCGCGTACAGGGCTGGCCACGTCAGTCACCGACGGCTTGCGCAAAGTGAAACAACACGCGGTGAAGGTGGACGGCGAACTGAAGAGCGAAGTCGTTGTCGCAGTGAAGCTGGGAGCGGAGTTCACGCTGCGGGCGGGAAAGAAGATGGTGAGAGTGGCAATTAGCAATTAGTAACTAGCATTCGGCGCGAATGCAGTACTTGGCGTTCGCCGGCCGCGATAACCCGCGATGCCAGTCGCCGATTGCTAACTGCTAAGAGCTAGTTGCTAGTTACTAAAGTATGGACAAACTTTTTACTGGCGTAACGCTTCACGGGATGCCCGTGCGCATCGAGTTGCAATGGCCGTTTCATCGCTCCGAGGGCGGCAGCGACTGGTATGTGCTGCACGGCACGCTGCGCTTGAATGATGGCGGTCCGCTGCACGCCGATCTTGCCCTCAACCTCGCGCAGACCGTGAGAGAGGCGCTGCCGTCGCTCGATGGCGACCTTGCGTTCTGGGTTGCGGTCAACACCGCGCGCAAAACCCTGGACGACAAGGACCTGGAGCTGCTGAAGTCAGGCAAGCGGCAGCCGGTGGCAGTGTCGAGCCGCTGCTACAGCATTCGTCATCAGCACTTCACGTTTGCTACCGCGACGCCCGAGCAGGTGGAGGAGTTTGTGGCGCGGAAGGTCTTTTGGGGCGGCGGCGAGGAGCGGCGGCCGGTGCTGATTGCCGATCCTTGCGATGCGCAGTATCTGGGAGCTGCCGATCCTAACATGGTGGACAAGCTGGCGACTGCTGCCAGGGGGCTGGTCAGCCGCGGGATGGTCGAACTGGCGGGCGACTACGCCCGGGCTGGCGACGGGCTGGTGGCGCGGCGCGATGAGTTTATGGCAACGAAGGACCACGCGCTGGAAGAGTTGCATCTTAAGCACGCCTTCGAGCGGGCCTAGTAGGTAGAGCGGCCCTTCAGGGCCGCGTCCAGCAAACACAAAAGAGAATAGCCGCCACGATCATCATCCGATGATCGTGGCGGCTATCGAATATCAAAAGCGGCGTAGGACGCCGGGCCTTAAGGCCGGCTCTACCCGACCATGGCGGTTCTTCGCGCTTCCATGCCATCCAGTGCGTGCCACAGCGACTGCGCCGCAGTCTCAGCGGCATCCAGCGCGGCCTCAACCTGTTCGGGATGAGCAGTTATCTCGGCGCTCAGCGACTCGCGCCAAACATCCGAGTGCTCGACGTCGGCAAACTGATGCAGCTTGAAGTAGCCGCAGGTCTTGGCGTCGGCGCCGTAGCGTTCGGCCAGACCGTCGGCCTTGGCTTTGGCGACGCGCGGCACCTGTGACTCGTAGGCGTAGAAGGCGGCCAGGGCCTCGGCAGTCGAGCCTTCGCGCGCGACCCGGCGAAACTCGGCGATCAGCTCGCGCACTTCCGGCAGCGGATTGCGTCTGCGGACTTCATCGCGATCGGCGCCCATGCCCTCGGCAAAGTCGAGCCACAGTTCGCTGTGGGGACGGCCGTCAATCTCCTCGCCGCACAGATTGCACAGCACGGCGCGGCGCAGTTCGCCATCGTCGAGCCGAGAATGCAGCGCGCTCAGGTACGCCGGAAACGCCGCGACATGATGGTAGTAATCGCCGGCATACTCGCGCAGATCGTCGCGCGTAAGCTGCCCGGCGGTCCACGCCTTGTAATAGGGATGGCACAGCAGATCGTAGCGGGCAATGCGCTGCTCCAGCGCCGTCAAGAAAGCTTGCAATTCCATCATTCACCCCACGTAAGAATTCGGTAAGTGAGACCACTATACGGGAGGATGGCCGCGGGCGACAACCTGCGACGCCGACTTGCTCTTGATTGCGCGCATCTCGTTTGCAAACTGGCCACTGACCACTGGCAACTGACAACTGGTTTATAGTGATTCTGTGGCGCAGTGAAATCCATTCGTTTCCATCCCAATCGAACTCTGCTGACGATCGTTTTGCTTTTGCTTGCTCTCGGTGCGGCCTGCAAGCGGCAGAACATGACGCATCACGAGTACATGTATGTTTCCGCCGCCGAGACCAGCCTGCGCGATCGTGTGGCCACCATGTACAACAAGATGGGCACGGTGCACAACGGCGATCGCGTCGAGGTGCTGGAAAAGGAGCGGCGGTTCGTCCGCGTCCGCACCGACAGCGGTCAGGAGGGCTGGATCGAGGAGCGCAGCCTGATCCCGCAGGATGTCTACGACGGCTTCCAGAAGCTGGCGCAGGACAATGCCGACACGCCGGTGCAGGCCCACGGAACCACGCGCGCCGAGCTCAACATGCACGTCACTCCCGCGCGCGACGCCGAGCACCTCTACCAACTCAAGGACGGCGAGAAGGTCGAGGTCTTGCGGCGCTCGACGGCGGAGAAGAATCCGCCGAAGGCCGCAAAGCCGGCGCCATCCTCGACCTCGTCTCAGAAGAAGGGCGTGACGCAGCGCAAAACCAGCGCCACTCCGAAAGGAGGCAAGCCGGAAGCGGCAGCTCCGGCGGCGACGACCGCGACGACGGCCGCAACCACGCCCGCCGCGGGAACGCCAAAGCAGGGCGAGCCGCCGCCCCCTCCGCCCAAGCCGATCATGGAAGACTGGTACTTAGTGCGCAGCTCGTCGGGACATGCTGGCTGGGTGCTGCTGCGCATGGTCGATCTCGACGTCCCGCTCGACATTGCGCAGTACGCCGAGGGTCAGCGGATCATGGGGTACTTCGTCCTCAACAACGTTGAAGAAGATGGCAAGCCACAGTCGCAATACCTCGTTCTGCTGAACGAACCCAGGGACGGTCTGCCGTGGGACTACAACCAGATCCGCATCTTCACCCGCAATCGTGCCAAGCATCGATATGAGACGGCCTATCGCGAGCACAACCTGGAAGGTTACTTGCCGGTGCGGGTTGGACATCAGGATTTCGGCAAGGAAGGCGACCTGCCGACCTTCACCATTCGCAAGAAGAATGACGCCGGGCAGATCGTGGAAGCTACCTACAAGATGAACGGGCCGATTGTGCGCCGCGTGCTCACACCCCAGGAGGAGGCAGCCGAAAAGGCGCAGCACCAGGCCGCTCTCGCCGCCCGCATGAAAGAGATCGGCGCCAACCGCGCCCAGCATCCCAACCAGCCGACCGCCCACAAGCACCATAAACACCAATAGCAAGATGGGCTTCGTCCCGGGTCTTTGGTTCAGCGTATCCTATACTGTGCTGGCAAAGCTCTCCAACGACAATCTGGAATGACTTAACTGCGAAGCAATGTCTGAGGAGTGCGTAGATTAGACGGTATGGCTCCAATTCCTGCATTTCCTCATAATGACTATCGTGACCGGGCCTTTTCCTTATCGTGAGAACTTGAGCCGCACATCGCCCCATACCGGACTAATACTGATGAACTGGTTTCGACTGGCGCTCGTGTCCTCGCTCCTTCTTACGACGGCCTCAGCGCAGACCACCCGCACCTGGGAACAAACCAAGTACGACGACTTTGAGAAGGGCACAGCTCACGGCGTCGCCATCAGCAGCGATGGCAATCTCACGCTCGCGCCCTCTTTCAGCGCGCTCTATACCTCGCCTTCCACCTACATCTGGGACGTAGCCGCCGACTCCGGAGGCAACGTCTACGCGGCTGCCGGTTCTCCGGCCCGTGTCTACAAGCTCACGCCCGATGGCAAGGCGCGCATCATCTTCGCGCCGCAGGAGCTTCAGGTGCAGGCGCTGGTCGTCGACAACAACAGCGGCGCCATCTACGCGGCTACTTCGCCCGACGGCAAAGTCTACAAACTCGTCCACGGCGGCCCCGCTCCGGGCAAGGCTCCCGAGGGCTCGCATACCACAGCTGAAGTTGCCGCCGCGCAGGAAGGCGCAACGCCGGGCGAGAAGCCGCGCCCGTCCGTTGATGTCGACCCCAGCTACACCGCCAGCGTCCTCTTCGATCCCAAGACGAAATACATTTGGGCGTTGGCGCTCGATCGTCAGGGCCAGCTCTACATCGGCACCGGCGATCGCGGCGA
>JBEKTC010000038.1:0-23409 GCA_049516475.1 Candidatus Korobacteraceae bacterium | reverse complement strand
GGGGTTAACTTTGGGGTAAAGTGAAGGGCACCTTCGGGTTCGACTAAGCCCAAGTCTGCCTGTGTCCAGGAACTCCGCCAATCTCGACGTGTTGCGCGCCATCGCCGTGCTCATGGTGTTTTTTTACCATCTGCTGGAGTACGGCTATTTTTCGGAGCGGCGCGTCAACCGGCTGGGGCAGTTCGGCGTGCTCATCTTTTTCGTCCACACCAGCCTGGTGCTGATGATGTCGATGGAGCGCAACAGCGGCGCCGTGAACTTCTATATTCGCCGCTTCTTCCGCATTTATCCCCTGTCGATGCTGGTGGTGGGACTGGTCACCGTCCTGCATATTCCGCCCCACCCGGCCAGAGAGTATGCCTGGCTCGGGACATTCAATCTGCTGTCGAACTTCGCGTTGACGATGAACCTGACGCACTCACCGATGGCGCTGGCTCCGCTCTGGAGCTTGCCCATCGAAGTGCAGATGTATGTGTTGCTGCCGCTGCTGTTTCTGCTGACCAGGACAAAGCACGCAATTCGCAACCTGCTTCTGGCCTGGATTGCGCTGCTTCCGCTGGCTTACTTCCAGCCGCTGATGACGGGCCCGCACAACGTCCTGCGCTTCGCACCCTGCTTTGTGCCGGGAGTCATCGCCTACGTTTTGCTGTCCAAATGGAAGCCCAAGCTGCCGTGGTTATTCTGGCCGCCGTTCATCCTGGCCGTTTACGCCGGCTTTCAGTTGTTCGATCCGCGCGGTTACGGCTGGGCTGAGTGTCTTGCGCTCGGCCTGGCGATACCCTTATTCCGCGAGGTGCAGGTGAGGTGGATTCGCGGCGCTTCCACCTCATAGCGATTTACTACTGCTTTGACTGGATGACCGGCCCGACGTGGTTGAGGGTTGTCGGCAGCATTGCCTTCACTGCGGTGGCTTCGGTCGCCAGCTATCATGTGCTGGAAGAACCGCTTATCGAGTATGGACGCCGCTTGGGACACGCGCTGGCGCCGCCGCGTCCCGAGAAGCCCCTGGTGCAGACAGTTTCAATGTCGCAATGACGTTGCTCAACCGCTTTCTGAAGGTCGGCAGCCTGAGCATTTACTTTCGCCTTTTATTCGTGTTATCCTTGCGTGGTTGCCGCTACTGCGGCCGGAGTCTTTGGATGGCCATTCGCGACATGCTACTACCGGAATACGACCAGGAAATGGCGAACACCCGCAAGCTACTGGAGCGTCTTCCCGAACAGATTTCCGACTACAAACCGCATACCAAGTCGATGCCTCTCAACCGCCTTGCCGGACACGTTGCCGAACTGCCGGGCTGGGCCAAAGAGACATTCACCAAGGAAGTGCTGGAATTCGACATGGACAATTTCGTCCCCTTCACGCCGAAAACGCGCCAGGAAGTGCTCGACACCTTCGACAAGAATTCCAAGGCCGGCCGCGAGGCCCTTGCCGCAGCCAACGACGAAGCGTTCGGCGTGATCTGGAGCCTTAAGAACACCAAAGGTGACACCATCTTCTCTATGCCACGCGCTGCATGCTATCGCGGAATGGTAATGAGTCACATGATCCACCACCGAGCCCAGCTGGGCGTTTATCTGCGACTGAATGAGATCGAGATTCCCGGCATGTATGGGCCTTCGGCTGACGAGATGAAATTCTGGCAGGAAGCCCACAGCGCGTAGGTCCGGGGAGATTCACAGGCAACTTGCTGGCAGAGTCCGGGATGCGGCTCTCCTCATCTTCGAGCGGGAGAGTCGCATTGTGTTTTTCACCGAGCTTGTGCGAAAGTAGCGCCGTGCGCGCCGTTGCCCTGCTGGGACTTCATGCCAAAGATCACGACGTCCGGCAATTCGAGATGCCGGGCGTCAACCTCTTTTCGGGCAACGAACTCGATCCGACAGACCAGCCCGACGCGGCGCTGGTTTTCGGCGGCGATGGAACCGTCCATCGCCATCTCGGCGGGTTGGCGCTGAAGCAAATCCCAACTCTCGTCGTCCCCATGGGCAGCGCCAATGATTTTGCGCAGTCCATTGGCGTCGACAGCGTAGTGACGGCGCGAGCGGCGTGGTGACGCTTCTGCGAAGGCAGTCACAACACCAGGAGCATCGATCTGGGAACGATTCAGCCGTTGCAGGAGACTTCCGAGATCTTACAGCCCGCCGATGCCCTTCCCTGGCAGGACGATTCGCTGGAGACGCGGCACTTTGTTCCCGATGGTCCGCGCAAGGACCGGCCGCAGATGGGGACACGCATCATGCAATCGCAGTTGCGCCACGCGACGGACGCCGAGCGCGAGATCGCGCAAACAACTTTTTATGGTTGCATCGCCGGTACCGGGCTAGACGCGGCTGTGAACCGCCTGACCTTGAAGCAGTCGCGATGGCTCCGTCGCCATGGAGGCTATGTCATCGCGCTGGTGCAAACGCTGGGAAGCTTTCGTCCGCCGCGCATCACTGTCTCTGTGGAAACCGGCGACTCATGGGAAACCCGCATGAACGAACGCGGCTTTCTGATCGCCGCCGGCAATGGTCCGCAATACGGTCACGGTATGAGATTGACGCACCAGGCACGAATGGATGACGGCCTGCTCGATGTCTGTTTCGTTCGCAAGTTGAGTAAGGTGCGCTTGCTGCGTTTACTTCGCGTCGTCTATGGCGGAAGTCACATCGGCATGAAAGAGGTCGAATACTTCCAGGCCGCGCGGCTGCGCATCGCTACCGATCCGGTGACCGAGGTCTTCGCCGACGGCGAACCCATCTGCACCACGCCGGTCGAACTCGGCGTGCTGCGCAACGCCCTGCGCGTGATCGTGCCCTGAAATTCTTCACCAGTGGGCAGAAACTTCCCGTTTCCTGTGATGAACTGCGTCCGTGGAGGGACGAGCCAAATGTATACCTGCATTTTTCTGGAACTTCTGGCTGGCGGCTGGGTCTATACTGTTAGTAAGTAACGATGGCTACGCCCGCAGCTGCAAAACCGGCAAAAGAACCGATTCCTCAGGTTGCGCCCGAGGACCAGGTCATCCCTGCGCTATTTGGCGAGGGTGAGGGCCTGTATCCCCAGCGCAAGGACACCTTTCTCTACTCGTTTATCCTCCATATGATCGCCGTGGGCCTTCTAATCTGGTCCGGGCATTGGGTTTTCGAGCATAAGGACGAACTCAAGCAGCAGGTCATTGGCGTGGTCACCGACATTAGCCCGTATCTGCCGATGGCCATCTCCAAGACGAAGGCGGGCGGCGGCGGCGGTGGCGGCGATCGCGACAAGTTGGCAGCCCCCAAAGGCGCGCTGCCTAAGCTCTCCAAGGACCAGATCGTACCCCCGGCCATCGTGATCCGCAACGACCATCCCAAACTCGTGGTCGACCCCTCGGTGGTTGTACCGCCTGAGATCAAGCTGCCGACGATGGGCGCGTTGGGCGATCCGCTGTCCAAAGTAATGGGGCCACCCTCGAATGGCACCGGCTCGGGCGGCGGCATTGGCAGCGGCAGCGGCGGCGGCGTGGGATCGGGAACCGGCCCTGGCGTTGGACCGGGCCACGGTGGTGGATATGGCGGCGGCGCCTATCGCGTTGGCGGCGGCGTCAGCGCTCCCAAGGTTTTGTACGATCCCGATCCCGAGTATTCCGAAGAGGCGCGCAAGGCCAAATACCAGGGCACCGTGGTGTTGTGGCTAGTAGTGAGTCCCGAAGGCAAGCCGCTGGAAATCCGCGTGCAGCGCGCGCTGGGCATGCATGGGTCTGGACGAGAAAGCTGTCGAAGCGGTACGCCAGTGGCGCTTCGAACCCGCCAAGAAGGACGGCCACCCCGTCCCCGTCATGATCAACGTGGAAGTAAACTTCCGGCTGTACTAAACGTTACGCCCTATAAATCAATTCCCGCCATGAGGTTTCTCCTCATGGTCCTTCTTGCGTTTGATGCTTTGGCCGCCGTGCACGACCACTATAGGGTCACCCATGGTACAGGTGGTCGGGCCGCAGTGCAAGATTACATACTCGTTGCATTCAGGCACGGCGGTGGGATCTGTGACGATTGTGTCGTTGTCATCAATGCCCGACTTACCTGTGAAAACCGACTTAGTGGTGAAGGGAGTCGTGGCATCTCCAAAATCCACTACAAACGACAACGCGTTGCCCTCGACCCAATAGACATGAGTGGTCGGCTCGACGCAAATATAACTGGATGGCGAGGCGCCCTGCTGTGTGGCTATCGCGTACCCACCAGTATCTGAGATTAGCATTGTGCAATTGACAGCACCGCCGCTGGGACATAGCGGAGCGTGGGCCCCAGTGCAGTCGTCCTTCCAGGTTTTACTGTTGCATTTACCGACGTAAATTGGTGTTTGAGCGCTGGTCAAGCGGCTAGACAGCAATGCCAAAAACATGACCAACGCAAATGCTAGAGACCAACGGAATTTCATGGGCCACTCCTTGCGAAAGGTTTAGGACTTTGACTTCGGAGCCCTGACATCTGTGCTTTTAAGCCATCGCTGATAGCGGACGTCCGAATGCAAAGCGCGAAGCTCCGGTTCCTGCGCGACTTCCTCAGGCGAGTAACCCGCATCTACCGCCTTCCGAACCGCCATCAGCGCTTTTTCGCGGTTGCCGATAATCTCATAAACCAATGCTGATGTAAATAAGGAATAGCTGTTATTGGGCGAGAGCTCCAACGCACGGGCGATATATCTCTCTGCTTCATTCTTGTAACCTAGATGAGCGTCGTACAGTGCAATGCTGCTCAGGACTTGAGTGTTCGTCGCATTCACCTTTAGCTGGTCGGTGGCGGCGTCTCGCGCTCTCTGGTATGCAGTCATCGCATCGACTTGCCGACCTGGAATCTGGTGATAACTATCCGCGAGGTTCCTCCAAAGATCGTGGTTGTGGGGATTAAGATCTGTAGCCTTCTTAGCCGCATCCGCCGCCTCCTGGTATCTGCCCAAGTACATGTAAGCGGCCACTAAGTTGGTCCAGCCATCACAGTCCGGCCTGATAGTCAGGCCCTTTTTCAAAACCGCGATAGCATCTTCATAGCGCCCCAGACCTATATAGACGCCACCGAGGTCGTAGTAACCTAGCGAGTTGTCAGGGGCAAGATCAATCATCGTCTTGAACTGTTCGGCTGCCTCGGAAAACTTTCCCTGGCTGTAATAGAGGGAACCGAGGCCGCTATAGCCGAGCCAATATCCGGAGCGTCTGGCGATCACATCTTTGTATGCCTCTTCGGCCTCCAGATATTTCCCCTTCGCCTCGTACACCTGAGCGAGTTGGAACTCAGCTTCGATGATCGAAGGATCATCCGCCAAGACGAGCTTGTACTGCGAGATCGCCTGGTCAAGCTGCCCTGTATGCTGATACACCATGCCCAGAGTCATCCGAACGGGAACTAAGCGGTCGTTTAGCTCGACGGCGCGCTTCGCATTCTGCGTCGCCTTCTCAATCCAGTGAGGGTCTCTCGTTAGGACAAATTTATTAGCGTAAGCATTACCTAAACCGCTATAGGCCAAGGCATAATTGGGGTCCTTGGATAGCGCTTTGTCAAACAAGGCGATGGCCCGATCCGTGTCCTCCAGGTTAAAACGCTTGTTGTATCCCATCCCCTGTTCATATAGTTCATACGCGCCTGGTTGTGTAGTTCCACCTGCAGCCAACTCTTCCTTCGCTTGCGAGCTGACCTGCAAGTCCAGCATGTCGGCTACGGACTCCCACACACGCTGCTGCATTTCATCCAGGTTGGCTGAAGGCACGTGGATCGATCGCGACGATAGCTGCCGATGGTTCTTAGGATCGACGAGATCGGCAGTAAGGTTAACTCCTTCGGCCGTATGTTCAATGCTTCCCGTCACAGCCAGGGTAACGTTCAAATTGCGATAGGCTTCGTCCAGGCTCTTGACGTGGCGGGTATCGCTCGACGGCACTACCCAGAACGACTTCTGGTAACGCTCCAGCTGCGACAGTTTGCTGGTCAAGCTCTCGGCGACACCCTCGGCAAAGGCTTGATTGGAAGCGTCGTTACCTATGTTCTGGAACGGCAGGACGGCAAGGTGCTTCTCCTGCGGAAGCCGCTTGAAGGGATTGGGAACCGCACCGGCCAGCACCAGGATGATTGCGGCCAGCAGCACGCAGGCGCTGATTGCATAAGTCGCGCGATGCAGCCTGATTCCTGCGGCGATGGCTTTCCATCCCGATTGCCTGGGCAGGTTTTCTCCCGACAAGGCGCACCAGAACTCTTCCACGGTAGCGAACCTGTCAGCCGGATTCACCGCCAGAGATTTCGTGATCGCTTCTCGCCAGCGTGGCCCGATTCGCTTCACTACATCGGCTTCCAGTCCCTTGAAAGGCGCATCGTGAGAGGATGGGAATCTCCCGGTCAGCATCTGGAAAATCGTCAGGCCGAGGGCGTAGATATCGGTCCGGGTGCTGCACTGGCCGCGCAGCTGCTCCGGCGCCATGTACTCCGGCGTACCTACAACATCGACAACAGATTCAGCAACAGTCTCATCGCACTCCGGGTTAGTAGCTAAGCCGAAGTCCGTCACCTTAGCCAGCGGCCCTCGCGCGGTTTCCAGCAACATTACATTTCCGGGCTTGAAGTCGCGATGCACGATGCCCAACTGATGTGCAGCCGCAAGTGCCGATACCATCTGCCTAACCAACGGAAGCGCCTGCTCGCATGTCACGGGGCCATGACGGTAAAGGTAGGCAGACAAAGGCTCGCCTTCCAACAGTTCCATGGTCAGGAAGAGCAAGTCTGCGTGCAGCTTATCCTTGTGGTGGCCCAGATCGAAGACCCGGCAAACATTGGCATGGCTGACCTTCCTGGCCAGCTGAATTTCCTGGCGGAACCGGCCGATTTGCCTGGCCGAGGACGCGCGCTCGGGCGCAATCGTCTTTAACGCAATTCTGGCCTGCAACTCCCAATCCTCGACCTCGTACACCTCGCCCATGCCGCCGCGGGCGATAAAGCGAACCACCCGGTAGCGGTCGCCGATGACATCGTCAGGCAAGAATATGGGTCGGTCAGGACGGATCTGGGTCGCAGTCTGATCTCGACTGTCCGCCATCAGGAGGAGGCTCTTTTCGCCATGCTGGTCGCTTAATTCCATTACTTCACCCCTGGACGCCAAGGGCCCTGTTCAGAGGCCGGAGACAGGCATCCATCAAATTGGGAGCAAGTAATTCGAAAGCGATGACAGAGGGTCCGGCACCCAGCCATACCCCAAGGTCAGCCGGAACAAACTGGAGCAGGCTTTTGTGGAAAACATTATACCCCGATTTTGGCGCCAGGTAACAACGATATTTTTCAGAGTGCCTGTCTACGAGGAGAGCAGACGACGCGGGTCATCGCGACCGGCCGGTACCGCGAGCAAAGGTAACAGCCACGCGAATGAACAGCAGAAGCCCCAGCAAGGCCAGCAGCCGCAGCCACCATGGCCAGTGGTGTGCGGGCGCAGCGTGCTGAGCCTGCATGCCAGTCAGGATTACGAGGGCGGCGAGATGGATTGGCAGGATCACCATGGCGGCACTAGAGCCTACCATAGAACTTGCAGATTATTGAATGGCGGAACGAATTCCGCCCCCCAACCAGCCTTCGAACACAGGCCGGTAAGCGCAGAGCGATTGTCGGCTGCTCAGAGAGATTTGCTTTGCGGCCTTAGCTGGCGCTCAGGCGCTATCTGCTGAAAGGCTTGCTAAAGGGCGCCACGCGCTGCTTTGCCTTCTCGGCCCAATCCGAACCTTTGTCCGCCCAATCGCTCGCCTGATCGCCGAGCTCTTCCATGGCGTCGCGGGCGTCCTCGTACTTACGAAGCAGGGCCCTGCGCATTTGCTTGCCGGTCTTTGGGGCCAACAATAGAGCGGTAAGCGCACCCAACGCGAGCCCGACACACAACATGGTCAGCCCCAGGCTGATGTTATTCTCCGACGAGCGATAATCCCCCTGGCCTGCGAATTCATTAGTTTGATCGTTCATCAACTCCACCTCCACCATATAAATGGTAAACCTTGCCCGGCCTCCTTGTTAAACTCTCTGGCGACGGTTTGCCTACAAGAAAATGTTTCGTGGCTGGTTGGAGAGACCAGGAAAAGCCGATGGCAGTTTCATCGGTTGCCGACTAAATGGTAGCAGGGTCATTGACATTCCAGCTTCGAGCGCTAATATCACAGACTTAGGGCGGCAAATAAAGCTACAATATCGCCTCGGAGGCTCGGCTATGCACCGCGTCACTTCCTTCGTCATCGCGCTAGTTTTCCTCTTCGTTGCCGGCGCGGCGTTCGCGCAGGACGACCCTACGGCCGCAACTGCGACGTGTAACTTTGACGCAGAAAAGCAGCTGGTACTGCAGTACCAGCACGTCCCCTTCACTCCAAAGAAGCCGTTGTCGCTTCAGGTTCCTTTCGGCAAGGTGTGGGCTCCCGGGGGCAAGCCCATGACGCTGTTCGCCAATACTCCTATCCAAATCGGCGACAGAACTCTTCCCATCGGCGCTTACACGATATTTCTCATCCCTAATGCCAAACAGTGGACGCTAATTGCTTCCAAGAGCACCCAGACCACCGGGGCGTACGACGATCAGCAGGACCTGGTGCGGGTGCAAATGGAATCAGGTGAGCTGCCAAGTCCTGAGCCGGAATTCAGGGTCTCCTTCGCACACATCGCTCCCGATCAATGCAGTATCCGCGTCGATATGGATAAGTTCGGCCATTTTGCCGTGTTCCAGGGGAAGTAGATCAGTCCGCGAACACTGGCACTTCTTCGGCCTTTGCCGCTTTCCGGCGTCCCGGAAGGATCGACATCACCCAATCCTTCAGGTGGTCCATGTAGAGATACACGACGGGAGTTGTGTAGAGGGTCAGCGCCTGGCTGACGATGAGGCCGCCGACAATGGCGACGCCCAGAGGTCGGCGGATTTCCGATCCGACGCCTGTGCCCAGCGCCAACGGCAACGCTCCCAGCATGGCAGCCATGGTGGTCATCATGATGGGCCGGAAGCGAACCAGGCCAGCTTCGTAGATGGCTTCCTCGGCGGTCTTGCCGCTGCGTTCCACCTCCAGCGCGAAGTCGATCATCATGATGGCGTTCTTCTTCACGATGCCGATGAGCAGGATGATGCCGATCAGCCCGATGACATCCAACTGCATGCGGAACAGCAGCAGCGCCAGCAGAGCGCCGGTCCCGGCCGAGGGCAGCGTAGAGAGAATCGTGATGGGATGGATGTAACTCTCATAGAGCATGCCGAGCACGATGTAGACCGCGAGCAGCGCGGTCAGAATGAGCATCGGCTCTGACGACAGCGAATCCTGGAACGCGGCAGCCGTTCCCTGGAAGCTGCCGTGGATCGAGAGCGGCATTCGCATGGCCAATTCAGCATTGTCGATGGCACGCGTGGCCGTCCCCAGATCGCCGCCCGGGGCCAGGTTGAAGGAGATGGTTACACAGGGGAATTGTCCCTGGTGATTGACCGAAAGCGACGTATTGGCAGGGGCAAAATGAGCGAACGCTGCAAGCGGCACCTGCGCTCCCGAGCCGGTGATCACGTACACGCTCTTCAGGGCGTCGGGAGTGAGCTGAAATTTGGGATTGACCTCCATTACCACGTGATATTGGTTCAGCGTCTGGTAGATGGTCGAGATCTGTTCCTGTCCAAAAGCGTCGTAGAGCACGGCATCGATTTGCTGCGCCGTGATGCCCAGCCGCGCTGCCGTATCGCGATCAATTACGACATTCGCTTCCAGGCCGCTGATCTGCTGATCGCTGTTGACATCTTTGAGTTGAGGAATCTTGCGCAGCTGCGCCGTCAACTTCGGCGCCCATTCGTAAAGCTCTGCCAGATTTTCGCCGGAAAGCGTGTATTGAAACTGCGCATTCGACTGGCGCCCGCCGATCTGCAAGTCCTGCACCGACTGGAAGTACAACGTTGCCCCTGGAACATGCGAAAGCTTGGGACGCAGGCGGGCGATCACCTTGTCTGAGCTGATCTTGCGCTGACTCAGCGGTTTCAGGGTCACGAACATGCGCCCCTGGTTCTGGGCGGCATTGCCGCCGACGAAAGCCAGCACGTTCTCCACTGCAGGGTCCTGCTTGACGATGCGAATGAACTCGTCGGTCTTGGCCTTCATATCGTAGAACGACACATCCTGGTCGCCCATGATGGTGCCCTGAAGGCGGCCCGTGTCCTGCTGCGGGAAGAATCCCTTGGGGACGATGTAGTACAGGAACACATTGAAGAAGACCATGAGGATGGTCACGGCCAGGATGAGCAGCCGATGGCGCAGCACCCAACCCAGCGACACCTTGTAGCCGCGGTTCATCCAGAAGAAACCGCGCTCGCTCATGCGGTACAAGGCGCCATGACTGCCGGGATCGTGCGCCTTCAGGAAGCGCGCGCACAACATGGGCGTGGTAGTCAACGAAACCACCATGGAGACGGCAATGGCAGCGCTCAGGGTCACGGCAAACTCGTGGAAGAGACGGCCCACTAATCCGCTCATCAGCAGGATGGGGATGAAGACGGCCATCAGCGAGGTGCTCATGGAGACCACGGTGAAGCCGATCTCGCGCGCGCCCAGAATCGCTGCCGCGTGGGGCTTCATGCCGCCTTCGATGTGGCGCATCACGTTTTCCAGCACCACAATGGCATCGTCCACCACGAAGCCGGTCGAGATGGTCAGCGCCATCAGCGACAGGTTGTTCAGCGAATAGCCGCACAGGTACATGATCCCGAAGGTGCCGACGATGGCCAGCGGCACTGCAACGCTCGGAATCAAGGTGGCGCGAACCTCGCGCAGAAAGACGAAGACCACCAGCACCACCAGGATGACGGAAATGATCAGCGTGCGCTGAACATCTGATACTGAAGCGCGGACAGTGGTGGTGCGGTCGAGACCAATGTCGAGATTGATGCTGGGCGGCAACGAAGCCTTGAGGAATGGCAGCGCGGCAATGACGCGGTCGGCAGTGGCGATTACATTCGCACCCGGCTGGCGGAAGATCACGATCAGCACGCTGGGCTTGCCGTTGAAGCTGCCCGCGTTGTAGATGTTGGAATACGAATCCTGAACGTCGGCCACGTCGCTGAGGCGGACCGGCGCGCCGTTCTTATAGGCGATGACCAGATTCCTGTAGTCCTTCGCCTTCATCAGCTGATCGTTGGCGCGGACCATCCACATCTTGCTGCCGTCGTTGAGCGAGCCTTTGGCCTGATTGGCGTTCTCCGCGGCCACGGCTGTGCGCATCGTCTCCAGGCCTACGCCCATATTGTTCAGCATCTGGGGATTGGCTTCGATGCGCACGGCGGGCTGCGACGACCCCCACACGAAGACCTGGCCCACGCCCTCCACCTGCGACAGCTTCTGACCCATGATCGAGTCGGCAGCGTCGTACATCTGGTCCTGGGTCATGGCGTCGGAAGTCATCACCAGGATGATCACCGGAGCGTCGGCGGGATTGATTTTGCGGTACGTGGGGTTGCTGGGCAGGGCCGGGGGCAGATAATTGCGCGCCGCGTTGATGGCAGCTTGCACGTCGCGGGCAGCCGCATCGATGTTGCGGTTCAGATCGAACTGCATGGTGATGCCGGTTGACCCAAGCTGGCTTGACGAGGTCATCTGGTTGATCCCGGCGATGCGGCCGAACTGCCGTTCCAGTGGCGTGGCCACCGACGAAGCCATCGTCTCCGGACTGGCGCCGGGAAGGGATGCGCCCACGGAGATAACCGGGAAGTCGATCTGCGGAAGCGGCGCGACGGGAAGCTGCGTGTAAGCCAGTGCACCTGCC
The DNA here is from genome assembly GCA_049516475.1 of Candidatus Korobacteraceae bacterium. GTDB lineage: Bacteria > Acidobacteriota > Terriglobia > Terriglobales > Acidobacteriaceae > Bog-257. The sequence goes on along the minus strand of JBEKTC010000038.1, from coordinate 11,656 downwards.
AGGAGCAGGGCAAGGGTCAGCAGCGTGGTAGCGACAGGGCGCGCGATGGCTGGAGCGGATACGTTCATAAATCAGCAACTAGCAATTAGCAATTAGCAACGTCTGAGGCAATCTATTCGAGTCTCCCTTAGCAACCGGCCTCTTAGCATTTAGCTAGTTGCTAGTTGCTAGTTGCTTCTTTCAATCTCCCACCGCCTCCGCCGGCTTGGGCGCGCGCACGCGGCGCAAAGCTTGTGCCAGCCGGTCAAACCACACATACACCACCGGCGTAGTGAACAGAGTCAACAATTGGCTGATCAGCAATCCGCCGATGATCGTGATACCCAGCGGACGCCGCAGCTCGGAGCCGGTACCGGAGCCCAGCGCCAGCGGGACCGCGCCGAACAGTGCGGCAAAGGTCGTCATCATGATGGGCCGGAAGCGCAGCAGACACGCTTCGTAGATTGCCTCCACGGCCGGCTTGCCTTCCTTGCGCTCCGCCTCCAGGGCGAAGTCGATCATCATGATGGCGTTTTTCTTCACGATACCGATCAGCAGGATGATTCCGATCAAGGCCATCACACTGAGATCCATGTGAAACAGCGTCAGCGCCAGGATTGCACCCACACCGGCCGATGGCAGCGTGGAAAGAATCGTTATCGGATGGATGTAACTCTCATACAAAACACCGAGCACGATGTACACAGTCACAATGGCGGCGAGAATCAGCCAGCCTTCATTGGCTAGCGATGCCTGGAAGGCGCGCGCCGTACCCTGAAATGCCAACTGAATGCTGGGCGGCAAGCCCAGGTCAGCCGCCGTCTGCTGGATCGCTTTGACGGCATCGCCCAGCGAGGCGCTTCCGCCCAGGTTGAATGAGATGGTCACCGCCGGGAACTGCCCCTGATGGTTGATGGTCAGCGGTCCCGTGGTAGTTTCCCAGTGCGCAATGGCGCTCAGCGGCACCTGACCTGCCGTGGAGCCTAGAACACTGGCGGGATTGGTGTTGGCCACCGGAGAGATTCCAGCGCTGGTTGCCACAGGAGTTTGCACGTTGCCAGCCGGCACATAGATGTCGTTCAAGGAGCCAGGACCCGTGCTGAACGACGGATCAACCTGCAACACTACGTGGTATTGATTCAATTGGGTGAACATGATCGACACCAGGCGCTGGCCAAAGGCGTCGTACAGCGTGTTGTCGATGGCGCTGGCGGTAACACCCATGCGTGAAGCAGTATCACGATCGATGACGAGGCTGGCTTGCGCCGCCTGGTTCTGCTGATCGGTGGCGACGTCGCGAAGCTCAGGCACGTTCTTCAGCTTGTCCAGCATCTTGGCAGTCCAGCTACGCAGTTCCTTGGCGTCGGCGTCCTCCAGAGTGAACTGATATTGCGTGCGGCTGACGCGGTCTTCCACCGTCAGGTCCTGCACCGGCTGCATGTAGAGGGTGATGCCTTCCACGCCGGCGATTTCCTGCTGCAGGCGCTTCATGATCGCGGTTACGTCGTCGTTACGCTCATCGCGCGCTTTCAGGTTGATCTGCACGCGCCCGCTGTTGGGTGTGGTGTTGGTGCCATCGACGCCGATGAATGACGACAAGCTCACGACGTCTTTGTCCTTCAGGATGGCTGCGGCCAGCGCCTGCTGCCGCTGTGTCATCGCCGCAAAGGAAATGCTCTCCGGAGCATCGGAGATGCCCATGATCACGCCGGTGTCTTGCACCGGGAAAAAGCCCTTGGGCACCACGATGTAAAGGTAGATGGTCGCGACGAGCGTGCCGATGGTCACCAGCAGCGTGGCCGTCTGATGGTTGAGAACGAACTTTACTCCTCGCCCGTAAAACGCAATGGTGTTGTTGAAGACCCGCTCGGACCAGTCGTACAGCCGGCTGTGTTTTTCCTGGTCCTTGTGCCGCAACAGCAGCGAGCACATCATCGGCGTCAGGGTCAGCGAAATGATCGCCGAAAGCAGAATGGTGACGCTCAAGGTAACGGCGAACTCGCGAAAAAGCCGGCCGACGATATCGCCCATGAACAGCAGTGGAATCAGCACGGCGATCAGCGACACGGTCAACGACACGATGGTGAAGCCGATCTGTCCGGCGCCGCGCAGCGCGGCCTCCAGCGGGGTGTGCCCCTCCTCGATGTAGCGATCGATGTTCTCGATCATCACGATGGCGTCATCCACCACGAAGCCGGTGGAAATGGTGAGCGCCATCAGCGACAGATTGTCCAGCGAATAGCCCAGCAAGTACATCACGGCAAAAGTGCCCACGATAGACAGCGGCACAGTGATGCTGGGGATGACGGTTGCGGCCAAGGTGCGCAGGAACAGGAAGATGACCATCACCACCAGGGCAACGGTGAGCATCATCTCGAATTGCACGTCCTTGACGCTGGCGCGGATGGTGTTGGTGCGATCGGTCAGGATGGTGACCTTCACCGAAGCCGGCAGGTTGGCCTGAAGCTGCTTCAGCCGCAAGGTAATGCTGTCGACAACCTTGATGATGTTGGCCCCGGGTTGGCGCTGGATGTTGAGAATCACCGCCGGAGTGGTATTCATCCAGGCCGCCTGGTTGGTGTCCTCCGGGCCCATCACCACCGTGGCCACATCGGACAGGCGCACCGGGTTGCCGTTCTTGTAGGCGACGATGGTGTCAGCGTAGCTCTGCGGGCTGAGCAACTGGTCGTTCGCGCCGATGGTGAACGACTGCCGGTTGTCCTGCAGTTGCCCCTTCGCCTGATCGACGTTGACCTGCGAGATGACGGAGCGTAATTGCTCCAGGCTCATGCCGTAGGAGGCCAGCGCCGTCGGGTTGGCCATGATGCGCACCGCCGGCTTCTGTCCGCCGCTGATGCTGACCAGTCCCACCCCCGGCAGCTGCGAAATTTTTTGCGCGAAGGTCGTGTCGGCCAGGTCTTCGACTTGCGGCAGCGGCATGCTGTCCGAGGTCATCGCCAAAGTCAGAATAGGGGCATCGGCCGGGTTGACCTTGCTGTAGATCGGTGGGGTGGGCAGATCGTTGGGAAGAAAAGTCTGCGCCGCATTGATCGCAGCTTGCACTTCCTGCTCGGCAACGTCGATATTTTCTTCCAGGTTGAATTGCAGCGTGATGACCGAGGCTCCGAACGAACTGCTCGAGGTCATCTGGCTCAGGCCGGGAAGTTCGCCGAACTGACGCTCCAAGGGCGCGGTAATCGACGACGCAGTGACGTCGGGACTAGCTCCGGGATAAAAGGTGACAACCTGGATGGTCGGGTAGTCCACCTGCGGCAGGGCGGAAATAGGCAACTGACGGTAAGCGACAATGCCCACCAGCAGCAGTCCCACCATCAACAGCGACGTCGCGATGGGCCGAAGAATGAACGGCCGCGAAATACTCATGTCTGCGATCCGATATTACCGGACGAGGTCCCGCCACTTCTTTGATGGGCCGGGGCTTGCGGAGCGACCTTCATGCCCGCCTGCAATTTCTCCTGACCGTCGGTCACCACCCGGTCGCCGGTCTGCAAGCCTGACGAAATCACCACCGTGCTTCCCTGGGTGAGGGCAACCTGGATCGTACGCATCTGGACGGTGTTATTGCTATCGACTACGTAGGTGAAGGTGCCATCCGGTCCGCGTTGCATGGCGCTGGCGGGCGCGGTGATAGCGTCCTTGCGCTTCTCCAGCAGCAGGTGAGCGTTGACGAACTGGTTCGGCCACAGCGCGTTGTCAGCGTTGTCGAACGTGGCCTTCAGTTGCACCGTTCCGGTGGTCTGATCGATCTGGTTGTTGATAGTCAGCAGCGTGCCCGTCGCCAGTTTCGTCTGATCGTCGCGGCTGTACGCGTCGACTTCCAGCGTGCCCTGCCGCATGCGTTGCGCGACTTCCTGCAACTGGTCTTCGGGGATGGTGAAGACCAGGGAGATCGGCTGCAGTTGGGTGATGACGATCATGGCTGTGCCGCCGGCCGCAGTAACGTAATTGCCGGGGTCAACCAGGCGCAATCCCACCCTCCCGGGCACGGGCGACTTGATGTAGCAATAAGTCAGGTTCAGCTTGGCGTTGTCGATGGCAGCTTTGTCGGCGGCTATCGTGCCTTCGTAGGTCCCGAAAGATGCTTCCAGCGTATCCAGGTCTTGCTTGGCGATGACGCCCTGCTCGTAAAGAACTTTGTTGCGCTCATACTGCGCCTTGGCGTTGGTTAGCTGCGCTTCGTCCTTTTGCAGATTCGCCTCGGCCTGGGTTAGCGCCACCTGGTAAGGCCGGGGATCGATCACGATCAGCAGCTCTCCAGCATTGACATTCTGGCCTTCGCGAAAATTGACCTGCATGATCTGGCCATCAATGCGCGTCTTCAAAGAAACCGTATTAAGGGCCTGCACCGACCCGAGGCCAGTGATATAAACGTTGAAATCGCCCTGTTTTACCGTAGCGACTCCCACGGGTACGGCCGGTGGCGGCGCGTTGGCCTTTGCGCTCTTCGTCGCGGACTGCGAACTGCAGCCTGCCAGGACGGCGCAAATGGCGATGCTCACCGCCAATCCCAGGCAGGACAACCAGAAGGCGCGACCTTTGCGCTTTCCCGTACCAAGACATGCCCCTGTCTTCAAGAACTCCTCCTCACCAGCACTTGCGACGCTCAGCAGACCGAAGCGTTACCGCAGCTCGTCCAATTACAACGTGTTTCAAATCAAGGTCGCAGGTCAGGTTGTGTCAGGGCACGACTTCCAGTCGTGCCGTCGAGAGGTTCCAAGATGGCGGCTTTAGCCGCTGCGGCGCAGGGGCTAAAGCCCACATCAATTCTAATGTTCCTACGGCACGGCTGAAGCCGTGCCCTGACACAAACCGAACTCTGCGACTCCCGCTAACTGCAACTCGGCGCGTTGGTTGCAGTACTATTAGATCACTAATATCCAGATCAATAATATTAGACCGGATGGGGCACGCAATCGCAGTTAAGAGTGAGTGAAGGAAGGTTAAGAAGTGTGAACCCTGAAAACACATCTCGAAACAATTCTTCACCGCACGGGCGACGAGGAAAAGGCAAAATGAATCCGGTGAATCGCCTGCTCATCGTCGACGACGACCACGCCCTGGTCAACCTGCTGAAGCGCTTCCTCGAGGGCGAAGGTTTCCGTGTGGACGCCGCCTATGACCACGCTTCCGGCTTGAGCGCCGCTCTCTCCGGCGAGCACGAACTCATCATTCTGGATGTGATGCTGCCCGGCGGCTCCGGGTTCGAGCTTTTGAAGGCGCTGCGCCAGCAATCGTCCGTTCCCGTGCTTCTGCTTACCGCTCGTGGCGAGGCCGTCGATCGCATCCTGGGCCTCGAGATCGGCGCCGACGACTATCTCGCCAAGCCTTTCGATCCGCGCGAGCTGGTAGCCAGAGTTCGCGCCATTTTTCGCCGCACCCGCGAGCCCGCGCCCGCAGCCACGCACAATGAGCATGACGAGATGCTCTCGGTGGGCGGCATCAGCATGTCGCTTGGCACTCGTACCGTCACCTGCCGGGAGGCGCCGGTAGAGCTAACTTCGGTCGAGTTTAATGTACTGGAACTCTTGCTGCGCCACGCCGGTAGCGTCGTCACCCGCGAACAGATAGCGGAAGTGGCGCTGGGCCGCCCCCTGAATGCCTTCGATCGCAGCGTCGACGTGCACGTCAGCCGCTTGCGCAAGAAACTGGGTGGCTGTCCTACGGCCGAGGACCTGATCCGGCCCATCCGCGGCGTCGGCTACTTCCTCGCCGCCGAAACCCCCGAGAAGAGCCGGGCATGAACCGCCGTCTGTTCTGGAAAATCTTTCTGCCCTTCTGGGTCGCGCAGGCGATCTTGCTGGGCGCACTGTATCTTCGTGTTCATTACCGCATCTCGTCCGAGCATCCCTGGTGGATCCAGCCTGAACGCCGCGAAATGCCGGTGCTGGCCTCGCTGGCGGCGCAACGTTTTGAGCAGGCTGGCCCGGCAGGTGAGGCCAAGCTGCTGGACGGTCTTTCGCTGCCGCACCGCTCGCGATTCTGGCTGCTGGACGGCAGCGGTAACGAGCTTACCGGCCGCATCGTTCCCGATCGCGTTCTGCGCGACGCGGCAGCGGCCGACAAACAGGAAGGCTTATACCACTCGTATGAGGCCAACGTGCTGGCAACGCGTGTCACCACGGACCACGGGCAGTATCTGCTGATCGCCGAACTCACGCCGCCACCGCTCTCGGAACGCATTCCCGGCGACCTGCTCTGGACCTTGAAGCTGGGAACGATTTTCTCGGCAATCATTTGCCTTTTGATTGCGCACTATCTGACCAAGCCGATCGAGCGCATGCGCGATGCTACCCACGAGCTGGCCCGCGGTAATCTCGACATCCGCGCCGGCGAAAACCTGGGCAATCGACAGGACGAAATCGCCGACCTGGTGCGCGACTTCGACACCATGGCCGGAGAACTGCGCAATCAGATCCAGAGCGAACGCAACCTGCTGAGCGGCGTCTCGCATGAACTGCGCTCGCCCATCGCGCGCATCCGCCTGGCGCTGGCGCTGGCGCGCAATGCCGACGAGCCCGAGCACGCCGAGATGCTCGACCGTATCGAACAGGACACGATCCAGCTCGATTCCATGCTGGAACGCATTCTGACGGTCGCGCGGCTGGAGAGCGGACAGCAGAAGCCGAAATTCGAGCCGCTGTCGCTCAACGATGTGGTGGATGACGTCCTGCATGACGCTAACTTTGAAGCCGCTGCGACTGGAGCTGAGATTACCTATCGCCCCGGCGCGGAAATCAAGGTGAACGGCGATCCCGGACTGCTGCGTAGCGCAGTCGAGAATGTTGTACGGAATGCGATATTCTACTCCGGCAAAGAGGGTAAGATTGTGGTCTTCCTCTTCAGCAGCGAGCGCGACGCGGTGATCAGCATCCGCGACAACGGGCCGGGCGTTCCGGAAAACGCGCTGCCACTGCTGTTCAAGCCGTTCTACCGAGTCGATGATTCTCGCGGGACGAATACCGGCGGGATGGGACTGGGGCTGGCGATCGTGCGCAATGCCGCAGCCATGCACGGGGGCAGCGTGTCGGCGAAAAACGTGTTGCCGCACGGACTCGAGGTCGAGCTCCGATTGCCGATGACGCCCATTGCACACGGCAAGCGCAGCAGCGCAGAGAGAGCCATTCCGACCGAAGCTTTGTACGGAGGAAGGGACTCGAGACCCACCGACAACTGCGTTTCTTAGGGTGAAACTATTACTTTTGTATCGGCGTCCCATAGCTCTGAATCTTTGTCTGCATTTCAGGGCTCAATGGTTGGATGAGTTCTGCATTGTAAATACCCGCAGGGTTATAAAGTGATGTTGGGGAGTTGTATAGCTGACTTGCCGCAACAGCATAAAAACGGGACATTGCAGCCGGAGAGCCGTCTCTGACGGCCGCATCAACATCGGTGATAATGATGGAAATAGTATTGTCCGTGTTGCGGACAATATCGAAAGTACGGAAATGCTGGGGGAAATCCCTTAACGACGCCGTCTGAACCTCCCAGAAACCCAGCTCAGGGTGGGTTAGATCAGGTGACGGAAGTGGGGTGACCTGATTATTATGCTGATGTCCTGCAAGCCACAGGATTAAATTCGGATATTTCTGAAGTGTAGGAATCAGCTTCCAATCGTCTACATCAGAGTACGGTCCCCAGCTTCCGGTTTTTCCGTCACCAAAAGGTAAGACGCCTATCGGCACATGTGCTGCGATGATCATAAGCTGACCTGCAGACTGGCCCTTATCCAGTTCACTGATCAGCCAGTCATAACGGGCCTTATTCAGAGCGCCATTTCCATAGTTGGGCAGGTCAGTATCCTCTTCACTTTGTGTGTCGTCGAGCATGATAACTTTGATCGGTACATTCGCTTTCGGCTCGAAGCTATATGAGGCGAAGTTGTTGTCGATGTTGCTCTGGGTAAAACCGTGACCCACCGGATTTGAAGACGTATTAAAGAATTCGCTCATCCACTCTTTCATGTTCAGTGAACGACGGTTCGGATCGGCGGCAACCGCAATCGCACTTGTGGTACTCACAGGTCCTGCACCGATAATATTGCCGTAAGGTGTGCTGCCGTCGATTGTGCCCATATAGTAAGCACGTTCATTAAAAAGATTGGGATCGGTAAAGTCATCTCCCAGTCTGAGGATGTGTTCGCCGATATAGCTCTGCCGGAGGTAATCGTTCACAAGATTTGAGCCAAACCAGAAATTATCGTGGCTGCCTTTGGTCTGATACCAGGAGATTGTCTTATCTAGCCCTGCAGCCTGGTAAGGTTTCTGATAATCGATGGTGTCCGCTCCGGCATGAGCACCAGAACTTGGTGTAATGAACTTACCGTCAATCACATCAAGATACCATCTCAGTTCGTTATATTGAGAGTTGTTCGATGCATCGCCAAGAAAAAGACCGCAGTCAAAGGGCTTTTGTTGGTGAAGGGCATTGACCGTCTGGATGGCCGCATCGAGAATATGGGTTGTATACAGCATGGTATACGTTATTCCGGGTAGACCGTCTTCAAAGCTCTTCTTCAACAGATAAAAGGGCTGACTGGGAGATTCCTTGTCGTAAAGATGTGGGTCGGCTATGGTAAAGAAGTTCAAAAGTGATGCAGTATTGGTGACTGATGAAACGCTATAGCCGACGGGCATGATTCTTAGGTCTTTCCCGTGATCGACACCGGGGACATAATGCCAGAGGCCATAGCCATTTTCTTTGAATTGTGAAGGATCCCAGGGTGAAATCGTATTCGGATCAGAAGCTACTGAGTTGGGCTCTATGGCCCTCTGGCGAGTTGTATAAACCTCGGAAGAAATCGGATATCCCCCCTCACTTTGGGTACTGCCACCGCATCCTGACAACAACGAACTCAGTGAAACACATGCAACCGCTCCGGCGGAAACTTCTATAAATCTTCGGCGACTAACATTGTTGCTGAAGGTTGAGTCAAGTTTCTCAGTAGGATCGTCGATAGCCATGGTTCTCCCTGAATCAAACACGTTTTCAAGAGCCTGTATGTATATATCGGTCGTTTGTATAAAAACTAAAGTAGTTTGGTCTATCCCGTGAAACGTCCACCCGCCGTTCGCACTCAGGCTTTTCCGGGCGAAGAGCCACCCGCAAGTGGGTCCTTGGCCTCCCGCCACTAGCGAGCCGCCACACCCCCTTTTCCCACGAACCGCGCCACGGCCAGCCCTGGCGCCCGCTCCCCTGGCCCGGCTCTGCGCCTCGCCCGGCCCTCAGCTCGCCGTCACTCGCACGCCTGCACATGTTTAATCCCTGATTGTTTGCTGCGCTCAATTGTTTACTAATACGTTATGACGACAGTTTTGAAGACCTCTATCTCCTATCCCCACTCCGCACTGACACACCCTATCCACGCGTGATAGCTTATCCCTTCTGAAAGGGCCCCATGTTTACCAACGATCTCCTGAAAAGCAAACGCATTCTCATCACCGGCGGCGGCACTGGTCTGGGCCGCGCCATGGCCGAGCGCTTTCTCCGGCTCGGCGCCACGGTTTACATCTGCGGACGCAGGCTTGAAGTCGTGCAGAAGACAGCCGCGGAACTTTCCGCCTCAACCGGCGGCAGCATCGAAGGCTTCGCTTGCGACGTGCGCTACCCCGAGGACGTTGAGGCGCTCATCGAGAAAATCTGGTCGAGTGGCCCGCTCGACGTGCTGGTAAACAATGCCGCCGGAAATTTCCTGGCAAAGACGGAAGAGCTTTCGCCGCACGCTTTCGATGCTGTCATCGGCATTGTGCTGAAAGGCTCCATCAACATGACCTTGGCATGTGGACGGCGCTGGCTTGCATCGCAGCACAAAGGCGTCGTCCTCAGCATCACTACCACCTACGCCGATACCGGATCGGCCTACGTGGTTCCCAGCGCGGTCGCGAAAGCCGGAGTCGCGGCGCTGACGCGCAGCCTGGCCGTGGAGTGGGGCGGCCGCGGTGTTCGCTTTGTCGCCATCGCTCCAGGCGCGATCCGCACCGAGGGCGCTTTCTCGCGGCTGCTGCCCACGCCCGAGCTGGAGAAGGCGCTGCTCGACCACAACCCGCTGCACCGCTTTGGAACTCTGGACGAGATCGGGAATCTGGCGGCATTTCTGGTCAGCGATCACGCAGGTTACATCAATGGCGAGATGGTATACATGGACGGAGGAGAGATGTTGGCCGGCTCCAGCAGCTTCAGCATGATTGGACGCCGGCTGCCCGACTCGGCATGGCAGATCATGAAGCCGAAGAAGGGGTAGTTGTTAGAAGGGTTGGTCGTTCGGTGGAAGGGCACGGCTTTGACTGCGCTCAGGGCAGGCTCTTACACCGGGCATTAACAGATTGTGTCAGGGCACGAGTTTAGCGGCACTAACAGATTGTGTCAGGGCACGAGTTCACTCGTGCCGAAAAGGTTGGCAAGAGGTCGGGCTTTAGCCCCTGCGTATGGCGAAACCTGTTCGCAATGCGAATCCTAGCGGCATTCATCGATCACGTACATTCTTCGTTACCACAAAGACGAGCATGGGCCGAGCCTTGTTGCAGTCCGAGCGGAATGCGACCCTGTTCATCGATGTGCTGCGTTCGTATGTCGCGGCAGGCAAGTTTCAAATTCACGATTTTGTGGGGATGCCCGATCATGTGCATCTGCTCGTCACGGTCGACGAAGACATGGCAATTGAAAAGCCGTGCAATTCATCAAGAGCGGATTTTCGTATCGATTGAAGAAGGAATCTCGATATTCGGGCGATGTGTGGCAGTGCGGATTTTCCGATGTGCGGATCGAGGATCGTGAGAGCTTTCTGCGCTATCGAGATTACATTGCGGAGAACCCGGTGAAGAAAGGATTGGCGACTTCAGCTGGGGATTTTCCGTATTGCTTCACGTATCTGGCAAAACGGAAAGCCGCAGGGGCTAAAGCCCGTCAAGTGGCGCCCCGCTGAACGGCCCGGCTGAAGCCGTGCCCTGACACAAAACCGGATAGATGATACGAAGCCGTGCCATGACACGGATCTGCTGCCGAAAGCAAAACACGGCCGATCAATGCATTCTTAGGATGTTGCCGATCATTCCATTAGCGTCATGAGCGAAAAGATAGCCATCCCCGATCTCGGCCCGCGCCAATTCCGCTCGCCGTTGCGGCTGGACGCGCTGGGCTCCATCGAAAGCACTTTCATTCACGACGGAATGTATTATCGCAATCCCTTCGAGAGCGATGGCCAACTCTTCGAACGCGCGGGCCCGCGCGAACATCTCTTCTTCGAGCCGGCGAAGACAAAGGTAGCCATTGTGACCTGCGGTGGGCTGTGTCCCGGCCTCAACAACGTCATCCGCTCTGTGTACCTTCAGCTGCATTACCACTATGGCGTGCCCGCGGTGATGGGAGTTCGCTACGGCTATTCCGGCTTCTCGTCGGAAACTTCCAAGGCGCCGATGTGGCTGAACGCCGAGATCGTCAACAACATCCACCAGTTTGGCGGCACGCTGCTGGGCACCTCGCGTGGCCCGGTCAGCGCCGACATCATCGTCGATTTCCTGGAGCAGCGCGGCATCAACGTGCTGTTCACGGTGGGCGGCGACGGCACACAACGGGGAGCGCACGACATCGTCACGGAAATCCAGCGGCGCAAGCTGCAGATCTCGATGATTGGAATTCCGAAGACCATCGACGACGACGTGCA
>JBEKTC010000037.1:0-38392 GCA_049516475.1 Candidatus Korobacteraceae bacterium | reverse complement strand
GCCGGTGGACAGGTCGGCGATGTTGGCTGGCTCTACGCCGACGATCACAACACCATCGTCGCCGAGGTCGAAGGCGCGACCTATCCCGTGCAGGGCGTGCGCGCGCATCGCGTCGTCGCCAAACAGACAATCCATGTCGGCGACAAAGTTGACGCCATGGTCAACGACGAAGTCCGCCGCTCGACCATGCGCAACCACACCGGCACGCATCTTCTCCACGCCGCGCTGCGCAATGTGCTGGGCACGCACGTCAAGCAGGCGGGCTCGCTGGTCGATCCCGGCCACCTGCGCTTCGACTTCTCGCACTTCGCCTCGCTCGACGACGAGGAGCTGCAGGACATCGAAGACCTCGCCAACAAGGAAGTGCTGCGCAATGATCGCGTCGAGGTCATCGAGGACGTGCCCATCGATGTCGCCGTCAACGAGTACAAGGCGATGGCGCTCTTCGGCGAAAAGTATGGCGACCGCGTGCGCGTCATCCGCATCGGCGACTTCTCCACCGAGCTGTGCGGCGGCACCCACACCGCGGCGACAGGCGAGATCGGGCTGATCAAGATTCTGAAAGAAGGCAGCGTCTCCAGCGGCGTGCGGCGCCTGGAGGCCGTGACCGGCGAAGGCTCGTTGCGCCACTTCCGCAAAGATCATCAGCTGGAGAATGTCGTCGCAACGCTGGTGCGCGGCGATGACGAGTCTCCGGCCGACGCGTTGAAGCGCGAGCTTGAGCGCCGCGAGGACGAACTGAAGAAGCTGCGCAAAGAGCTGGAACAGGTGCGGATGAAGTCGGCTGCGTCGTCTGTCTCGTCGGCAACGGAGAACGTGCGCGAGGTAAAGGGCGTGAAAGTCCTGGCCACGCGCGCCGATAACCTCGAGCGCACGCAGTTGCGTACGCTGGTCGACAACCTGCGCAACAAGCTGGGATCGGGCGTGGTCGTCATGGGATCGGTCAGCGATGGCAAGGTCGCGCTGATCGTTGGCGTCACCAAAGACCTGACCGCGCGCGTGCAGGCGGGCAAGATCATCGCCGAGGTCGCGAAGAAAGTCGGCGGCTCCGGCGGTGGGCGTCCCGACATGGCCGAGGCCGGCGGGAAGGATCCTGCGGCGCTGGATTCTGCGCTGGATGCGAGCTATGAAGTGGTAGAAGGGATGCTGAAATAGCCGTCAGCACTCAGCAATCAGCAATCAGCCAAATCGCGCCGATTCCCCATCATCCGGTTCCAAATCGGGAAAACGCCGGATTTGGCGGTTAGGGGCGTTCTGGCGGGCTCCGGCGTTCCGGACGGCCCGGGATGCCTCCGACCACCCTTTCGTCGATTCTAGGGCCCTCCCAGGCCCCGCAATGGGCATTGTGGTTCTGTGTCTCCATAGATATGGAAATATTGAATAAGGAGTGCCCAATAACTAAGGAAATCCTGATCAAGTCAAGGCGAAGTCCCTCAGCAGTTAAAGCCACATTGATAATGCGGCGTTTACGGACGGCCTGAAGTGGGTGCGTGGGAACCGTGCCGTCCCTACGGGACTCGGTCATTTTTCCACCCTACCCAGGACTCCGCTGCGCTCCGTCCTGGGCTAACTGCAATCCACCCCTTCGGGGGTTCTATTTTCGCGGGTAGTACTCCACCGACGAGGATCAAACCTAGTTCTCACGCAGACTCTGAAGGCCGTCCCCTTTCAAGGAAGCCGGCTCAATCAGAGCTTCCCTAAATCAGAGTTTCCCTATCAGTGAAGAGCGAAAAGCGAAAAGCGGCCTCTCTCAGCTTGCGGCTTCGGCGGCTTCGGCAGCATCGCCTGCCCCCTGTGCGCCGTATTCCTTCAATTTATTGTGCAGCGTCTTCAGGCTGATGCCGAGCATTTCGGCGGCGCGCGTCTTGTTGTTGTTGGTGGCTTCCAGCGTTTTGAGGATAAGCAACTGCTCGGCATCGGCGACGGTGGTGCCGACCGCAAGCCGCACGGCATTGGCTTCCTGAACCGGAGCCCGCGGAACGACCTGGCCAAATCCTGGCGCCAGATGCTTCATCTCGATCATGGCGCCATCGCACACGATGGCAGCGCGTTCCAGCGTGTTGCGCAGTTCACGAACGTTTCCCGGCCACGCATAAGACTGAAACAGACCGCTTACCTGCTCGCTGACGCCCGCCACTTTGCGGTTGTGCTTCTCGTTCAGGTCAGCCAGCAGCGACTGCACCAGGTCGGGAAGATCGTCCTTGTGTTCGCGCAACGGCGGAAGCTGAATGTTGAAGACGTTCAGGCGATAGAAAAGATCGTTACGTAGCTGTCCGCTGGCTACGGCATCCTCGGGAACCTTGTTGGTCGCGGTCAGGACGCGAACGTCTACCGCCGTCTCGCTCTTGCTGCCCAGGCGGCGCAGCTTACGGTCTTCCAAGACGCGCAGCAGTTTGGCCTGAGTAGCGATGGGCATCTCGCCGATCTCATCGAGCAGCAGGGTGCCGTTCTCGGCCAACTCGAAGCAGCCGATGCGGCGCTCAAATGCGCCGGTGAAAGCGCCCTTTTCGTGGCCGAAGATCTCGCTCTCGATCAGCGTTTCCGGGATGGCGGCGCAGTTGATGGCTACGAACGGCTTGGCTTTGCGGTTGCTAAGAGAGTGGATGGTGCGAGCCACCAGCTCTTTGCCGGTGCCGCTTTCCCCGGTGATGAGCACGGAAGCGGTGCTGGGCGCAACCATTTCGATCAGGCGGAAGACTTCCTGCATTCGTTTGGACGGGCCGATGAGCGAACCCAGCACGCCGATGTCGCGCAGCTTGCGGCGGCTGGCTTCCAACTCGCGCTCGGTGCCTCGTAACCGCGAGGCATTTTGCAGGATGCTGCGCAGTCGCGTGGGATTCACGGGCTTCTCGATGAAGTCGAAGGCGCCGGTTTTCATGGCGGTGACCGCGGAATCGATGCTGCCCTGCGCGGTCAGCAGGATGACGGCGACCTGCTGTGGCTGGGCGGCGATTTGTTCCAGCAGTTGCATGCCATCCATGCGAGGCATGCGCAAATCGGTAATGACGATTGCCGGGTCCCAGTGCTCGACCGCTTCCAGCCCTTCCACGCCGTCGCTGGCGGTCTGGGTTTCGTAGCCCCAAGCACGGACCAGCTCCGCCAGGCCGCTGCGCTCATTCTCTTCGTCTTCTACGATCAGAACCTTTTCCTGCGTCATCGGGAACAACGCCTCTCGAGTTTTGATGACAAAAGCGGCTTTTCCCAGCAGGCCGATAGAACCGCGCATGAATGCGAAACACAGCTCGGCGGCGTGTGCTGGTCCGCCCGTGGCCGCTGGAGTACCCACAAAGCTGCCAATAAGGTAACATTTCTCAGGCACTTGCGCGGCGCAAGGCGCATCGCAGTTCGATAAGAGTTTAGTAGAGGGCACAAGCGCAGGGAGGGGGTCGCGAATGCGGCTTTTTCGTTCCCGGGATTGGACTCAGTCATGAGCCACAAGGCAGTCGCCAGGATTCCGGCGGAATCACTGAACGGTCTACCGGGGTGGTGGGAGTGCCCGATCTACAACTAAGGCAGGGTTCAATCCTTGCCTCCAGCTGCCGGGAAGTGAAGCTGGGAGCCGGCAGCCGGTTACTGCTAAAGGTACAAAGTCAGTAAACAGCGGCGGTTACATAGAAGGAGATTGACAATGAATGTTTTGTTAATCTCGCTTGTTGCGGTACAATTGCGTGCTGTTGCGAGCAGGACTTATCCTGCACTTGTACTAAGAATTATTGAACCGAGCTGGGCCACTTTTGTTTACGGTACTGCGAGTTCCGGAGGATCAAGAATGTTTTCACGTATTGGAGTAATCCCGAAACACCGCATTGCAACAACGGTTGCACTTGCGGTTGTGCTGTGCATGTTGGGAACGTACGCCGCGGCGCAAGTCAGCATCCAGCCGAAGGATGAAGTGTATGGCGGCTATTCGTGGTTACACCCGGCTGGGCACTATGACCTTGGCATACCGACCCAAGACGTCAGCGAAGGTATAGATATCTCGAACGTTTTCTATCTGCCTCAGGCCCACAACGTGGGCGTGTTGGTCGACAGCAGCATGCACTGGGGCAGCAACTACGGCGGCCCTGGAAGTGCTTCCGATTATTACGTGTTGGGTGGCTTGCAGTACAAATACCACTCCGACTCGTTCTCCCCGTTTTTCCGGGTCTATGCGGGGGCCATTCGTCAGGTTGCTCCCGGGTACCCCAACACTCCGATCCATTCGACTGACCAGTGGAACGCTGCGTTGGGTGCGGGTGGCGGTTTTGATTACAACGTCTGGCATGGCGAGAACTCGTCCTTGGCCATTCGAGTTGCGCAGGTTGACTACATCTATAGCAACTACCAGACTCCTGTCTACACTGGCTCCAGGCAATGGAACAGCGCTCGTCTGTCGGCTGGCATCGTGGTGGGATTGGGCAACTACTACATGCCTGCGATGACGGCGTCTTGTACAGTTCAGCCAGCAGAGGTGACAGAGGGTGAGCCGGTCACGGTGACCGCAACGGCGACCAACTTCAATCCAAAGCATACGCCCGCTTATTTGTGGACGAGCACTGGCGGCAAGCTGGACAGCAGCGACAAGCAGTCGGCCCGAATTGACACCACGGGCGCGACGGCAGGCAGCTATACTGCCAGCGCAACCGTCAGCGATCCCAAGACGAAGAGGAGTGTCTCGGCGACTTGTACGGCCAGTTTCACGGTGAAGGCAAAGCCGATGAATCCGCCGCAGGTGAGCTGCTCGGCCAATCCGAGCACGGTGCAGTCGGGTAGTCCGTCGAGCATAACGGCTTCGGCGAGCAGCCCGGACAATGCACAGATCACTGGCTACTCTTACACCGCCAGCGCTGGACGCGTGAGCGGTACGGGCACCTCAGCCACTCTGGATACCGCTGGAGCAGGCGCTGGCCCAGTGAGCGTGACCGTCACCGCGACGGATGCACGCAATCTGACCGGCAATGGCACGTGTACGGTGAACGTAGAAGTTCCACCGCCGCCGCCGACGTGCAGCAAGATCAACTCCATCCAGTTCCCGGATTTGAAACGTCCGTGGCGCGTGGATAACACAGCCAAGGCCATACTGGACGACGTGGCCAGCAAGCTAAAGAACGATCCGAACGCGAAGATCGTCATCATCGGTTACGCCGATGGCGAGAAGGCGCCGATGGAGGGGACGGGCAAGAACCGTCATCCGATGAATCTGGCGGCGCAGCGTGCGGTGAATGCGAAGGCGTATCTGGTGCAGCAGCAGGGCATCGACCCGAGCCGGGTTGAGGTCCGTCAGGGCACCGGTCAGCAGAAGGTAGCGGATATCGTCTGGGTGCCGCAGGGCTCGGATGAGAACACGTGCGCCGATCTGCAGAACACGACGCCGGTGGATGAGTCAGTGGTGAAGCCGAGCGAGAACGCCTACCCGAAACCACGGGCGGAAGCGGCTCCGATGCATCATCACAAGAAAGCTGCAGGAACGGCGCCCGCCGCCGCCGCTCCGCAGCAATAACCAGGTTCCTTGACTGGAACTCTGTTGCCGGTGGGAGCACGAGGCTCCCACCGGTCTTTTTTTCGGCCATAACGGGCCGATTTGGGCCCAGCAATGCTGTTTAGACC
Organism: Candidatus Korobacteraceae bacterium; assembly: GCA_049516475.1. Classification (GTDB taxonomy): domain Bacteria; phylum Acidobacteriota; class Terriglobia; order Terriglobales; family Acidobacteriaceae; genus Bog-257. The sequence continues at coordinate 32,806 of JBEKTC010000037.1, read as the reverse complement.
GGCGAAGTACTCTGATCGAATTCGTTGTAATATTGCGTTCGGGCCGCGCGGACAGCGATTTTGGCGGCGAGAACGGTAGTTGCCTCGGAGGTCACTCTTTTTTGTGAGGTGCTATCTTTGTGGCTATACGGCTCGTCGTTGGGAGTTTATGATTAAATGGGAGGGCGCGAATTTCCCGCATGATTAGCCGTGGCATCGCCCTGGACTCCAATATGTCCAGCCACATCGTATTTGTACCGACGAGCTTTGGTAAATGAAACCGAGCTGGGCCACTTTGCTCATGGTTCTGCTGAGTTTCGGAGGATCGAGAATGACTTCCCGTATTGGAGTAGTCCCGAGACACTTTATTGCGGCAGCGTTCGCGCTATGCCTGTTCGCGACCTACGCCACGGCGCAGGTCGCAATTCAGCCGAAGGACGAAGTCTTCGGTGGCTATTCCTGGCTGGGCATCAGTGGCACTGCCGACTTCAATGTTAAGGTCCCTGACATCAGCACTGGCTTTGACGCGTCGACCACCTACTACCTTCCCCAAGCCCACAATCTTGGACTCATCGCGGACGGCAGCGGACACTTCGATCGCGATCACCAATATGTTGGTGTAGGATTCGCTCTATTTGGTCTGCAGTACAAGTACCACACCGACAGCTTTTCCCCGTTTGTTCGCGTTATGGTTGGCTTTGCTAATCTATCGCCCGCCTACCCGCCGACATCTCCGAACGGCAATAACGAGTGGCAGGCGGCATTGTCTGCGGGCGGTGGTTTTGACTATGCGATCAATCACAGGTTCTCGCTGCGCATAGCGCAGGCGGATTACATATACACAAACTACAAGATTTATTGTTCGGGCGTGTTGAATTTCGTCTGCGTTCCGAGCAACCAGACGTCGCAGTGGAACAACATCCGGTTAGCGACTGGCGTGGTCTTCAATTTGGGGAACTACTACACGGCGCCGCTGTCGGCGGCTTGTACTGCGCAGCCCAGCGAAGTGACCGAGGGCGAGCCGGTAACAGTGACGGCGACGGGAAGCAACTTCAATCCCAAGCACACCGTCGGCTACGCCTGGACGACCAATGGCGGCAAGCTGGACAGCAGCGACAAGCAGTCGGCCCGGATCGATACCACGGGCGTGGCGGCGGGCAGCTACAGCGCCAACGCCACCATCAGCGATGCCAAGATGAGAAAGGGCGGGTCGGCCACTTGCGCCGCCAGTTTCACGGTGAAGGCGAAGCCGATGAATCCGCCGCAGGTGAGCTGCTCGGCCAATCCGAGCACGGTGCAGTCGGGTAGTCCGTCGAGCATAACGGCCTCGGCGAGCAGCCCAGACAATGCGCAGATCACTGGCTACTCTTACACCGCCAGCGCTGGACGCGTGAGCGGTACGGGCACGACAGCTACTCTGGACACGGCCGGCTTAGGGGCAGGTCCGGTGAGCGTGACCGTCACCGCGACGGATGCACGCAATCTGACAGGCAATGGCACGTGTACGGTGAACGTGGAAGTTCCACCGCCGCCGCCGGCGTGCAGCAAGATCAACTCCATCCAGTTCCCGGATCTCAAGCATCCGTGGCGCGTGGATAACACGGCGAAGGCCATACTGGACGACGTGGCCAGCAAACTGAAGAACGATCCGAACGCGAAGATCGTCATCGTCGGCTACGCCGATGGCGAGAAGGCGCCGATGGAGGGGACGGGCAAGAACCGTCATCCGATGAATCTGGCGGCGCAGCGTGCGGTGAACGCGAAGGCGTACCTGGTGCAGCAGCAGGGCATCGACCCGAGCCGGGTTGAGGTCCGTCAGGGCACCGGTCAGCAGAAGGTTGCCGATATTATCTGGGTGCCGCAAGGCTCGGATGAGAACGCGTGCGCCGACCTGCAGAACACGACGCCGGTGGATGAGTCAGTGGTGAAGCCGAGCGAGAACGCCTACCCGAAACCACGGGCGGCAGCTCCGATGCATCATCACAAGAAAGCTGCAGGGACGGCGCCCGCCGCCGCTCCGCAGCAATAACCAGGTTCCTTGGCTGGAACTCTGTTGCCGGTGGGAGCACGAGGCTCTCACCGGCTTTTCTCTTGGGTCACAAGAGGTTGAAGCGGCGCATTGCAACGGCCATGTGCCTGTGTGGCATCCCTTGTGGTAGTGGCTAAGTCCCGGGGCGGTCCAGCGGTTCCGATTCGGGTAAATTTGGATAACATTGCTGGTCCTCGGACTTTTCCTCAATGCACGATTCCGCGGCCTGGTTTATGCTTGAGACACACCAGCAACTCTACTTTGCATTTGCGACGGACCATGTATAAAACGATTTGTTCTTCGGTAAAGCTTGTTGTTTGCGGGCTCCTGCTTTTTTCCTTAACAGCGTTCGCTTCGGACTGGCGGTTGATCGGGCCAGAGGGCGGCGACGTGCGCAGTCTGGCGTACGATCCGGCGAACCCGAGCCACATCCTGCTGGGCACCAGCGCAGGACAAATGTTTTTTTCGCAGGACGGCGGCAGTTCCTGGGCGCTCTTCGCACATCTGGGACCGGGGGACGACTATGTGCTGGACCACATCATCTTCGATCCCGCCCACCCGGCAACGATCTACGTCGCGGCCTGGAGTCTGTACAACGCCGATGAAGGCGACGTATTCCGCTCCGATGATGGCGGCCGCACCTGGCACGCTCTGCCCGGCGTACACGGCAAGTCCATTCGCGCGCTGGCGATGGCGCCAAGCGATCCCAACCTCCTGATACTCGGGGCGCTGGACGGAGTTTTCCGCTCGCGCAATGGCGGCCAGAGTTGGGAGCGCATCTCACCGGAGAACCACGCCGAGATCAAGAACATCGAATCGCTGGCCATCGATCCTCAGAATCCCGACATCATCTACGCCGGGACCTGGCACCTGCCCTGGAAGACCGATGACGGCGGCGCCAGTTGGCACAGCATCAGCAAGGGCATTGCCTTTGACTCGGACATGTTCAGCATCATCGTCGATCCGAAGAATCCTTCCGTGGTTTACGCCAGCGCCTGCTCGGGCATGTACAAGAGTCTCAACAAGGCGGAATACTTTCATCGCCTCTCTTTAGCGTTGCCCCAATGGGCTCACCGCACGCGCGTATTGAAGCAGGATCCGCAGCGGGCCAACATCGTTTACGCAGGCACCACGGGCGGCTTGTGGAAGACGGTCGACGGCGGCGACAAGTGGAAGCTGGTTACCGATGACTCGGTGATCGTCAACGATGTTCTGATGGATCCGCAGAATCCCGAGCACGTGCTGGTGGCGACCGATCGTGGCGGCGTGCTGGCCAGCAACGACGGCTTCGCACATTATGTGACCTCGAACCACGGATTTGCCCACCGCGTGGTGGGTGGGGTGGTGATCGATAACAAGGATCCCAACCGCATCTATGTGGGCCTGGTCAACGACAAGGACCTCGGCGGCTTCTTCATTTCCGACGACGGCGGCGCGAATTGGAGGCAGTCGAATCGCGGCCTCGACGAGCGGGACATTCTCAGCCTGCACCAGGCTGAGGACGGCGTGATCTTCGCCGGAACCAATCACGGAGTTTTCTATCTGACGTCGCTGAACGGCGAATGGCAGCCGGCAGCGATGATTCGCGGACCACTGCCTGAGCAGCGCGAGACCGCCAGTCCGGCCCCGGCCTCGAAAACGGCCAAGTCGGCTGCGGCGGCTCGCTCCGGACGTACAACGGTGTCCCGCAAGCCCGCCGCGCCGGAGCCCGTGATCGCGTTAGACCGTACGCCGCGGATTCGCGCTTTCGACGTGGCCGGCAACACCTGGTATGCGGCGACGAACGAAGGACTCTTCGTCAGTGTCGATCACGGTCGCAAGTGGTACGGCGCCCTGATCGAGGGCGAAAGCGATTTCATCGCGGTCAACAGTTTTTCCGACGGTGTGCTTAGTCTCGTCGCACCCAAGCGTGCCTTCCTTTCCCATGACGAGGGCAAGTCGTGGAGCGAGGTCATTTACCCGCAGTATGTCACTGGTCTCTACAACCTGACGGTCGTGCCCGACGGCTCGTGGTGGCTGGCGACTCGGGAAGGCGCGGTGCGCTCGACCGACGGAGGCAAGACATGGGAGCACGTGCTGGGAGGGTTGCCGCCGCGCAATGTTTTCGCCGTGCGCTATGACCCGGTCTCGCAACGCCTGTTGGCCACAGCGTTGGGTACACACGGAGTATTTGAAAGCAAGGACGGCGGCCAAAGCTGGCAGCGCACGCCGGATACTGGAGTTTCGATAAAGACTGCATTGGGTTATCAGGGCAGGTTGCTGGCGGCATCGGCGTATAACGGCTTATTGCTGCAACTGGGCGGAGAGGGCGGAGCTTCCTCTGAGACTGCTGCGCACGTAGGCGCGGCGAGTTCAACGACGAACCGCCAGTAGACGACAAACCAGGGCAATCGCGAATAGATAGGGGGAATTTAACTCCCCCTATTTTTTTGCGCGCTACGCTCGGCTGGAACGAGCAACTGGAGGTCTTTCCCGAAATGGAGATTGAAGAGCGGATCTTGCGTATATGGGAATGGCCGTAAGTCCCTATGGCGGTTGGACTAACGGGCAGTGCGGGGAAATTGAGTTTCAAAGCGGGAGAGTAGCGAAATTGGCAGGATCGGTAGATTTGCATAACTGCTCTCGAATGAGCGCGGAGCTGAGCTGCGCGGTTTGGTGCGCGGCGTGCTTTTGTACAGGGCGAATTGGTAAAGGTTGTATCGAAGGCGGCTGCGATCATGAAGGCAAGCGGCAGGAAATCGCGGGATCTAGTGCAGTCTGAATCAGGTTCTCTTGCGCCCGTCGCCGCCAATCGGGTTGATGGTGGGATGCCGTACTTTGACAACGGGCAGCGTGAGACCAGGGTGGAAGCAGAAATCGTTGTGAGCCAATGCGAAAGTGGCAGCCAGCGCGAAGCGATGGTGTCCTCCTGCGGTGACAGCAAGGGGCGTGTTCCGGAGATGGCACGTCCCTTGCGGCTGCAATGCAGCGATTGCGAAGACCTGCTGCATGAGCTTTCCAATGTGGTTACCGGGGTGCTCATGAATGCTCAGGTGCTGGAGTGGAAGCTGCCGCCCTACAGCCATTTGAAGCGCTCGGTACGTGAGGTGGAGCGCAACGCACAGCGGGGCAGTGAGCTGCTGAAACGGCTCATGCGGCGGCTCACCCGTGTCGAGCCGAAGGCCGGAAGCGAGGACGTGTCCGGCGAGGAAATCGAAGCCGTACAAACCTGCGAGTCAGGCGAGCTGACCCGAAAACGGAACGGCGACACCTCGGCTGACCTCACAGGTGACTGTGACCCACGCACTAGCGGCGTTTTCCCAAAAAGGGATGATGGTAACAAGCGCTGAAAACCAGCGCACGCCGGCGGTTGGTTAAGGCCGGTCAGGAGGCGAGTCACGTGATTGCAGCAGAAGCGGTTCCCGTTGGCGAGCAGACACTTGAGACTAACTTATTGAACCTGTTGATCGTGGAAGATGAGCGGTCGGTGCGGGAGTGTTGCCGGGACGTAGCCCGTTCTCTGGGCTTCAGCACGCAACTGGCGGAGTCGCGGGACGAGGCCTGCCGAATTCTGGACACCGCCAATACCGATGTCGTCTTGCTCGACCTGCGACTGCCGGGCAGCAACGGCCTGGAGATGCTGCGCGAGATCAAGCAACGGCGGCCGGAAGCGGTCACCATCGTGATGACCGGGTTCGCCACCGTGCAATCCGCAGTCCAGGCCATGAAGCTCGGCGCCTACGACTACATCACCAAACCCTTCAATTTCGAAGAACTGCGTCTGGAATTGGAGCGAGTAACCGATCACCTTAAGCTCACCACCGAGAATCGCCTGCTGCGGGAACAGTTGCGGTCCAAACAGGGCTTCGGTCCCCTGGTGGGGCATTCCCCGGAGATGGAGAAGCTGTATCGGATCATTGCCAAGGCGGCGCACAGCACGCATCCGGTGCTGATCCTGGGTGAGAGTGGCACCGGCAAGGAGCTGGTGGCGCGCTCGATTCACTATGCCGGTCCTTACAAGGACAAGCCTTTCATTCCGGTAGACTGCGGCTCCCTGGTGCCGACCTTGATCGAAAGCGAACTTTTCGGCTATGTGCGGGGAGCCTTTACCGGCGCGGTGCGGTCAAAAGAAGGTCTGCTGGCCACGGCCGAAGGCGGCACCGTCTTCCTGGACGAGGTTGGCGAGCTGCCTGTCGACCTGCAAGCCAAGCTGTTGCGGGCCATTCAGGAGAAGGAAATCCGGCCAGTCGGCGGGACCCGGGCGATGCCGATTAACGTACGTATCCTGGCCGCCACCAATCGCGATCTGGATGCGGCGGTGAGCCAGGGAACCTTCCGTCGTGATCTATACTTCCGCCTGAATGTGCTCACCCTGCGGATACCTCCACTGCGCGAGCGCAAGCAGGACATCCCAATGCTGATTGGACACGCGCTGGACCGGATCAACAAAGCCGTCACCGGCAGCGAGCACATCGTGGGCGACGATGCCTTGCGGCTCATGCTGAATTACGACTGGCCGGGCAACGTCCGCGAGCTCGAGAATTGCATTGAGCGCGCCTGTACAACCTGCTCCCTGCCCACGATTCACGTGGCCGATTTGCCGACGCAGATACGTGACGCTCAGGCGCTGGTCGCAGCCCCTGAGGGGGCGACGGACCCGGCCGCCATTACCCCGCTGGACGAACTGGAAAAACAAGCTATTCTGCACGCCATTCAGGTGCTGGACGGCGACAAACTGGAAGCCGCACGCCGTCTGGGCATCGGCAAAACCACGCTGTATCGCAAACTGAAAGAATACGGCTCGGCCCTCTGACGTTCCTTTGTGCGCATCGCGGGTTCCGGAAGACACAGAGCAGTTTTTCCGGGACCTGAGGGCGGCATGTACCGGAGCTTACGAGGCGCTCGGCCACGGCAGTTGAAACTGACAAGCACCGCAGCGAGTCGGACGGGTGAAGTGTGCGCTCGCGTGCGGAGAAGGGGAAATCATGATTTTGCTGGTGACCACATCATCTCGGGCGAGGGAATGCGCCGCGGCGCTGGAACAGGGAACCGGACACAAGACACATGTGGCGAGCTCGGTGCCGCAAGCGGTAACAAAAATGCAGGCAGCGGAATACGACGGCCTGGCGATCGATCAGTCGCTGCTGGAATCCGACTTTCGCGCCCTCGACACGCTATTGAATCGTTGCGGCATCGCCGTTCCGCTGTACGTAAATCTGGCATTGCACAGCAACGAGCGAGTGGTGCGCGAGGTGCAAGTGGCGTTGCGGCGTGCCGAGAAGGAACGGCTGATGGCAACGCGCACCGCAGAGCAGTTGCTGCGCAACCAGCTGCGCAGCCAGGTGACAGGTATCCTGCTGAACTCGGAACTGGCGCTGCGGCAGAAATCCATCTCTCCCGATGTCGCTGAGAAGGTCAGGTCAGTGCGGGAGTTGGCGGAAAAGATGCGCTCGCAACTGGAAATTGCCTGACCCGGCGACGGCGCTTGCATTATCTCGTCGGGAAAAATAAAAGACCCCTCTCGGCGTGGAGAGGGGTCGCAAGGTCCAATCGGCGGATACTCGGCGGGTACTAAGCTTTCGTAACCTTGCCGCTGCGCAGACAACTGGCGCAGACCCGCATACGGCGGCTGCCGCCCGTGACTTTGGCGCGTACCGGCCGCAGGTTGACATTCCAGCGTCGCCGCGTGACGTTGTGCGCGTGACTGATATTGTTCCCAAATTGCGGACCCTTGCCGCAGATTTCACAAACTTGTGCCATGATTTCTCCAGACGATTGCCAGACTGGCTGAGTAAGCTACGATTATAGCTTTTTCGCTGACAAGTTCGCAATTCCGGCTGTGAGGTAGAGCCGGGCGCGCCATATCGGCGCTCGCGCACTACTACGCTTTCGGCAGTGGACAATTGAAACTGGCCAGGACCAACTTTTTTTGGATGGATTGACATCGTCAGCCTGCCTGCTTACCCTGAACTAGCGCAATTGTGCGTCGTACCCCTTCGAGGAACATCCAATTATCATGCGTAAATTGCTTCGCCATCTGCGGTTCTTAGCGGCCGTTCAACTTCTCCCGGCCCTGGAGAGCGGGGAGGAAACCACACTGGTCGGCGGCCAAGCCGTGCTGGAAGGCGTGATGATGCGTTCGCCGCACGCGTGGGGCATCTGCATTCGCCGGCCCGACGGCACCCTGGCGACGCACTCCGAACCGCTGGAGAAGCTTTCCGACAAGCACAAGTGGATGGCGTGGCCCTTCATGCGCGGCATCATGACACTGGGTCAGGCGATGACGCTGGGCTTCCGCGCACTGCGCTACTCGGCCAACATCGCGCTCGATGAGCTGACGCCGGACGAAGAGAAGAAGACGGAGATCAGCGGCTGGGTGATCGCGGTCAATCTCATCCTGTCGCTCGGGTTCTTCATCTTCATGTACAAGTTTGTGCCGCTGCTGGCGGCCACTAAGCTGAAGAACCATTATCCCGCCTTCGGCAACCAGATCCTGTTCAACGTGGTGGACGGCGTGGTCCGCATCGGCCTCTTCCTGCTGTTCATCTGGGGCATTTCGTTATGGCCCGATATCAAGCGGGTTTACAGATATCACGGGGCTGAGCACAAGACGGTCTTCGCTTTCGAGAATAACGATCCGCTGACGGTAAAGAACGCGCAGTCGTACTCGACCTTTCATCCGCGTTGCGGCACCAGCTTCCTGATGACGGTGATGCTGATCTCGATGTTGTTTTACATGCTGATACCGGCAACGACCTTCTGGGCGCGCTTCGCCTCGCGGCTCGCGCTGTTGCCGGTGATCGCCGCCGTTTCGTACGAGCTGATCCGCTTCGCCGCCAAACACGGATCGTCGCTCTTCGCGGTGCTGACGAAGCCGGGACTGTGGCTGCAGCGCATCACCACGCAGCCCCCCGCCGACGATCAAGTGGAGACCGCCATTACCGCCCTCAATGAAGCCATGGAACTGGAGAAGCAGCGCGGCGGCGAGCTGGTGATTGCCTAGCGGCGCCCGCCGCCACGAGAACTGCGATTCCCAATTCAATTGCAGCCTTGAAGGGGCGCGGCTTCGGCCGCGCCGTTATCCAGTTAATTTTCGGGTGTCATCCTGAGCGGAGCGTCCGCCCCGATTTTTCGACCCGCCTCATTGGCGGGTCGGGCGGACGCGGAGTCGAAGGACCCCTATTCAGAGCGCAGACATTTTCGGCAGCGATAGGGGTCCTTCGACTGCGCTCGGCGTTTGCCTCGCTCCGCTCAGGATGACACCCAAGAAATGTCATTTCCGTACAATAGAATTGATCCCATGTTTGAACGCATAGAACATATCGAAACCAAGTATGAAGAGCTGAACCAGGCCCTCGCTTCGCCGGATATCGTCTCCGACTCGCAGCGCTACCAGAAGACCGCCAAGGCGCACAGCGAATTGCAGCCCGTGGTTGAGAAGTATCGCGAGTACAAGGACCTGACGCGCGGCATCGAGGAAAGCAAAGTACTCGCCGCCGACGAGACCGATCCCGAGATGCTCGCCTATGCCAGCGAGGAGATGAAGAAGCTGGAGGAGCGGCTGGCGCAGGTGGAGGAGGAATTGAAAGTCCTGCTTCTGCCCAAGGACCCGAACGACGAGAAGAACGTGATTCTGGAAATCCGCGCCGGCACGGGCGGTGACGAAGCTACGCTCTTCGCCGCCGAAATCTTCCGAATGTACACGCGCTACGCCGAAGGCAATCGCTGGAAGGTGGAAGTGCTTTCTACGTCGGAGTCGAGCGTCGGCGGCCTGAAGGAAGTGATCGCCATCATCGAAGGCCAGCGGGTTTACTCGCGGCTGAAGTATGAGAGCGGCGTCCATCGCGTGCAGCGCGTGCCCGAGACCGAGACCCAGGGCCGGGTTCACACTTCGGCCGTGACAGTTGCGGTGCTGCCTGAAGCCGAAGATGTGGACATCAAGATCGAGGCCAAGGACATTCGCATCGACACGTTCTGCTCCTCCGGTCCCGGAGGCCAGTCGGTGAACACGACATACTCGGCGGTGCGCATCACTCACCTGCCGACCAATACAGTCGTCAGTTGCCAGGACGAAAAATCGCAGATCAAGAACCGCGAAAAGGGAATGCGCGTGCTGCGCGCCCGCCTCTACGAGATGGAGCAGCAGAAGCAGCAGGCGGCGCTAGCCAAGGAACGGAAGGCCATGGTGGGCAGCGGCGATCGCAGCGAAAAGATTCGCACCTACAACTTTCCGCAGAACCGCGTCACCGACCATCGCATCGGCTTCACTGCGCACCAATTGCCGGAGTTTATGGACGGACGTATCCAACCGATGATCGACGCGCTGATCACGCACTTCCAGTCGGAGAAGCTCAAAGGGGACGAGGCCGGCGCGGCGTAAACGCGGGCGCTTTCTTGAACCACAGAGGCGCAGGGACACAGAGACACAGAGGAATGGCAAGCTCGTTCGCAATTCTCATGGTGCTCAATGATGAGCTGCGATGCTGGCAAGTTGAAGTTGACATGAAACGGATTTGATTCCTCCGTGTCTCTGTGTCTCTGTGGTTAACTCATTTCTTCCATGCAACTGAAACAAGCCCTGTCGTCGGCAATCGATCGTCTGGAAGCGGCCGACGTGGGCTCGCCGCGCATGAATGCCGAGGTGCTGCTTATGTTTGTCCTCGGCGTCAATCGCGCCTACCTATACGCTCATCCGGAGCGCGACCTCACTGCCGAAGACGAAGCTCGTTACGACGAAGTTCTCGCCCGGCGTGCGACGGGCATGCCCTCGCAATACATCACCGGACATCAGGAGTTCTGGGGACTGGACTTCGTCGTCTCTCCCGCCGTGCTGATTCCGCGTCCTGAGACCGAGCACCTGGTCGAGACGGTCCTGGAACTTGCGCGCGGCATCCCGCATCCGAAGCTGGTGGATGTTGGTACCGGTTCGGGGTGTGTTGCGCTGGCCCTCGCGCACGAACTGAAGAGCGCTGAAGTCTACGCCGTCGATGTCTCTGCCGATGCGCTGGAGATCGCGCGGGCCAATGCCGCGCGGCTGCAACTCGACGGGCGGGTGCGCTTCATGCAGAGTAATGTCCTTGAAGCCCTGGCTGACGTTTGCGACTTCGATTTCGTGGTCAGCAATCCGCCGTATGTTGGCTTCGGTGAAGCGGACAAGGTGCAGAAGTCAGTGCGGGATTTCGAACCGCGCGTGGCAGTCTTTGCGGGGGAGCAAGGGTTGGATGTGATTGGACTACTGATTGAGCAGGCGCATCGCGCCTTGAAACCGGGCGGCTGGCTGGCGATGGAAATTGGTTATTCGATGCGCGATGCCGTAGTCAATTTGCTTAGTCCCACAATGTGGGAGGATGTTCGCGTGGTGCCTGATCTGCAGGGAATTCCGCGGGTAGTGGCAGCGCGAAGCGCTAAGCAGCGTCGAGATGTATAACTGACAACTGATAATCGGCAACTGCTTCTATGATCTCTGTTCCTTCCTTCGCGAAGATTAATCTCGGATTGAAGATCGGTCCGGTGCGGCCGGATGGCTTTCACGAGCTGCGCACTATCTATCAGACACTGGCGCTGCATGATGTGGTGCGCGTCGAGGTGCAGCCTGGCTTAGGCATTGAGATTCGCTGCAACGATCCGCGCGTGCCGCTGGATGAGTCGAACACCTGCTACAAGGTTGCGGAGCGGATGCTGGCCGCGACAACCCAGCTGGGGCTAAAGCCCCCGATCATAAGCGATAGCTTGGACGCGGGCCTGAAGGCCCGCTCTACCAAGATCGTCATCGAGATCGAGAAGCGCTTGCCGGTTCAGGGAGGCATGGGAGCAGCGTCGTCGAATGCCATAGCGGCGATGCTTGGCTTGGAGCGCGCTCTTGGCGTGCAACTCGCCATGGCAGACAAGCTGCGCATCGCTGCGGAAGTCGGCAGTGACGTGCCGCTGTTTCTGATTGGCGGGACCGTTCTCGGCGTGGGACGCGGTGAGGAAGTGCACGCGCTGCCCGATCTGCCGAGCCTGCACGTGGTCGTAGTCACCCCGCCTATTGGCGTCTCGACACCCAAGGCCTTCGCCCAGTGGGACGCGCGAGTCGCGGGCAAAGACACGCCGTTTGCTCCCCCAGCTAGCAAGTCCGAAGCCGCATTGACCGGCGCTGACGTCGCAGGTACAATAAACAAGTTCAGTCAGAGTGTGTTTGCCTGGCTGAGCGAGAGTTTTCCGCAGGCAGGGTCCCCGGCAAGTCCCGCTTTTGGACTTGGTAGGGTAAAGGTTGGGCCTGCATCCGGTGTTCCCGCATTTGGCGGGGACCGGGCCGAGACGCCGCTTCTCGACCTCGTCCGAGCCGGGATCGAGAACGACTTCGAACGCGTCGTCTTTCCTGAGTATCCCGAGTTGCGTGAGGTAAAAGAGCTGTTGCAGCGCGCAGGCGCGCAGTATGCATCGTTGTCGGGCTCCGGCTCTACGTTGTACGGATTGTTCGTATCCGCAGACGAGGCACAGGCCGCAGCCGAGCGCATGAGGGCCGCGGGCCATGCGGCCGTCGCGACAACGACGCTGACGCGGGATGAGTATTGGAAAGCAGTGGAAGCCGCGAGCTTCGAGCCCCGAGCTTCGGGCTAGTGGTGCTGCGAACTTCGGGTTCTTGGGCGAGAATGCGTTTAGGCGTTCGACTGTTGACTTTAGCTAGTTGCTCGCGGCTCGTAGCTCGCCGCTAAACTGGGCGGTCGACTAATGGTAGGTCAAGTGCCTTTGGAGCACTTTGTCTAGTCTAGGTTCGAATCCTAGCCGCCCAGCCAGAATTCAGTTGTCAGTTGTCAGTTGTCAGTTGTCAGTTGTCAGTTGTCAGTTGTCAGTTGTCAGTTGTGCAACCCGGATTCGTCACGAATGTTCTCGTGAGAGATCGATCCTGGAGTTGCGGGAAACGAGTCCCGCTTTGCGGGACGGAAGATCATAGCCCAGCGTTTTAACGCTGGGTGAGCGGGTAAAACAAGTACCGAGTCCCTTTAGGGACGACACAGGCTTTGTCGAAGGATAGGGGTCCTTCGACTCCGGCGTCGCAAAATCAGCGCCGCCTCCGCTCAGGATGACAGAGCGGTGATTAGAGCTGACGGCTGATCGCTGACGGCTCGCAGTTCCGGACCCAGCATGTAACCAAACCAGGTCGCGCGGGGTATAGACGCAATGGACGCAGCAGCGAAGACGAGCATAGTTCCTGCGGCGGTGGCGCCAGGTGAGGGCGGCACTCCTCCGGTCGCACAACAAAGGCCTTTGTCAGAGCGCAAGCCGGTGAGGGCGCGCCAGGACGACAAGTGGAAGATTTTCTCCGGCACCGCGAACGATGCGCTGGCCAAGGACATTTGCAATTTCCTTGAGCTGCCCATCGGCAAGGCATGCATCAGCAAGTTCTCCGACGGCGAGACCTATGTGCAGATCGAGGAGAACGTGCGCGGCGCCGATGTCTTCATGGTGCAGCCGACCTGCGATCCGGTAGATGTACACCTGATGCAGCTGCTGTTGCTGATCGATGCGCTGAAGCGCGCGTCGGCACGGCGCATCACGGTGGTGATTCCATACTTTGGTTATGCGCGTCAGGACCGCAAGGACAAGCCGCGGGTGCCGATTTCGTCGAAGCTGGTGGCGGATCTGTTGACGACGGCGGGAGCGGATCGCGCGCTGGTTGTGGATTTGCACGCGCCGCAGATCCAGGGCTTCTTCAACATCCCGGTGGACCATCTGTTCGCGTCTCCGGTGCTGGTGGATTATTTTCGCAAGAAGCAGTTTCCGGACCTGACCGTGGTTTCCCCGGACGCTGGCGGCGTGGAACGCGCGCGCTTCTTCGCCAAGAAAATGGATTCGGCGCTGGCCATCGTGGACAAGCGCCGCGTGGAGATGGATGTTACTGAGGTGATGCACGTGATCGGTGACGTGAAAGGCCGCACTTGTCTCATTCTCGACGACATCATCGACACCGCGGGCACGCTGGTGAAAACCTGCCAGGCATTGCTGGATGCGGGAGCGGGCAAGGTTTACGCGTGCGCGACGCACGCCGTGCTTTCCGGGGAGGCAATCCCGCGGATTTCGCAATCGGGGTTGGCCGAAGTTGTCGTGACCAACACCATCCCGCTGACTGAAGCGGGGCGCAACGAGCCCAAGATCAAGGTGCTGTCGATCGCCGGGCTTATCGGACGCGCCATTCAGTCGATTCATGAAGAGACTTCAGTCAGCAGACTGTTTTTGTAAAGGAACGAATTTATGGCTACAGCAACTGCAGAGAAAAACGTAGAAGCCAAGCCGCGGCAGGGTGGCGGCAAGAACGATGCGCGCCGACTCCGCCAGAGCGGCCTCATCCCGGCAGTGGTCTACGGCGCGGGGCAGGATTCGCAGCCCGTCGCTCTCGATCCCAAGCAGATCCGGCGCATCCTGAATTCGGAGCAGGGTCACAACTCGATCTTCGATCTGAGCCTCGACGGCAAAACCGCCAAGGTGATGATCGTGGACTGGCAGTACGAGCCCATCAAGAGCGCGCTGCTGCACGTCGACCTGAAGCGCATTGCCATGGACAAAGTGTTGCAGGTGAGAGTGCCGATCGTGCTGAAGGGCGAGGCGCCAGGCGTGAAGGTGCAGGGCGGCATCCTCGAACTGCTGCTGCGCGAAGTGGAGGTCGAATGTTTGCCGGCCGACATTCCCGGACGCATCGACGCCGACGTCAGCCAGTTGATGTTTGGCCAGGTGATTCGTGTTTCCGATCTGCCACACGACAGCAAAGTCAAGTTCATCACCGAAGAAACCCAGCCCGTAGCGCACGTGGTTGCGGTAAAGGAAGTGGTGGAAGCCGCTCCCGCCGAGGCCGCAGTGGAAGGCGCTGCCGCTGCCGCCGAGCCCGAAGTCATCAAGAAGGGCAAGCAGGAAACCGAGGGCGAAGCTGCCGAGGGTGGCGACAAAGGAGCCAAGTCGGAGAAGGCAGCCAAGCCGGAGAAGGCCGAGAAGGCTGAGAAGAAGAAATAAGCGCTGTGAAGCTGATCGTCGGGCTTGGCAATCCGGGCATCGAGTATCAGTTCACACCGCACAACATGGGTTTCCTGGCGGTGGACCGCATCGCCGAACAGTGCGGCGTGCGGGTGAATAATCGGCACTGCCGCGCGCAGACTGCGCGGACGCGCATCGCCGGACACGAGGTCGTGCTGGCCAAGCCGGAAACCTACATGAACCTGAGCGGCCAGTCCGTCAGTGAGTTGGTGCGTGAGTACGAGGCGCTGCCGGAAGAGGATCTGGTGCTGCTGTACGACGAACTGGATCTGCCGTTCGGCTCGTTGCGGGTGCGGCCGCGGGGACGCTCGGCGGGACACAATGGCGCGGAATCGGTGATTGCCGCGCTGGGTACGCAGGAGATCACGCGTATCCGGATGGGAATTGGGCCGGATTATCCGGTGGGCGATGGCGCGAAGTATGTGCTGTCGCAGTTCAAGAAGGCGCAGTTGCCGGTTGTGGACCAGATGCTGGATCAGGCGGCTGAGGCGGTACGGGTGATCCTTGCCGAAGGCGTGCAGGCCGCGATGAACCGCTTTAATCGCAAGGCGGAAGAAGATAGGGATGAGGGACTAGGGACTAGGGATTAGAGTTTCGAGTTTCGAGTTTCGAGTTTCGGGAGTACAACCCGAGTTCAATCGAGGAGTTGCCGTACTCGTCAAGACTAGGTGTTGTGACAGACGAGCCCTGCAAGGGCGGAACTTAATTAGCCCAGGGCGGAAGCCCTGGGTAAGTAGAGCCCAAGAGACTCGAGTCCCTGCGGGGACGGCACAGAACAGCAGGTCCCTCCACGCGGGCTGAAGCCCTTGGTCGGGATGACACGAGGATTGGATTACGCGGTGGCTATCGCTGAAAGCTGATTGCCATTGGCGAAAGGCGAACAGCGTAAAGCGAAGAGCGATGTGGTCACGACCGCTCGCTCAGGAGAAAACAATGCAACGTACTTACGAATTGATGTTCATCGTCCGCCCCGACATGCCGGAGGAGGAGCAGGACAAACTGATCTCCAGCCTGGAGACGCAGGTGGGCAATGCGGGTGGGACGGTGAAGAGTGTCGAGCGCATGGGCAAACGTCGGCTGGCCTACGTGGTGCGCAAGTTCCATGACGGCATTTACATGCTGATGGTGCTGGAAGGTGAAGGCGGCATGATGAAAGAAGTGGAGCGCCGCCTGCGTGTGACCGAGCCGGTGATCAAGTTCATAACGGTGCGCGTGGACGAGGAGCAGAAGCGACTGGCGAAGATCAAGGCCATTCGCGACACCAAGGTCC
Source organism: Candidatus Korobacteraceae bacterium (assembly GCA_049516475.1). GTDB lineage: Bacteria > Acidobacteriota > Terriglobia > Terriglobales > Acidobacteriaceae > Bog-257. The sequence goes on along the minus strand of JBEKTC010000037.1, from coordinate 16,541 downwards.
GCGGCAAAGGTACACGTGCCGCGGCTGCTGCCGAGGCCGCGGCTGCTGCCGAGAGCGCGGTACCCGCGCCGGAAGAGGCGCCAGAGGCCGCACCGGCGGAAGGTGGCGAGACTGCGCCCGTCGGCGCGTAACTGCGTCAAGTGAATTCGGAGAGAAGGACATGACCATCGACGAACGCTTGGATCGGCTGGTGGAACGCCACGAAGCTTTGTCTCAGTCCGTGGAGTTGCTGACCAGGGATGTGCGTGAAATGGGACAGCGGTTTGAAAAGCTCGGACAACAAATCGGCGACCTGGGCAAATATACGGGTGAGATCGCTGAAGGCACTGCTCGGCTGTTACACATCGCCGAGATTCACGAGCATCGTATAACGCGCCTGGAAGGCGAAAGTTCGCCGCAGTAGGAGTTTGTGAGATTGAGGCCCGTACGGGCCATTGAAGGAGAACCATGGCAGACGAAGCAACGAAGACAGCGGGTGCGGCAACCACCGACGCTCCAGCGCCGCGGAGTGACGGCGGCGCGCGTGAAGGCGGTCCCCGTGGACCGCGCAGCGGACCACGTCCCGGCGGCGGTCCTGGCGGACCTCGCGAAGGTGGCCGGAAGTTTTTCCGCCGCAAGAAAGTTTGCAAGTTCTGCGTCGAGAAGATCGACGGCATCAACTACAAGGACGTGCGTCTGCTGTCGCAGTTCGTAGCGGAGAGCGGCAAGATCGTTCCCCGTCGCCTGACCGGTGTATGCACGCCGCATCAGCGTCGCCTGAGCGAGGCAATCAAACAGGCGCGTAACATCGCGCTGCTGCCGTTTGGCGGGCGGTAAGAGACCGTTGTCAGTTGCCGGTTGTCAGTTGTCAGTTTGGAAGTGCGCGAGCATTTCCGGCTGACGGTGGGCGAGCCCGGAGGGCGAAATTAATTTAGCCCAGGGCGGAAGCCCTGGGTATGCAGGCCAAGAAGATCGGAGTCCCTTCAGGGACGACACAAGGGACGAGGGGCATCGCCCCGAACCCAGACGGAGTTTCGAACAATGGAAGTTATCCTCAAAGAAGACGTATCCAAGCTCGGCTCACGCGGCGACGTAGTTAAAGTGGCCGAGGGCTATGGCCGCAACTATCTTCTGCCCAAGAAGCTGGCGATTGAAGCTACGCCGGCCAACCGCGCCGTCATCGAGCAGATGAAGGCTTCCGCCGTGCGGCGCGTGGCTCGCGAGAAGGGCGACGCCGAAGCGCAGGGCAAACAACTGGCGGGCGTCGAAGTGAGCTTCACTCGCAAGTCTGGCGACCATGACCAGCTTTTCGGCTCCGTCACTTCGGCCGACATCGCGCGCGAGCTCGAGCACAAGGGCCATAACGTCGATCGCCGCAAGATCCTGCTGGAAGAGCCACTGAAACACGTGGGCGAGTTCAACGTACTGATCAAGCTGCATCGGGACGTGATCGTGCCGGTGAAAGTGGCGATCCAGAAGGAAGCGGTCGCCGAAGAGGCCAGTGAGTCCGCGGGCGAAGAGAGCGGCGCCGAAGCATAACGTTGGCAGAAATGTATCGACGAAGGGCGCCGCTGCGGGCGCCCTCACACAACTTCCTCTCACCAGATCCGTCGCACTCCATACATCTCGAAGATGCGATCAGCGCTGATAATCGGCCAGCCAGTCGCCTGCGCCTGCGCCGCCAACATGCGGTCAAAGGGATCGTCGTGATGGCGGGGCAGCAGGCCGGCCCGGATCGCGTGGGCGGAATCGATGGGGAGTTCGGAAAAACTCTGCGCGTCGAGAACCTCGTCCCAGCGTGACAACAAGACTTGGGAGTCGAACTTCTTAAGGTTTGTTTTGATGGCAAGTTCCCACGGCACGACCGCTGAGATCACCATCGAGTTTGCCGTAGCGTCAATTGCACTTCGCGCCGCGGGTGACAGACGTACAGATCCGTCCAGCCACCATCGTAGCGTGTGCGTATCGAGCAAGGCGATCATTTAAACCCCAACTCCCGAAGTTCCTCGTCGGTGAGGGGATCAAAGGCATCAGGCGCCGACCAGATCTGACCCTTTAGCATGTCAGGAATACGTTTCTTGGCCACGCTGCTGATCGGCACAAGCCTGGCAACCGGGTCTTTGCCACGCGTAATGATCACTTCCTTGCCCTTCTGGGCTTCTTTAATCAGCCGCGAGAGGTTGGTCTTGGCCTGATGGACTGTATAACTCATTAGCTAAGTATAATTAGCTAATCTCGCGTGGGTCAAGCAACGATCCCGGGGCAGGATCACTGAAATCCCAACTCGCGCATCTCTTCATCGGTGAGGGGATCGAATGCGTCCGACGCGGACCACAGTTGTCCCTTAAACATTCCCGGCACACGTTTTTTGGCCACGCTGGTAATCGGCACGATCTTGGCGACAGGTTCCTTGCCACGCGTGATGACCACTTCCTTACCGCTCTGGGCTTCCTTGATCAGTCGCGAGAGGTTGGTTTTGGCCTGATGGACGGCGTAGCTCATTAGCTAAGTTTATTTAGCTAATGACTGCCCGGTCAATGGCTGTCTATCTTTGCATTTAGCACTTAGCATTTAGCACTTAGCCAAAAGCATTTGTACCAAGTCGTTGCAAACGTAGGAGTCTTTCGGTGCACTACAGCCGAAGTGCCGAGGCCAAACACCAAGTGCTAAGTGCCAACTGCCAAGTGCCAACTGCTAACTGCTAACTGCTAACTGCAAGAAACCCGCGTAGTAAACCCGGTTCCTGAACCCCCGCATGTCTTCCCGCGTAAGTACTAGAGGAAGGGGACTATAATTCGCTCACGGTTTCTCCCCGCGCCCGTCTATCTAGTTGCAGGCACGAGAATTGGCTTGCCAATTACAAAGCAGGTAGAAACCAGAGATGCCGGCCGAAGCGGTAGCAGTTTCCCTCACGGTTGGCCCGGGACTTGCACCTCAACGCGCGGCCAAGCAGCGCGAGTTGAGAACCCCGGCGCTTCGTCCTCCTGAGGCGTGGCAGGAGACGGGCAAAGCGTCAGCAGTACGCGTGGGGCAGGCCCAGAGCCGCATGAACGACACGGAGCTGATCCGGGAAGCACAGCGTGGCAATCACGCCGCGTTCGAGGAACTGGTGCGCCAGTACGACGGTCCCGTGCTCCGTCTGGCGTATCACCTGACGCGCTCTGAGCAGGACGCCCAGGACATCTACCAGGAAGCGTTTCTCAAGGCCTACCGGAACATCGGCAATTTCCGCTTCGAGTGCTCGTTCTACACCTGGATCTATCGCATCGTCACCAACCTGTGTCTCGACTTGCTGCGTAAACGGCAGGTGCGCAAGGAAGACTCGGGCATTGCGACCGACTCCGAAGGCGGCACCTATGATCTGCTCGATCAGGTGGCCGACGTGCGATCGGGAGCCAGTCCTGAACGAGACTTAATGCGGCGCGAGTTGGGCGCGCGGATCGCCAAGGCGCTGAAGAAACTGACGCCGCGCGAGCGCATGGTCTTCGAGATGAAGCATTACCAGGGGCTGAAGCTGCGCACCATCGGCGAGATTTTGAATACGACAGAAGAGACAGCGAAGAACACATTATTCCGCGGCACGCAAAAGCTGCGGGCGGCATTGAAGGATGCGAGATGAAGAAGCAACTAGCAACTAGTAACTAGCTAAAGCAGTCGATCTAGCGGTTTTGCTAATTGCTAGTTGCTAAGTACCCTCGAACGAAGTGAGAGGTTTTATGAACTGCGATTGGGTACAACAGAACATTTGCCTGTACCTCTATAACGAGCTGGCCGACGACGCCCGGCATGAGGTGGAGCAGCACATTCAGCGCTGCAAAGACTGCGCAGCCGAGCTGGCTGCTCAGCAGGAGTTTCAGGCAGAGATGAACGCTTTGCCGGCGGAAGATCCCTCGGCCAGCTTCCTGGCGGCGGCTCGGATGCGGCTGCAGGAAGCGCTCGAGACCACGCAGCAGAATCGTGCCTGGTATCACCGGCTGGCTTTCGATCCCACGGCATGGTTGCGACAGGTTCGTTTTTCGCCCGCGCTCGCGGCAGTGTTGCTGATCGTCGGCTTTGGCGGCGGGCTGGGGACGATGTACCGCGCGCTGGGTGGATTTCGTCCTCCCCCGCGGACCGAGATTCAGGGAGCTTCCATCGCCGGCATTACTTCGATTGACCGGCAGCCCAATTCCGACAAAGTCAAGATCAACTACGAGCGCATGGTGCCCGATTCGGTAGAGGGACCGGTCAGCGATGCCCAGATTAAAGAACTACTGGCCTTCGCGGCCAAAAACAATAACAACAATCCCGGGGTGCGGCTCGATGTGGTGGATGCGCTGAACAGCCAGCCCGACGATCCTCGGGTGCGCGAAGCCCTGACCTATGCGTTGCGCTACGACAGCAATCCGGGAGTTCGACTGAAGGTGTTGGATGGCCTGGGCTCTTATGTGAAGCAGGACATCCGGGTGCGCAACGCTGTTCTTGAGGCCTTGTTGAATGACAGCAACCTGGGCGTACGCAGCGGGGCGCTGCTTGCGCTGGAACCGGTAAGCGCTGACAGCAGCGTGCGTATGGCGCTGCAGCAGTTGGCAAAGGAAGATCCCAGCCCTTACATTCGAACTGAATCGCAGCGCGTGTTGTCGTCAATGCCAAACATCGACTAATCATCAAGGAACTGAGTTAGAGAGAAATGGCCGATCGCAAACGTAAGGAAAAACAAAATCACCAGCGAGCTACACAGCCGGAGAGAAAGACCATCAAGAAATCTTCTCTGTGCCTCTGTGCTTGTGTGGTGGTGTTTGCGGTTGTGCTTCCAGTTTGCGCGCAACAATCGCGGATCTATCGCGATGGCAATTCCTGGGTGGAAGAGATTACGGGGACCATGCCTGCGGCCCGCGAGCTGCATGTCACCACGGACCTGGGCTCGGTTCAAGTGCAAGGTAATTCGCCGCGTGTGTCCTATCTTGTCCGCAAGCGTTCCTATGCTGTCAGCGAGAAGGATGCGCGAAAGCAGTTTGAGCAATTGCGTGTTTCGGCGGTCAAGGCCGGCGAGAGCGACTCCATCGAGGGCAAGACCGGCAAGAAGACCTTGGCGCGATTCGGAGCCGAATTTATTGTGCAGGTGCCTCACGACCTCGGCCTGGTAAAAGTTCAGACGCGCAGCGGCTCGCTGGCATTTAGTTCGATTGCGGCTACCATCGTGGCGACGACCGGTGCAGGTCTGATCAAGCTCGACGATCTGGCTGGTCCGGTGAAGATTGCCAGCGGCGGCGGCAATGTCGAGGCCGGCAATCTGGGCAGCGATCTCACGCTCACCAGCGGTGCCGCGGATGTTCGCGTGGCGAACGTGGGCGGGCTGACACAGGTCAACCTGGGGGGCGGCCGTGTTTATATCGGATCGTCGCGGGCCTCTACGATCCAAACCGGCGCCGGCAGCATTCAGGTGCAGAAATGCCTGGGTGATCTGCACGTAGTGAGCGGCGGGGGCAACTTGTATCTGGGTGATATCGATGGCGCTGTTAAGGCTGAGACCGAAGGCGGTAGCGTGCGCCTGAGCAGCGCTACAGGTCCGGTGCAAGTCACTACGGGCGGCGGCAGCGTGGCGCTGTTCCGGCTGAGCCGCGGGGCGCAAGTAGAAACTGGAGCGGGGCCGATAACGGTGGAATTCATTGGCAATCGCGGTTTCGCCGATTCGTTTCTCCATACCGCCGCGGGCGATGTGGCTGTATGTTTTGCCAGCAATCTGCCGGTCACGGTACATGCCACGTCGGATATGGCGAGCGGTCGCGGCATATCCTCGGAGTTCCCCGGCTTGAATATCACACAGCAAGGTGGCCAATGGAGTCCGAGGTCGATGTCGGCTGAAGGAGCTATCAACGGCGGTGGTCCGGCGTTGAGGATTCGGACTACCATTGGGCAGATCGCTTTTCGGAGATGTCAGTAGATTTGGGGTTGGACGTTATGCGTACACGCAATAGAGTTTCGTTCGTTGCCTGGTTCATAGCCGCTATGATTCTCCCGACGATGGCTGAACCGGCGGCCCAGCCGTGGCCGGAAGCGCATTCGGGCGCGTACCTGGGTGTGCAAATTACTGCCGTTACACCGCAGCGGGCTTCTGCGCTGAAGCTGCAGGAATCGGCGGGCGCCATCATCACCTACGTCGACCAGGACGGTCCTGCCTGCCATGCCGGTCTGATGGAGAACGATGTTGTGGTTGCCTTCGACGGCTCCAAGGTTGACGGGCCCGAGCAGCTGCAAGGCTTGATCCACGCCAGTCCTCCGCAGAAAACGATAACCCTCACCATTGTGCGCAATGGTCAACGCAAGGACCTGAAAGTGACGCTCGGGACCTGGAACGTCATGTCCCACGCTCGCGCTATGCCGGCGATCGTGCTGGGCAATCCGCCGCCGCCGCATGCGTATCCTCCAGACCTCGAGATTCCATCCTTCACCGTGCTCTCAGCGCGTCACGGGCTGGTGGTGGAAAGTTTAAGTCCGCAGCTGGCGGACTTCTTCGGCGTGCCGCGTGGGCATGGCGTGCTGGTACGCTCGGTTGAAGGAGGCAGTCCTGCGGCAGCCGCCGGTCTGAAAGCGGGAGACATCATCCTGAAGGTCAACAACGAGACCGTGCACGACATGGCCGACTGGCAACGTGGCATGCACGTTCAAGCCACCAAGGTCTCGGTCGGCATCTGGCGCGACAAGCACGAACAGACTGTGGTCATCAATGTTCCCGGACCGGCCGACACCTCGCGGCTTCAGCCAGAGGACTGGTTGAACCTGGATACCGAGGCGCAGGCACTTCGCGATGAGATGGCGCAGATGCGCCCTGAAATGGAGCGCAGCCAAAACGAAATGATTGCGCAATCGGGGCCCAGCGAAAAAGAGCTGGAGCAGATGCGCAGCGAGATCGAGAAGTCGATGAAGCATCAGCAGAAGGACATCGACAAGATGTCTCGCGAACTGGCGAAATCGGCCAAGCCTTCGCAGAAAGAAATGGAACAGATGAAGCGCCAGTTACAGGCTTCGCTGCCCAGTCAGAAAGATCTCGACGAGATGCGGCGTCAGGTCGAGCAATCGGTGCCCAGCCAGAAAGATATTGACGAGATGAAGCGCCAGCTACAAACTTCACTGCCCAGTCAGAAAGATCTCGACGAGATGCGACACCAGATCGAGTCTTCCATGAAGAACTTGACGCCTGAGATGCAACAGCAGATGGAACAGCTCAAGAAGCAAATGGAGGAGCAGAAATTCGATCTGCAGCAGATGCTGAAAGACTTCAACAAAGGGAGCGAGTTCTAGCAGGTTGCGTAAGCACCCGGGGAAAGCAGATCCCTCGTCGGCCTGAAGGCCTCCTCGTGATGACAACCATAAACGATTCGCAAACTTTTTCCGCCTAGCCGCTGCTTTGCCACTTCCGGTCCACTAACTCAATCACACCGTACAGCACCACGCACAGCCAAAAGTCGACGATCAATCCCAGGTCGAGCCGATCGGGATGGTGCCGGCCCGCGGGCGGCAAGTGCGGCATCAGGACAAAGTAGTAAAGAAGATTGCCGACCACCACGGCAACTGTCTGCTTGAGAAGTTTGCGAAGCACTATTGAATTGGACACCGGCTGCGGGTGTTCTGATGCCAGGAAAGCGGCAATTGGCACTTAGCAATTAGCACTTAGGAAAATGCCACAGCTAGTCCGACTTGCTAACTGCCAAGTGCTAACGGCTAACTGCCGCTTTCTTCATTTACTATCCTTCTGTGCTCGACCTCGCGACCAATGTGCAGTACGTCAAAGGCATCGGCCCCAGGTTCGCCGAGATTCTGCTGGAGAAGGGCATCAGCACAGTCGAGGACCTGCTTTACTACCTGCCCTTCCGCTACGAAGATCGCCTGAACCCGCGCGGCATTGGCGAGCTGCGAGTGGGCGAGATGGCCAGCGTCATCGCGGAAGTCCGCACCTTCGGCCTGTTCCGCACGCGCCGCATGCCCCTGTTCGAGATGACCGTCGGCCAGGGCCGCGACACGCTGAAGTGCATCTGGTTCAACGCAACCTATTTGCAGGACAAGTTCCGAGCCGGAATGCTGGTTGCCCTGTATGGCAAAGTTGAGGCGGGCGACCGCGGCGGACATCGCTTCCAGATCCTGCAACCGCAGTTCGAGGTCCTGCACGATCCTTCCGAATCTTCGGGCGACGGCGGCGAGGAGCAGAAGTGGCAGTCGCTGGAGGTGGGCCGCATCGTTCCCATCTACGAAGCCGCCGGCAATGGACGGCTCACCGCGCGCTGGTTTCGCCGTGTGATCCACGGCATGTTGGAGAACCTCGATCAAGACGTCTCCGACGCGATTCCTGCTACGGTTCGCGGTCGCATGGAGCTAATCGACCGGCGTCGCGCCTTTTGGCAGGCGCATTGGCCCGAGGTTGGCGAAAGTCTCACCAAGCTACAAGCGGCGCGTACGCCTGCGCACATCCGACTTATCTTCGAGGAGCTTTTCTTCCTTGAGCTCGGGCTGGAACTCAAACGCCGCAAGATGCGCGCCCAGACCGGCATTGCGTTCCCCATCAACGATCGAGTACGCGATGCGGTCAAGCGCATCTTGCCGTTTCATCCTACGGCCGCGCAGAAGCGGGTGTTGAAGGAAATTGCCGGCGACATGGCGGCGCCTGCGCCGATGCGCCGCCTATTGCAAGGCGATGTCGGTTCCGGCAAAACTATCGTCGCGCTGGAAGCTGCGGTCATCGCTATCGAGAATGGCTACCAGGTCGCGCTGATGGCGCCGACGGAAATTCTGGCGACGCAGCACTATCTTTCGGCGCGGCACATCCTCGAAGCCGCTGGATACCGGATCGTGCTTCTCACCGGTTCGCAGGAGTCCGGCCGCAAGAAGCAAGTGCGACATCACATCGCGCAAGGCAATGCGCAACTGGTGATCGGCACTCATGCACTCATTCAGGAGACGGTGGAATTCGACAAGCTCGGCCTGGTGATTGTCGACGAGCAGCATCGCTTCGGCGTGATGCAGCGCTTCCGCCTGATGAAGAAGTCCGATGAAGCTGAACCTGACGTTCTGGTGATGACGGCGACGCCGATTCCGCGAACGCTGGCGCTGACGATTTATGGCGATCTTGACACCAGCATCCTCGACGAGCTGCCGCCGGGACGCACGGCCATAACGACTCGCCTGGTTGGCGATGAGCGCGCCGACGAAGTCTGGCAGTTCGTACGCAAGCAGGTCGCAGCTGGACATCAGGCTTACGTCGTCTATCCCGTGATCGAAGAAGGCGCGATGGAGGGAGAGTTAAAGGCAGCCATCAAGATGCATGACCGGCTGCGCTCGCATGAGTTCGCCAGCCTGCACGTTGGCCTGCTGCACGGCCGCATGAACGCCGACGACAAAGATGCGACGATGGCGAGTTTCAAACGCGGCGAAATCGATGTCCTGGTCTCGACGACCGTGATTGAAGTTGGCGTGGATGTGCCCAATGCCAACGTTATGGTCGTCGAGCACGCGGAGCGCTTCGGGCTGTCGCAGATGCATCAGCTGCGCGGCCGCATCGGACGTGGCGCGGCCAAGTCGTATTGCGTCCTGATGACCGGTGGCAAGGTTTCGGTGGAAGCGCAGCAACGGCTGGACGCGATGGTGCGCACGCAGAACGGATTCGAGATCGCTGAGCTCGACCTGGAACAACGCGGTCCGGGCGAATTCTTTGGCACTCGCCAAGCCGGAATACCAAACTTCCGTGTCGCCAACCTGTTACGTGATCGCGACCTGCTGGAAGCCGCGCGCAAGGAAGCGCGCTACGTTCTCGCCGGGCCAAATGCGGATGTTACGAAAGAGGAGATCGCCCGAGCGGTGAACCATCTGCGCAGCCATTGGAACCGGCGGTATGGATTGGTTGAGGTAGGGTGACGCTTGGAAGGCTCCAACTAGTTTTCTCGCGGTGTCATCCCGACCAAGGGCTTCAGCCCCCGCGGAGGGCCTGCTGCTCCTTCGTTTGCAGAAATCCATACATCCGCAGTTCCGGCGTGGTGAATAGTTTTCGACAGAGCATAGGGCTGCTGGCGTCCGGCCTGGCGCACTACCGGCGAAAAACAGGTCCCTCCACTCCGGCTGAAGCCGTCGGTCGGGATGACACTTCAAGACAGAGAACTGCATCCAATCTTCAAGGGAGTCCTAATGCTCGATCCTAAAGAGATTTTGACGACGCTGGCCGATCGTTTCAGCACCACCGGAAAGGTGCAGAACGTATTCGGCGAACCGATTGAAGCGCACGGCAAGACCATCATTCCAGTTGCGCGCGTGCACTATGGCCTGGGTGCGGGCGGAGGCGGCGAAAACAAAACGGGGACTGATGACGCCGTGGGAGGATCGGGCGGCGGCGGAGGCGTGAAGGTCACGCCCATCGGTGTGTTGGAAGTTACAGAAGCCGGGGCGCGCTTCGTGCGCTTCTTCGATCCGCAAATGGCCACGGGGCTGATCGCCGGTGGAATCATGATCGGATTGCTGCTGCGGCGGCTGTTCCGACGGAATTAGTTGGCGATAGGAATTATGACAGTTAAATCGTCTTGTGCCAGAGCATGGCTTCAGCGCTGTGCGTGAGCCCCGTCTAGTTCCCAGGATATCTGTGTCGTAGCTGTGCCGCCGCTCTGCGGCTCAGTTGTTTTTCCCACTCCACCCGGGGCTTACGCCCCGGGCTAACGGCATAGCCGCCGCTGGCGCGGCTGGATTTACAGTCTCGTAAGCCGGGGGTGGGCGCGAGAAGTACTTTCCGTCCCCGCGTGATGGCGGCACAGCTTGCTCTTCCATAGTCCCACGGCGCAAACTGGAACACCGTGACCGCCAACAGCAAGCACGACCTGTCTCGCCTGCTTCCTTCGGTTGACGAGCTGCTGCGCAAAGAGGGTGTACAGACATTGGCGCATCGATTCGGCCACGCAGTGACGGTAGAAGCTGCGCGTTTTCTTGTTGACGAGCTGCGCAGCGAAATCGCCGCCGGCACGCTCGACGAGTCCCAACTCACAGCTGCCATCGATAACGCACCGCAAGAGCTGGAACGGCGGCTGCAACAGTTTTTGTCTTACTCGCTGCGCCCCGTCATCAACGCAACCGGCGTCATCCTGCACACCAATCTAGGGCGTGCGCCGCTCAGCCAGGACGCGTTGCGGCATGTCGCGGAGATTTCGCAAGGCTATTCCAATCTCGAGTTCGATCTTTCTACGGGCGAGCGCGGCAAACGCGACGTTCACGTCAGCCGCTTGTTTGCGAAGTTGTTGAACACTGCCAATCGCGAGGTATCGACGATTGTCGTGAACAACAATGCTGCCGCCGTGCTGCTGGCGCTGAATTCATTGGCCGAGGGCGGCGAGGTCATCGTCTCGCGCGGCGAACTGGTGGAGATTGGCGGATCGTTTCGCATTCCCGACGTGATGGCCAAGTCCGGAGCGATACTGCGCGAAGTCGGCACCACCAATCGCACTCGCCTCGCTGACTACGAGAGCACCATTACCGAAAGAACGAAACTGCTGCTGCGGGTCCATCGCTCTAACTTTCAGATTGTTGGTTTCACCGAGCAGCCTTCGCTGGAAGAGTTGGTTAAGCTTGGCCGCAAACACAACGTCGCGGTGATGGAAGACCTGGGCAGCGGCGAGCTCTTCGATCTGCGTCAAGTTGGCGTGCACGGCGAGCCGATGATTGCCGACAGCCTGCGCGCCGGTGTCGACGTCGTGACCTATAGCGGTGACAAGCTGCTGGGCGGCCCGCAGGCCGGCCTCATCACTGGCGATCGCGAATTGGTTGGGAAGATCCGGTCGAATCCGCTGTTCCGTGCGCTGCGCGTGGACAAGATGTTCTACGCGGCGCTGGAGGCGACACTGTTCGCCTATCTGCGCGCGGACTACGATTCGATTCCGGCGCTGCGCATGTTGCGAGTCTCTCAAGACGAATTGCAGCATCGCGCGGAGCATATCGCGCGACAACTGCGAATCAGCTCACCTCAGCTTGAGATTGAGGTTGTGGAATCGAGTTCGGTGCTGGGCGGCGGCACCGCGCCGGGATCGACGCTGGCGTCGCGAGCGCTGGCTGTTAGGAGCGGCAAACTTTCGTCCGACGAGATGCTGAGGCGCCTGCGACAATGGGCGATGCCGATCATCGCGCGGGTCGAGGATGATCGCGTGCTGCTCGACCTGCGCACGGTTGAGGCGGCGCAGGATGCGACAATCATTGCCGCCTTGGAAAGCATTTCCAATTGAATGGCGACGGTCTACACTATCGGCCATTCCACCCGCACGCTGGATGAACTCGTCGCTGCGCTGCAGGCCCACCGCATCGCCACGTTGGTCGATATCCGCGCGTTTCCCATGTCGCGGCGCTTGCCGCACTTCAATCGCGAATCACTCGAAGTCGAACTGCCAAAACACGGCATCGCGTATGTGTGGATGAAGGAACTCGGCGGCCGCCGCAAGAAAATTCGTAACGACTCCCCGAACATCGGCCTGCGCAATGACTCCTTCCGCAATTACGCCGACTACATGCTGACGCCGGAGTTTGGCCAGGCCGTCGCACGACTACTGGAGCTGGCTGAGCGGGGCAATGCCGCAATCATGTGCGCGGAGCGGATGTACTTTCAGTGCCATCGCATGCTGGTCAGCGACTACCTGACTGCGCACGGCCACACGGTGTTGCACATTGATGACGACACACACCCGCCGCGTCCGCACAAACTAATGGCGGAGGCGCATATAGTGAACGGGCAATTGCTGTACAACGCGCAGGAGTTGTTCTAGCTGTCGGCTGACCGTCGCCGGTGTTGAGAAGCCGCATTCTGTTTGGCGATCGGCGGAGCGGGACAAAACGTGTCACTGGTTCTGACGGCAGCCAAATGCTGCGGAAGTTTCGTATCATACCGGGTTGGGGAAACTCTGATTAAGTCACAGCGAGGTCCCTCAGCGGCTAAAGCCGCGAAGATTTTGTGGCGTTTATGGACGGCCTGAAGGCCGTCCCCTTCGAGAGATCAGACTTAGTTAGAGTTTCCTTAGGAATTTCCGGAGACGGTGAGACGAGTGGCTGCTGTTCGCGAGAAAGCTCGGACAAAGAATCGAAGAGGAGCGCAGGCCCCGCGCCGCGCCGGCCTGACTCTATCGCCGCGCACGCGCGTCGTGTTGCTTGTTGCCGGCATTGTGATCGCCACCGTCGCGCTTTACTACCCTGTTGCCAGCCACCCGTTTCTGAATTACGACGACGACATCTATGTTCTCCACAATCCCCAGGTGCAGGCGGGTTTGAGTTGGGAGACCGTCAAGTGGGCCTTTACGTCGTTGTATGCGTCGAACTGGCATCCGCTGACCTGGCTCTCGCACGCGCTGGACTATCAGATGTTCAATCTGGATGCGGGCAGGCATCACGAGATGAACTTGCTGCTGCACGTCATCAACGTGATTCTGTTGTTCTGGGTGCTGTGGCGAGCTACCGGCTATGCAGGCCGGAGTGCGATGGTCGCCGCACTTTTCGCGCTGCATCCGATCAACGTTGAGTCGGTGGCGTGGATTGCGGAGCGCAAGAACCTGCTGAGCATGATGTTCTTCCTTCTCGCGCTGGGCGCCTATGGGTGGTATGCTCGCAGGCCGCGCGTGGCTCGCTACCTGGTTGTCGCATCCTTTTACGCCCTCGGATTAATGGCCAAGCCGCAAGTCATCACCTTGCCGTTTGTCCTGTTGCTGTGGGATTACTGGCCGCTCCAAAGAATGTCTCCCGCAGGGGCAGGTTCAGCGGCTACAGACGGCGAGGCGGCGATCCCGGCGAAGACATTCTCCTGGCTGCTGTTGGAGAAGCTTCCCTTGCTGGCGCTTGCCGTAGCCAGCGCGCTCATAACCGTTCACGCTCAATATGAATCCGGCGCCATGAGCGGTCCTCACTGGCAGCCATTCCGGCTGCGTATCGAGAATGCGTTCTTTGCCTATGCACGCTACCTGGGCAAGGCCATCTGGCCTTCGCACTTGACCCTGATCTACCCCCATCCCGGAAATTCCATCAGAATCTGGCAGGTGGTGGCGGCAGTTCTGCTGCTGCTGGCGATTACGGGATTGACCCTTGCCGCACGTCATCGCCGGCGCTATCTCCTGGTTGGATGGTTGTGGTTTCTGGGAACCATGGTTCCCATGATCGGTATCGTGCAAGTGGGAGTGCAGGCGATGGCTGATCGCTACGCTTATCTGCCTTTTGTAGGGCTCTTCATCATGATTTGCTGGGCAGCAGCGGACTGGGCGGAGCAGCGGCACTTGGCGCCTGCTTGGCAGTGGGGAGCCAGTGTCGCTGTCCTGTTGGCGCTGGCGGTGACGGCCCGTCATCAGCTTGACTACTGGAGCGACAACACAAAGTTGTGGGCGCGGATCATAGCGTTGCAAGCGCAGCAGGCTAACCCTGACAATTGGGTGGCCGAAAACAATATGGGCCATGCCTTGCTCAAGTTGGGAGAGGTGGAAGAAGCGATGCCGCACTTTCGCGCGGCCGTGGCCATAAATCCGGTTGACCCCGACAGCAATCTCAACATCGGCGCCTACGAGCAGCAGAACAAGCACCTGGTGGCCGCCATTGAGCAGTACCAGAAAGTAATCGCGATGACGCGGAACACGCCCAGGCTGAACGCTCAGACCCGGGCACAAGCTTTCAGCAATATGGGCCTTGCCTACCGCGGCCTAAAGGATTATGCGCAGGCGCGCGCGAGTTTTCAGCAGGCCGTAAGCATCAATCCCGATGACGCCCGTTCCTGGCTGGGAATCGCAATCCTGGCGCAGAAGTCGGGAGATCTCAACACGGCGATTCAGGCATATAGAAATGCGATGAAGATGGCTCCTTCGGATTGGGAATATCTGCTGCTGGCCGGCGCCCTTGAGCAGGATGGACGTCATGAGGAGGCGCAAGCGGCGACGCAACGGGCCGCAGCCATCTCACAGAATATTGAGCAGGCGAAAAGAACCGCCGACAACGTGCTGGGACAATAAGGCCGCTTTTTCGCTCTTCGCCATTCGCTCTTCGCATATTCGCTCAGGCCTAATTTCAACTGCCGTGACCCAGTGTACGGCACCGACACAAGTCGACAAACTGAATCCAGGAGTCCAGTTCTGGCGAAAAGCGAAAAGCGAATAGCGAATAGCGGCCTCTCTGCTACCATCTACTCTCGATGAAACAGGCCGTCTTCCGCGAACGCAACAAGCGTTACTACCGCGTTCTGCACACTCCAATCTGGATCTGGGTCTTCTGGGTGCTGCCCGGCTGGCCGCTCACCTACGACCTCTACACCCATGGTCCCGACCGTCGCCATTGGATCTGGCTGGCGATCATCCTCGCCTTCGTGGCCTGGCGCGGCCTTGCGGGCCGACTGCCGGGATGCGAGCCTCGGCCTTACATCACCCACTACGGCGTGCATCAGCCGAACCTGCCTTATCGCGTGGTGTGCTACACCTCGGCGTGGATCGACATCATCGTTCCCTATGCGCTCAACCTCATCGGCTTGATCGTCGCGTCGATCAATGGCCGCTGGATGCTGAAGGACCTGTACCGCTACGGCTACTATCCGCTGGCGCTGGCCGTGGTGCTGGCGACCGTCCTTGACTGGACGCCGCGCGCGCGCCGCGACACCGCTGGCGAAGGCGCTGAGCGCGCCTGGTTCTACGTCGCCATCTGGACGGTCGTTCCCACACAGGTCATCAACTGGGGCGCATGGCGCTTCGGCAAGTTCATGGACGTGGGGCCGTTGCCGCTGGCGCGCGTCAGGCTGGTAGTCTGCCTGCTTTCGACAGCGCTGTTCTTTCTGCTGGGATATGCCGAGAAGCTGCCCCGCAGCCAGCGGCATTACGAGGGGGTTGCGGCGGCGGGAGTGTAGAGGCAGTGGCTAGTGGCTAGTGGTCAGTGGCCAGTGAAGAGTGGTTAGTGTTCCAGCAATCTCTGGCACCACCGAGTACGGGTAGTGCGGCGCTTCA
Source organism: Candidatus Korobacteraceae bacterium (assembly GCA_049516475.1). GTDB lineage: Bacteria > Acidobacteriota > Terriglobia > Terriglobales > Acidobacteriaceae > Bog-257. The sequence continues at coordinate 612 of JBEKTC010000037.1, read as the reverse complement.
GCGCCGCGTTACGCGAAGCTCGTATCCCACGGAGCCGGCTTTAGCCGGCGGCACCCAGCCCGACGGGGCGACACAACCGTAGCCCAGCACGTGAGTGCTGGGAGCCAAGCAAGAAAAGTTTCCCCGAGCCGGCTTCAGCCGGCGGCACAGTTCGCCGCACGTGAAGAAAAGGCTGGGTGCCGTCCCTGAAGGGACTCAGAGAGAATTTTGCGCCTTACCCCGGGCTCACGCCCGGGGCTACGATTGTGCCGCCCTGCGGGCTGCGAGATTCGCCTGCACAGGCGGATGCGACGTGCCGGTCGGCACGCCAGACCCGCACTGCGGGACGGAATAGCTTAGCCCAGGACCCTTCGGCTTCGCTCAGGGCAGGCTTTCAGTCCTGGGTAGGCAGAAATAGAAATCCCGAGCCGGCTTCAGCCGGCGGCACGTCTGGTTGGATCAGTTGCCGCCTTGGGATTGACTCGCGGAACGGAAGTGTTGCGTCCTTAGTACGAGCTCTCGAAACCACAGGGTTTCGAGAAGGGTTTCTTCAGAGTCAAACAGCGAGAATGCGTTCAGGTTGTGGTCGTTAAGCAACTGAAGGACTTTCAGCCGTTCTGTCGACGGAAGGTT
>JBEKTC010000036.1:0-20145 GCA_049516475.1 Candidatus Korobacteraceae bacterium | reverse complement strand
CCGTGTTCGTTAACCCTGAGGAAAACATAGCCCGCCGCGATGATCACCACGGCCATGATGACGCCCAATACCGGGCCTTTCCGCAGCGCCTCCAGGGGCGACATCAAAATCCCCATTTCCACAGCAAAAGCCAAGGTCCAGATCACGAAGAAGCTGCCCATCATGGCGCCAACGGACGCAAATTGTCCGCCAGGGGCATTGAGCGCATTCACAGCGACCGCGTGGTTCCAATACGCAAAACCCACAAGCACGGTCACAACCGAGCTCCAGCGGAACCACCACAGCGCTCTCGGCATCAGCTTTGGAATTACAATGCCGCGTTGCTGAGCATCGAGTTCCTTCAGAAACGGCGTGTTGACCAGATTGAAGAAGTAGAGCAGCCCCACCCAGGTGATCCCGGCCACCAGGTGTATCCAGCGAAGCACTATCAGGATGGCCTGTTCGCCCCCGGGGAAGTCGATTGGCGAAACAATAAGAGCTGCCCAAGGAGCGGTCATTTCGATCTCCAGACTGCGCGGCCAGGTTCCTCCCGGCGCCCAGATTCCCATTTCGGGATTTGGGCGAATTCTACATCACGCGGCTGTGTCGGTTGCAGTTGAAATCGGCCCTTGGGCAGCTTATCGTAAAGTGGCGCCCATGTACCTTTCGTTGTCGTGCTCACTCAGGCGTGCGACGAAAGGCGGCTATCCCGACAGACCCTTGGTTCGTGTGGGGCCGCGAACTCTGGGACTGTGCTGTTTTTTGCAGGTTGGCGGAGAGGGACCTATGGAAAGCAAGCCAGCACAGAACATTCAGGATTCGTTTCTGAATACCGCCCGCAAAGATAAATCTGTTATTACAATCTATCTCCTCAGCGGGGTGAAGCTGACGGGCAGAATTCGCTCGTTCGACAAATATTCGGTGGTCTTGGAGACCAACAACCAGGAACAGTTGATCTTCAAGCACGCCATTTCCACGGTTGTGATGGCGCGGGTCGCACATTTTGATCGTCACGTTGACTCGCGACCGATGGCGGAGACTGCCGCTTCGGCGCAGGCCGTAAGCATGGCGTCGGTGTCTGAGGATTAGCTTATTTCGCGCGCGCATGGAACGAGTTCCGGAGCGAATCGCCGCTCCCGGCAAACTGGCCGGGACCACCCGGAAAGGGCCTTTCTGGTGGGAGTGGAGTTCTCCTCGCGCACGGCGCCCAAGCCTCGCGCACAGCGACTACCAGTGATCGGCGATGCCGGCCTGGAGAGTTCTGCGTCACATCCTCGACCTTCCGGCGGTGTCCCACCTAGCGCTCGCGTAGCGCGGGATGCGGCATCGGCATTCCTGCATACGCCCGATCACGAGGACCGTGGCTTCTCCACCGAGGAGTCGATGGCCGAGCTGCGGGAGCTCGCCACCAGCGCCGGCGCCGACGTCGCCGGAGAAATGCTGCAACGCCGGCCGCGTCCTGACCCCGCAACCCTTATCGGCAGCGGTAAGCTGGAGGAGCTGAAGGGCGCGGTGGCTTCCACTGCGCCTGACCTCGTCATCTTCGATCATGAACTGACGCCTTCGCAGCAGCGCAACCTGGAACGCGAACTCGACGCCCGCGTCCTCGATCGCACCCAGCTTATCCTCGACATCTTCGCGCGCCATGCCCGCACCCGCGAAGGTCAACTCCAGGTGGAGCTGGCGCAGCTGCAATACCTGCTGCCTCGCTTGGCCGGACGTGGAGTGGAGATGTCGCAACTGGGCGGCGGTATCGGGACCCGCGGTCCCGGTGAAACTCAGTTGGAAACCGATCGCCGCAAGATCAATCGCCGTATTCGTCATGTCCAGGAGCAACTGGAAAATGTTCGCCGCATCCGCGGACAGCAGCGGCGGCGCCGCGAATCCGCGCCTATTGCGACGGTCGCGCTCGTCGGCTATACCAATGCGGGCAAGTCGACGCTATTCAATGCGCTGACCAAAGCCGGGGTGCTGGAGAGCAAGCGCATGTTCGCCACCCTCGATCCCACATTGCGGCATGCCGTGCTCCCCTCCAAACGCGAGGTCCTGCTATCTGACACTGTGGGATTCATTCGAAACCTGCCTCACACGCTGGTTTCCGCCTTTCGGGCAACGCTGGAAGAAGTGCAGCGCGCCTCGCTGCTGTTGCACGTCTCCGACGTGACCAGTCCGACTGCGAGCGAGCAGCAGGTCCAGGTGGAAGAAGTCTTGCGCGAGCTTGAGTCGCAGGACAAGCCTCGCCTCTACGTGATGAACAAGGTTGATCTGCTGCCGGAAAAGAAACGCGACAGCCTGCGCGACTCCGACACTGTGGTACATGTCTCCGCGGCCAAGGGAATTGGCTTGGATAAACTGCTGGAGCTGATCGACGCCAAAATCTCCGAAGATCCGGTGCAGCGCGTGCGCCTGCACGTGCCGCAGTCTGAAGGAAAGGTATTGGCGACGCTCGACGCCAAGTCGGTTGTTTTATCGCGCGAGTATCGCGACGGCTATGTCGAGCTGGACGTCCAGGCGCCGGAATCGGTGTTGCGGAGGATGAAGGGTTTCGTGCAGAAGTGATCTGGAGCCCAGCAAGTTTTTGCCGTCCGCGAGTCCCTCAACAGTAGTAACATTCAATCCATGATCTATCGTGTTGCCCTGCAGTCCTCAGAAGAAGGCTTCGCAGTCTCGTGTCCCGGCTTGCCCGGCTGCTGGTCGCAGGGCGCGACCGAACAGGAAGCTCTGGAGAATATCCGGGACGCCATACGCGAGTATCTAGAAGCCGTAGCCGAATTGACACGCGGAAAAGACGTCCGCGAGGTCGAAGTGGTCTTCTAGACGATCCGCGTGCCCGCGTCCGCCTGCTCGTGCGCGTGATAGCTGGAGCGTACAAGCGGCCCCGACTCCACGTGGCGGAATCCCATCTTCAGCGATTCTTCTTTCAGGAAGCGGAACTCATCGGGCGGGTAGAGCCGCGCCACCGGGAGGTGGTCTCTTGATGGCCGCAGATATTGGCCGATGGTGAGGATATCGACCTTACGCTCCGCCAGGTCGCGAAACACAGCCAGCAACTCATCCGTGCTTTCGCCTAGGCCGGCCATCACGCCAGTCTTCGTAGGCTTGGTAGGATTCAACTCCTTGGCACGCTCCAGCAGCCGCAGCGTGCGCTCATAGCGTGCGCCCGAGCGCGCAACGCGATACAGACGCGGCACTGTCTCGGTGTTGTGGTTCAGGATGTCGGGCTCGGCATCCATCACGATGCGCAGCGGCTCTTCCAATCCTTGGAAGTCCGGGATCAGCACTTCCACCCGGCATTCCGGAACGCGCCGCCGGATCTCTCGTATGGTCTCGGCGAAGACGCGCGCCCCGCCGACATTGTCGTCATCACGATTCACGCTGGTGACGACGGCAAACTTCAGGCCCAACTTCTCCACCGCTTCGGCGACGCGGCCAGGCTCTTCGAAGTCGATCGGCTGCGGCCGGCCCTTAGGCACCGCGCAAAAACCGCAGCGCCGCGTGCACAGGTTGCCCAGCAACATGAATGTCGCAGTGCGATGGTTCCAGCACTCACCGATGTTAGGACAGTGCGCCGACTCGCAAACCGTGTGCAAGTCCAGCTTGCGCGCCAGCGTCTTCAGATCGTGATAGTTGTCGCCCATGGGCGCACGCGCCTTCAGCCACTCCGGCTTGGGAGCGGGTTGGCGCGGGCCAATTTCGATCTGGATCAATTCCGGAGCCGTAGCCATGCGATGGATCTATTGTATCGCGGGAGGAGATCGCCCTGCGCTTGGGCTTGCGCCGCTATTGCGCCCCGCCTTCATCCGCCTGAGTCGCTTCCTCTTCCTGCGAGGCCGCAGCGGCGGGCGCGTTGCCATCTTTGGCTTCTTCTTCCTTCGGCGGAGGCGGAACGTAGTAGAGGATCCGATTGCAGTAAAAGCAGGTAACAAACTGCTGGTTGCTGGTCACGTCTTGAAACACCTGGGGACGCAGCCGCACGCGGCACGCCGAGCAACTCTCGTCCTCATACACCGCAGACATAACCGAGCCGCGGAGCTTCAGCACGCGGTCGTAGTGGTTCAAGGCCTCTTCGTCGACCCCGGAGCGCAGCTGCTGACGTTGGTCACTGAGTTCGGCTAGCTGTTTCTGGTCTGCGGCAGTCTGCTGGCGGGCGTGTTCTTTCTCTCGCTCGTTCTCCGCGGTGTCGGCCTTCAGCGTCGCCTCCGCCTGCTTCAGGGCCTCCTTGCGCGTATCGGCCGCCACCATGATCTCCAGGACCTTGTCTTCGAGCTTGGCGATCTCAGCTTCGGCCTGATTAATCTCGCTCAGCAGCGCCTTATATTCCTGGTTGGTCTTCACCTTCAGCGATTGGTCGCGATACTTGCTGATCCTCTCCTGCTGGTCCTTGATATCGGATTCGTGTTTGCGGCGGGCCGTTTCGTCGGCCTTGATCGCCGCCTGCGCCGCTTCCACTTTGGCCCTGGAGCCGGCCAGCTTGGCCTCAATCTGCGCTACTTCCTTGGGCAGGGCCGCAATCTCCGCGCGGAGTGCAGCCATGCGCAAATCGACTTCTTGCAGCTTGATCAGAGTTTGCAGGTTTGCATTCATCGTGGCTTTTCGATTCTAGCATTCAGAAAGGAACAGCTCCCGCGGGAATCCCATTCTGACCCAGCATCTGAGATTAAGGTTTTTTTCTATTGAGCGAGCCTTCTGGACCAGCTTAGGATTGCCCTATGCCACTGGAAATCTTGCGACTTCTTCTTGGCCTGGTGATCGCCGCCTGCCACCGGGGAATTGCCGACTTCATGCTGGAGCGCGAACGCTCCCTGGTGCTCAGCTTCCGCCAGCGCGGCGTGCCTCTGCCGGCGGCCCTCGGCACCGAAACCGCCCGCAACCTGTACTTCGGCATCGGAATCTTCATCGTGCTGGTCGAACTGCTGCGGATTTACCAGATGGCGCGCTAGTTTCGTTGTCCTCGATCCGTGATCCTCAGCCTTCCAACATGTGTCATCCTGAGCGGAGGCGTCGTCGCTTTTGCGACGCCGGAGTCGAAGAGCCTGCCCTGAGCTTGCCGAAGGAACCCCTCTAGTCACGAGGATCTGTCTCTCCTCACATCTGTCATCCTCAGCGCCCGCTCCCTGATAAACTTTTCCCGCAGTCAATTCACTCTCCGGAGTTGCCGTGAAAGCTCGTTTCGCTCTCTTCGTCCTCTTTGCTCTTTGCTCTTCCTTTCTCACCGCACAAACCGCCGCGCCGGCACCTCAAGGCGAGAAGCAGCTGACCATCGAAGAAATGTTCAAACCGGGCGGCATTCTGGGCCGAGGTCCGGAGAACGTGCAGTGGAGCCCCGACGGCGTCAAAGTCTCCTTCGTGCAGCGCGACGACAGTGGCGACCACGGCGAGCTTTACTACGTCGATGTCGCCACCGGCAAGTCGGCAGTGCTGGTAGCCAGCGGCAAGCTGGCGTCGCTGGCTCCGCCCGCCAGCGCCATCAAGGACGAGCGCAAGAAAGAAGCGGCGCAGCGCTATTCCATCGCCGCCTATCAATGGGCGCCCGACTCCAAACATCTGCTCTTCGACTCCATGGGCCAGCTTTGGCTTTATAGCCTGGACAACGGCACTGCAGTGCAACTTACCTCCAGCAACGATGAGAGCGCCGATCCCAAGTTCTCGCCCGATGGAGATCGGATTTCCTACGTCCGCAAACACAATCTCTACGTGCGCACGACAACCGGCAACGAAGAACGCCAGCTCACCAAGGATGGCAATGACAATCTGCTGAACGGTGAAGTCGACTGGGTATACGAGGAAGAACTATATTCGCGCAGCAATTATTTCTGGTCGCCCAATGGCAAGCAGTTCGTGTTTCTCCAGATGGATGAGAAGGACGTGCCCACCTATCCCATCACCGACTGGATTCCGACTCACCCCACGGTCGACCAGGAAAAATATCCTCAGCCCGGCGATCCCAACCCCGGCGTGCGTTTGGCCGTGGTAGGAAGCAACGGCGGCAAGATCAAATGGATCACTGCCAGCAGCGCCGGCGCGCTCCCGCTGAACAACGATCCCAACGTGCTCATCCCTCGCTTCGGCTGGGTGCGCAACGGACTGCTTTGGGCGATGGCGCTTAACCGCGTTCAGGACCGCCTCGATTTGTATTTCGTCGACGTCGACAGCGGCAAATCGCAGCTTATGATGACCGAGAGCACTGACGCCTGGATCGACATGCATCCCGAAGTCGACTTCAAGCTGTTGGATTCCGGCGACGGATATCTGTGGACGAGCTGGCGCGACGGCCACAATCACATCTATCTCTATCGCTTCGACAAGCAGAATCCACTTAGCGGCCCCGCCAAAATGGAAGCGCAACTTACCCATGGCGACTGGGAGGTCGAGAGCGTCGATGGCGTGGACCAGCAGGGCATCGTTTATTTTTCGGCCAATGAAGGCGACTGGCGGCAGCGCAACGAATTCGCCGTCGGCCTCAACGGGCAGAACTTCCATCGCATCTCGAAGCAGGACGGAAGCCACTTCGCTGACTTCGACCCCAAGAACGCGAAATACTACGTCGACAACTTCTCCGCGCTGACCATTCCGCCCAGCACGTCGGTGTGCAGCGTTGACGGCGCCTGCACTGCATTCTGGCAGCCGCACAGTGTCGAGGCTTACAACCTGCTCACGCCGAAGGTCGTCGACTTCAAAGCGGCTGACGGCACCACCACCCTGGAAGGCGAGATTCTGCTTCCGCCCCCGGGCGGCCCCATGATCTCCAATGGCAAAGTGCCGCTCATCGTGAATCCCTATGGCGGTCCGGGAGCGCAGACGATTCGCGATTTCTGGATTGGCTACGATCTCTTTGACCAGATCCTGGCACGTCAAGGCTTCGCCGTGCTGCATGTAGACAATCGCGGTATGGCCAATCGCGGCAAGGCCTTCGCGTTGCCCGTCAAGCACCACTTAGGCCCGGTGGAGTTGAGCGACCAACTGGCCGCGGTGAAGCAGGCGTTGGAGCAGTTTCCGCAACTTGACAGCAGCCGCATTGGCTTCTGGGGATGGAGCTACGGCGGAACCTTCACGCTCTACGCGATGGAGCATAGCGACGTATTCAAAAGTGGAGTTTCGGTTGCGCCGGTAAGCAATTGGCTGCTCTACGACTCCATCTACACCGAGCGCTACATGGGCCTGCCGAAAGACAACGAAGCGGGCTACAAGGATAGCTCGCCGGTGAACTTCGCCGCCGACCTGCACGGCAAGCTGCTGGAGGTGCACGGCACCAGCGACGATAACGTGCACGTGCAGAACACGATTCAGATGGTCAACAATCTGATTAATGCGGGTAAGCAGTTCCGGCTGATGGTGTATCCGGGCAAGACCCACGGCATCGCCGGGTTCGCCGCGCGCACCCACCTGTTCCACATGATCGACGACTACTTCCTGGAGACTTTGGCGCCGGGAAAGTAGTTGGATTTCACCACGGAGGCACGGAGAGCACGGAGAATATTTGATTCACAAACCTGCGCGGGTGGAAGCTTGATTTTCATCCCACTTGCACAGGGACGCGAACCCCAGATTCATTGTCGCTGATGGATTTTCTGGTCGGCAAAACAAATGAAACGCCGTGGGACTAGCCGCGCAGCGGCGGGATGAAGTTAGCCCGTGGCGTAAAGCGCTGGGTAGCAGGGTCCCAATGATCCGAGTCCCGGCAGGGACGACACACGATTTTGCCGATAATAGGGGTCCTTCGACTCGCCCGCCGCAGCGGCTCGCTCGCTCAGGATGACAACCAAGTCGGAAGGCTCTTGGGTTCGACCTCCAAAACTGCGGCCCAACCTTGAATTGTCATCACGAGCGTAGCGAGGGATCTGTTTTTTGGCCGTTCCACGGAAAAGCAGGATCCTCACGCCAACCTCGGGCGCTCGTAATGACAATCTGATCTCTCCAACAACATTGCTATGATTTGCAATCCCCAATAAGCTGGTATCGGTACATTCATGGCCTCATTGTTGCTGAAGATACGTCGCGGGGAGACGCCTTTCTATCGGGGCATTCGCAAGTTTGCGCGGCGCGTCGAATCCAGCCGGCTGCCGCTGCCTGCCTTCTTTAATCCCTTTCTCGGATTCTGCTATAACGCCTGGCAAACCGCGTCCGTGGGGCTGCACTGGGTATTCAGTTACTTCTTTGTCGAGCCGATGTTCCGCGGGCGCTGCGCGTCTGTCGGAAAACGGTTGCGGGTGTGGCGGCTGCCGTTCATCCTGGGCCAAGCTAAGATCTACATTGGCGACGACGTGAACCTCTTCGGCAAGATCGACATTTTCAGCGGGCGCCTGTTCGACGAGCCTAAGCTGATCATCGGCAACCGCGTGGATATTGGCCATAACGTCGTCTTCATCGTGAACAAGGAAATTGTGCTGGAAGACGACATTAACGTCGCTTCGGGCGTGCGCTTCATGGATACCGATGCTCATCCGCGCGACGCCATGGAGCGCATTGCCGACCTGCCGCCGCACGAGGACGAGGTCAAGCCCGTGCGCATTGGACGCCGCGCCTGGATCGGGCACAACGTCTTCGTCATGAAAGGCGTGACCATCGGCGAGGGCGCGATCATCGGCGTCAACAGCGTGGTGGTCAACGATATTCCGCCCTACTGTGTCGCCATGGGCAATCCGGCGCGCGTGGTGGTGAAGAACACGAAGCAGACAGCCGCTGCGCCTGCACCATCCCTGCAAGAGCAGAGGTCAGAGTGACCGGCAAGACCATCCGAGTCCTGACCCTGATCGAAAATGCGCTGGTGACCGGTCCGGCGCGCAATCTCATCGAGTTCGGCAAGACGGCAGAGGGCGCTGAGGTTGGGCTGCCGGCGGTGCAAGTCACGATTGTCACCTACCAGCGCGGGGCCGAAGAGAGTGCGCTGGCGCTGGCAGCGACGGAAGCCGGCCTCGCCGTGTCGACCGTAGCCGAGCGGCGGCGATGGGACACGCGAGTGTTCGGCCAGTTGAAGCGAGTGGTCGCAGAGATCAATCCTGACATTCTGGAGACGCGCAATATTAAGTCGCACTTTCTGGTGCGGCTGCTGGGATTGCATAAAAAATATCCCTGGGTGGCGTGGAACCACGGCTACACGGCCATCAGCCAACTCGATCGTGCGTATGCGCTCCTGGATCGCTGGTCGCTGCCCAAGGCGTATCGCGTGGTGACCGTCTGCCGCCCCTTCGCCGACGACCTGGTGAAGGTTGGCGTAGACCGCGACAAGATAATGATCTTGCACAATTCGGTGAGGCCGTTCGTGGCACCGCCGCAGGAAGAGGTGCAACGCGCCCGGCGGAAGCTGGGGATTGCGGACGACGAAGGCGTGATTCTCTCCATCGGGCGGCTTTCGCAGGAGAAGGGCCATGCCGATTTGATCCGAGCCGCAGCTGTTCTCAGCGAGTTGCCGGGAGTGCCGCGCTTCCGCATCGTGATCGTGGGCGACGGGCCGGAGCGGGAGCCACTGGCGCAGTTGGCGGCGCGGTTGGGAATTGAGAAGCGGATAACGTTTGCGGGATTTCAGCGCGACACCAAGCCGTACTACGCGATGGCGTCGGTGGTTGCTGTGCCGTCGTACTCGGAAGGATCGCCGAACGTGGTGCTGGAAGCAATGGCGGCGGGCTTGCCGATTGCCGCAAACGCCGTGGGCGGTGTGCCGGAAATTCTGGAAGAGAACGTTATGGGATTGATGGTCCCGCCGCGCAATCCTGGAGCCATGGCGAAGACGCTCCTGCGAATTCTTTCCGACGAGGAATTACGTCGTCGGCTGGGTGCGGCGGCGCGAGCGCGCGCGGAATCCAGCCACACCCCTGAGGCGTATCGGCGGACGCTGGTGGAGTTCTATCAGAAGACCTTGGAAAGCTTGTCTCGCTGATGGTGTCGTACTGCGGCAATAAGCGCCAGCTGCGGCGCTTCCATCGATTTGCCGGGCACCCTGTCCGGCAACTGGCAATTGCCTTTACGGCGTGATCTCCCATACCGTACCGAACCCGTCGGACCCGTCGCTGAAGGTCGTACCGTAGATATTTCCCGCAGCATCCAGGATTACACTGCCGGTGGGACCGTCTCCATTCGTGAAGTCAAAGCTGGTTGAGGTGTAGGTCCAGCCCCCGTTCGACGGTGTCAGCTTGAAAACTTCGCCCCCGCCATACGCGCCGGTTGAGATCGATGTGCCGTAGACATTGCCGGCCGCGTCGAGCGTCGGTGTGTCATAGGGGCCTTCGTTATAGCTGCTGGACGTGAACGCGTGCAACACATTGAATGTCCAACTGCCGTTGGATGGCGTCAGCTCAAAGACGCCGCCCGGTTGGCCAGGGACGAAACAACCCGAGGCGCCGAAGAGATTTCCATGTCCGTCCATGACCACGCCGCCGCAGGTGTTTGCGTTGGGGAAGTCGATGGAAGCCAGGGTCTGCTCGCTCCAACCCGAACCCGAAGGAGACACCTCGTAAACTGTGCCGGCGCCGTAGGTGCCGCCGTAGTTGGTGGTGCCGTAGAGGTTGCCAGCGTTGTCGAAGATCGGGCCGCTCTCCGGACTCAATCCGCCGGCGGATCCGCTGAAGTTCCAGAGAACGCCCTCCGTCCAGCTGCCATTGGAAGGTGTGAGTTTGAAAACCACACCGCCGTTCCCGTCGCCGCCAGATGATGTTGTGCCGTAGAGATTGCCGGAGTGGTCAAAGACCAGATTGCCATAGCCTGGATATTGTCCGTCCGCGCCCCCGGTAAAGCTGTAGAGCAGGCTTTCCTCCCAGGGACAGAGAGCCGAGGTGCAGATAGTAGGCGAGGGCCGCAGGCGATAGACTGTGCCGTAACCATAGTTCCCGCCCCACGTAGTCATGCCGTAGAGGCTCCCGTCGGGTCCAAAGATAACGCCGCCATCCGGAGACGCGCCATCGGTGGAATTGAAACTGTGTAGCGTGGTCAAAACCCAGCCTGATCCGGCGGGCGACATACGGAAGACGACCCCAAATCCTCCCGTGCCACCCTCGTTGGTTGTGCCGTAAAGGTTTCCCGCCCGATCCATGGTCAGGCCAGCTTGCGAAGCACCGCCATCGTCTCTGCCAGTAAAGTTGTGCAGCACGGTGATGCTCTGCGCCTGCGCCAAGCTGGTGAGAAGAGCGAGAGTGCCGGCTATGCATACGAGCCGGGCCATTGCGGAACTGCGGTATCGCTTTGCGAAAGTCATATCAATCTCCTCTGCGAAGTGGCGGCCGATCCGCCACGTGCGCGTCAGCGCCCAGGAGATAACTACTGAGCGCCAGCCGCCGCCTTACGGCGTGATCTCGAAGACAACGCCACAGCCATCGAAGCAGGATTGTGATGCGCCGCCGCTGGCCACTCCGTAGAGGTTGCCGTTGGCATCCATGATCAAATTACTTGATATGTAACCTCCGTCGCTTCCGCCGGTGAAATCGTGCAGCGGGGTATATGTCCACCCCCCATTCGAGGGCGTTAGCTTGAAAGCTGAACCGTAACCATAGGCTCCGCCGGCAGCCGTCGTGCCATAGAGATTGCCGGCAGCGTCCATGGTGAGGCTGGCTTGCGGGCCGAATCCATCCTGGCCGGTTAAGCTATACATCAGGTTGAACGTCCAACCGCCCTGGCCTGGCGTCAACTGGAACACCGTGCCGCCGCCCCCTGTGCCGCCGCTAGGGGTCGTACCAAGCAGGTTGCCTGAAGCCAGTAGCAAGCCCCCTTCCGGCTCGATTCCGTTGCCGTTTGTGTAGACGAAGTTATAGAGAAGATCCTCCGTCCAGCCGGAGCCTGAGGGCGATAGCTGGAAAACTGACCCCAAGCCGGCGCCGCCTCCTGCTACCGTTGAACCGTAGAGATTGCCGGCGCTGTCGACAATCAGATTGGCGTCGGGATTCTGCCCGTCGAATCCCGTGGCGGGGAAGGCGTGGAGAACAGTCTCCGTCCAAGTGCCATTGGAAGGGGTCAGTTTGTAAACTGTGCCGCAGCCGTTGCCTTCATAGATACAAATATCGTTCCCATTGCCGCCGCCGTAGTAAGTCGTTCCATAGAGATTTCCTGCCCGATCGAAGACCACTTCGCTCGTTGGCTGGGCCCCGCCAGGGCCGTTGAAGGACAAAATGGTCGATTCCTGCCATGTGCAGATAAATGATTTGCAGACCGATGCTGGAGGTGTCAGTCTGAAGACTACTCCGCAAGTCGCGAAGCCGGCGTTGCAGTCGACTCCTCCGCCGGCCTGGGTCACTCCATAGAGGGCGCCATCGGGGCCGAAAATCACCCTGCCTACGGGAAAAAGCCCATCACTGCCTCCCATGAAGGCATACAGGGGGCTCAAAACCCAGCCGGAACCCTCGTGAGCGACTTTAAATACCACGCCACAGCCGTTGGCTCCGCGTTCGGTTTCGCAGTAACCCTCGAGGTAGCCTCCGGCACTGGTCGCCCCGTAGAGATTTCCCGCTCGGTCCATGGTCAGTCCCCCCACCGGATATGCTCCATCCGCTCCGCCGGTAAAGGTGTGCAGGACTTGGAAGGTCTGGGCTTGTGCGGCGTTTGCCGTCACCAGCAGGATGAAAAGGCCGACCATTATGGCCATTCCAGCCATCATGGAACTCCGATATTGCTCTGAGATCGTCATAACAATCCTCCTTTGCGAGCCGGTAGCGCAAATCTCGATTCTGGCAACCAGATTCTGTACCAACGGCTGCGGTGTTGCCGCTACCATTAGTCCTGTGATGGGGACAAGTCAAATTAATTTCACCTTACGGTGTAATACTCTGATAGCGAAATACTTACGGCACTACAGGGGAACTTCCGATGGTTGAGGTTCTTGCAAGCAAGCAGGTGCGAAGAGCAATTTAGCTTTCTTCAACGGCAGGTCGTTGACTAGATGAGGGCCCGGCGGCGTTCAATGCAGCACCACATCCCCTCGCCACTGGTCGATAAGCTTCCACTCCAGAAAGTCTTCCCACTCCTGCAAGACGGTCTTGGCCCAGCCTCGGTGCTTCCAGTAGGCCTCGGCAAAGTGATACGGCGTGGAGGCTGCGGCCACCGACCAGCGATACTGCGGCAGCCGCTTCTGGAAGATGGAGAGCGTGCGACGGGTTCCGAAGTCGGAGGTCACCAGGATTGCGGAGCTTGCGCCCATACGCTGAAGACAGCGCTGGACATCGGCGGCTTCGGCAAATACCGAACCGCTGGCGGTGGGGCAGATTTGGGTGGCCTGCTGTCCGATGCGATCCAAATACTCGCGAGCCAATTCGGCTTCTGTCTTGCCGAAGATTTCGGCGTTGACATTGGCGTTGAGCAAGAGCTTGCCGGCATAGCCTTCGCGCTTAAGATGCAGCGCGCGAAAATAGCCGGGAGTATCGCCCGATCCCTCCAGCACCACGATGACATCCGAGCGCTGGGGATCGTCGACCACCAGGAAGGATCCGGCACGCGAGAGCAGAAAGAAGACCAGGGCCGCGGCGAGCGCGAAGACTCCGATGAGCACGCCACGGGGTAAGATCGACGATCGCCGGTTGCGGACGGTGGACCGCTGCCCGCTCCCAGCCTCTAGGTCGCTTTGAGGCATGCCGCTCCCATTGCAACGTCTTCGGTATGCAAGCGCCAGAGTATCTCGCCCACCACCGACCAGTCGTATTTCATCTGCACCAGGCGGCGAGCGTTGGCAGCCAACTGTTGCCACAGCGGACTTTCATCCTGCAAGCCAACGACGGCAGCGGCCATTGCCTCCGGAGAGTCGGCGATCACGATGTCCTTGCCCGGCGTCACCGCCAATCCCTCGGCGCCGAGTGTGGTCGAGACCACCGGAGTTCTCGCGGCCATCGCCTCCAGCACCTTCAGCCGAGTTCCGCCGCCGACTCGCAAAGGCACAACCGAAGTCAGCGCGCTTTGGTAGAACGGGCGGACGTCGTCGACAGTTCCTGTGACGGTGATGCCTTGCTCGCGCAACGCCAGGATCGGCTTCGTGGGCTGGGCTCCCACGATCACCAGCCGCAACTCAGGCCGGCGAGCGTGAATCAGCGGCCAAGTGTTCCTGACGAAGAACAACGCGGCATCGATGTTGGCGTGGTAATCCATGCGGCCCATGAAGAGCACGTCGCGGCGAGCGCCGCTGGAAGCAGGATTCGCCGCGAAGAAATCGCAATCGACGCCGTTGCCCACGACCTCGATGTGGGCTCCGGGCACACGCTGCAGCAGGACCTCGCGCTCGCGCTCGCTGCAAACCGTGTGGGCATGGCACAGGCGCAGAAGCTCGTCCTCGACCTGGCGCGAGAGCGTGGAAGTGCGCTGCGCATACCACGCGCGCAGCGGGTTCGAGTCGTTCTCCCCGTAGCGGGCCAGAATTTCCGACTCGATGTTGTGCCAGTCGAGGATGACGCGTGCCTGCGGCACTAATTGCCGAATGCGCCGGGCATAGGCAATCAGGTGCATGCTTTCGATCTGAATCGTGTCGAAGGTTTGCTCGCGCAGCAGTCGATCCACTTCCGCGATTACGCAGGCCGAGGTGAAGTTCAAGACATTGAGCGGCGTAGGACCGATGAGTCCGCGGACGATATTCGCTGGCCGGTATCCGGCCTCGCGGCGTAGTGCAAGAACCTGAGCACCATTCTCCAGTTGCCCACGCAGCAGGCTGGCTTGTGCTTCGCCGCTGTCGTCGTTGACCAGCCCGATGTAGGTGAGCTGGGCATTGCGCGCCAGTTGCCGCGCGAAATAGAAATCGCGCAGGTGCGCGCCCGAGATGATCGGCCAGCAGATTCGCGGCGAGAAGTACAGGACGCGCATGGGTCAGAATCCTATGGCAGTTTATCGCAGAGGCGCGGACCAATTTGGCTGAAGGTTATCTGAGTCATCTCACGAACTGCTTTTGCTCTGTATCCGGGCACGGCTGAAAGAGCCTGCCCTAAGCGTAGCCAAAGGGTGCACTGATACAAATCGATTTACGAGATAGGTTGTAGCCTTCTTTTTGGCCAAGGCGAGGCAGTCTTCTCGGGCAACTGACAACTGACAACTGACAACCGGCTACTGGCTACTGATCTTCTGTTTCTCCTCGAACCTGCTCTTGCTCACAATCGCTCGTGCGATGGTGCCGTAACCAATCACTTCGCTGCCATTGTGCGCGCTCACACGAAATGTCAGGAATCGGCCGCTAATCGACTCCAGCACGGCCTCGCACTTCACGACTGCATCAATCCACGCAGGTGCGCGATGCACAATGTTGATGGCCGTACCCACGCTCACCTCGTCACCTTCGCAGAAGGGCAGCAGCGCTTCGAAGCCGGCCGCTTCCATCCAGCCGATCATGTGCGGGGTTGACAGCACCGCAGGCAGCTCGGGCTTCCATGCGCTCAAGGTGTGTCGAAATTCCACGTGCCTCCCCGCTTCGCCGCGCGCGCCGATAGGAACAGGTTTCGCCATCTTTTGAGAGTACTGTGGCGGCGGCAACCTTGTCATCCGGTTGCGCCGGAGGTAAGCAGACCCAATTGGGAACAGCGCCAATGCGTGGAATGTCGTCCCACCATAAAAACTTGCCCGGTTTGAACCAAGTCGGTGTACCATACCGCTGTTCCAAATTACAGGCGCAAATCGGGATATGCCTTGGCCGCCAACGCGGGCCAAGGTTAAATACAGGGAGACAATCGTATGCATCGGGTCCTGTCCTTCATTCTCGTCGTAGCATCGTTGGTCGTGGCGCTGCCCGTGGGCGCGCAAACCTCGCCCGCGCCGACAGGCCGCAAAAAGCGCATCGCGATTTTTGATTTTGACTATGCCACCGTGCAGTCCGCATCCGCGGCCTACTTTGGCAGCAATGTCGATATCGGCAAGGGCATCTCCGATCTGCTGGTGCGCGACCTGGTGAAGGACGGCACGTATTCGGTGATCGAGCGCAAGGCCATGGCAAAGATCCTGGCGGAGCAGAATTTCTCCAACAGCGATCGCGCCGATCCCAACTCGGCCGCCAAGATCGGCAAGCTTCTGGGAGTTGATGCCATCGTCGTCGGAAGTGTCACGCAGTTCGGCAACGACAACAAGCACACCGGCATTGGCGGCGCCGGCGGCGGCTGGGCTGGACTCGGCGGCATGCACGTCGGCAAGAATAAGAGCAAGGCCGTCGTGGTGCTCGATGCCCGGCTGGTAAATATTGACACGGCTGAGATCATGGGAGTTGCGACCGGCAAGGGCGAGTCCGAGCGCGACAGTACCTCGGTAGGCGGCGCGGGCGGTAACTGGCACGGATTCGGCGCCGGCGAGGCAGATTTCGGCAGCAGCGACTTCCAGCAGACCATCATCGGCGAGGCCATCAACGCGGCCGTCACCCAGATGTCCGCTGAACTGGTGGCGGACAACACCAAGCTGGTGGCCCGTACCATCAGCGTCGAAGGTGTGGTGGCATCGGTGGACGGCGGCCAAATCGTGTTGAACATCGGCGCCAAGGCCGGCCTGAAGGTCGGCGACCAACTGACGGTGAAGCGTGTCACCAAGGAGATCAAAGATCCTTCGACCGGCCAGGTCATCCGCAAGCTAACCACGGATGTTGGCGTGATCCGCCTGACTGACGTGGATGACATTTCCGCCGTGGGAGCTCCCGTCTCCGGCTCCGGCTTCAAGGTGGGGGACGCCGTCAAGACGATTACGCAGTAGGGGGCGTTACTTTTCGCCGCGTGCCAGCCCGCTTATGATGGTGGCAGAGCTTGTGCTTTGGGATTGAACACCACAAATACAGCGGGACTGGCCTTCAGCATCCGTGACTATCGTTCAGCCGACTTCGATCGCCTGTGGGAGATCGACCAGCGCTGCTTCCCTCGTGGCATCTCCTATACGCAGATGGAGCTGAGCGGCTTCATCACCAAGCGCAATGCCATTACGCTAGTGGCAGAATTCCAGCAAGGCGAGACGGGGCATGACGGAGCGGCTGCTTCCGCCGACGGCATCCCTGCGGATCGCATCGCCGGATTTGTTGTGGCTCATCCCATCCGGCGCAAATACGGACGCATTCTCACTTTGGATATTCTTCCGGAAGCCCGTCGCTATGGTTTGGGAATCAAGTTGATGACCGCGTGCGAAGAGCGATTGCGCTTCCTGGGATGCGCTGAAGTCTATCTGGAAACTGCGGTGAACAACGAGCCAGCGGTACGGTTGTACAGCAAGCTCGGTTACCAGATCATGCGCACCATACCCGAGTATTACGCCAGCCATTCGCTGGACGCCTTCCAGATGAGGAAGCGGCTGAGCTCGGCCCATCCTTTATGAAGGTTGCGATTCAGGGAGAACTTGGTTGCTTCAGCCACGAAGCTGCGGGGAGGATGCTGCCGCGCGCCGCCGTTGTGCCCTGCGCGCGATCAGCAGAAGTCTTCGACCGGGTGGAGAACGGCTCTGTACAAGCGGCAGTCATTCCCATCGAGAATTCGCTGGCAGGCTCCGTGGCCGAGCACTTCGACCTGCTGCTCACGCGCGACGTGTTTGTCCGCGCCGAGTTTCATCTTCGGATTCGCCACAACTTGATCGCTCCACCTGGCGTTAAGTTGCAGAATATCCGGAGGGTTTTCTCGCATCCGGTCGCCCTCGATCAGTGTCGCGATTTCTTTCGCTCCCATCCCAACGTCCAGGCGGTCCCTTTCTATGACACGGCGGGCAGCGTTCGTCATGTTGTCTCAGAGGGATGGAAAGATGCCGCCGCTATCGCTCCGAAACAGGCGGCAAAGCAATATGGCGGACGCGTGTTGCTGGCAGGAATTGAGGACGACCAACAAAACTACACGCGTTTCCTGCTGATCAGCAGATCAGACAAAATCGCCAGAGGCGCCAACAAGACGTCAATCGCCTTCGCTTTGAAGAACGAAGCCGGGGCCCTGTTCAAAGCGCTAAGCGTGTTCGCGCAGCAGGACATCAGCCTGAGCAAAATCGAATCGCGTCCCATGAGAGGACATCCGTGGGAGTATGTCTTTTTCGTCGACATTCTGCGCGGCGACGACGAGGCCGCGCGTAACGCCGTCCGGCATCTGGGCGAGATCGCGGAACTCGTGAAGGTGCTGGGGATTTATCCCGCAGCCAAAGCGCGACGAAGTTGAGGGCAGGATATGGCCTTGCCCTCGCCGACACTTGTCCTCGCTTCGGCCCAGTCCCCTACTGCACCGTTTCCGTAAAAGTTACATCCGGATGGCCGAGTCCATAAGGACCTTCGGCGGTCACGTGCACGGTTCCTGGACTTGAAGGCAACGTCAGCACGACAGGCGCATTGCCTGACGAATCGGTGACCACCGTGCGGCCCGACAGCGAACCCGCAGTGGTGGTGAACAGAATCGTCGCGCCCGGCGCACTTCCGCCCGAACTGCCGGGGTTGAGGGTCACGGCAAGATTCAACTGGCCGCCCGGCGGTCCTGATTGATTGTCGCCGGTCTTCGTCAACGACGCTGGCGGATTCCCCACCACAATCCAACCACTCTGCTTTTGCGTCACGCCGGCGCTGTCGGTGCTGGGAACCGTGAAGTGATAGAAGCCGGGATTGATGCCGGCAATCACGGTGATGCTTCCGTTCTGGCTCGAGTTAAGGTGAGGTTGTGTAACCAACAGTGCAATTCCGGGATCTGACTGTGGAAGACCCAGGGTCACGGTTCCCGATCCTGACAGGATCTTCGGCTGAAGCACCACCCTGCCGCCCGCCGCCACCATGGTCGTGTCTGGGTTAAGGTCCCACTCCGCGCTGGGCATCTGGGCCGTGCCGCTCACCACCAGCAAGGTGGCGGTGTAAGGGGCGAACGGCGTGACAGTGGTCCATGGCCTCGGGGGTGACGCCACGATCCTTGTGGGGCTGTTCGGCGAAAGGGTATAGGCGGTCACTTGCCGGGGCGTAAATCCGTTGATGGCAAACTGCGCTTGCACGGTGGTGGACGGATTCTTGTTCAACACCATCACGGTCAACGATGTGCCGGTGGAGTTCAGCGCAGCGTAGCTGCTGAACAAGTTCGCGCTGCCATTGTTGGTGTCGGATACGGATGTGGTCGCGAAGCTATGGTGCTGTCCATCGTAGTTGGTGAATAACTTCAGCGCCTGGTAGTTGGGATTTGTCGAAGCCGGGGCGGTCCAGCGCGACGCCAGATAGACGCGCTCGCGTCCTAGGATGCCGTAAGCATCAGCGTCGGCCAAGGCCGTCGAATAATCCGATTCGCCGGCAAAGTTAGCGCTCCATTCCGTGATGCTGAACGGAGTTCCGGGATAAATCATGTTCGCCGTCGCCCGCATGCGCGGGATGCGAAACGGAATCGTCTTGTTAGGTTGGATTTGCGTGACCCACTGCTGGTTAATATCTCCCGACTCACTCACATACGTCGGGTCCCAGTAGTCGCGATAGATGCGCAAGGAAAGCGCCTGCTTTTGCGCCAGAGTCCATCCCGAGGTGTCGGGCCCATCCGGGTAAGCGTGAATGTCAAAGACATCCAGCGACCGCGTGCCGGCCAGTTCGTCCTGCCAATAGACTTCGTTCAGCCACCAGGGCAGGAAATCGTTTCCGGCATGCGCGCCTTTGTCGTTGTTGTTGGCGCCATTCCAGTAGAACCACCAGCAGCAGCTGACTGCACCCAGCCGGATCGCATTAGCGTCCCATCCCTTCAGAGCGCGCGCTTCGGCAATATAGGTGTCACGCATTTCGTTGTAGGCGGAGGGATTGGGATGCACATCCCGATGAGTACTGCCCCAGATGTCGATTTCGTTGTCCATGTCATAGAAATGGGGCGCGCTGCCGAACGCCGTCGCCAGGGCCGCGGCCCACTGGTTGCGATAGACCGTTCCCGGCGGATCTCCCGACTGCGGCGAGTCCTTCAGCTCGACATTGGCATCCGTCGGATCGTTCCCCGTGATGTCGGTCGCGCAGTCGGTCTCCACTCCGTCGCCGTCGTCGGAATTGTAGGGATTCACGGCACATTGCGCTCCGTACTTCGCGACGGAAAAACTGTAAGCACTACCGTCGCTGACATCCTTCGCGACCCAACCCAGCATCACCATCGTCATCAACGGATCGCTTCCCGCTGCTTTGACGTCTGTAATGAATTGGGTCGAACTGCTGTCGCCGATTTCCGTGTAACCATAGTCGCCGAAATACCAGTCATTCGCCGCGTTGTACGTGCCCGCCTGCCAGTTGTAACGCGAAGTCGCATTACCTCCCCATCGCACGACGGTCGTACCGCTATCGGTGAT
>JBEKTC010000035.1:0-20252 GCA_049516475.1 Candidatus Korobacteraceae bacterium | reverse complement strand
CCTAACGCATCGTTGTCATTCGGAACCGCGGACGAGTGTACTGCGACCGGAGGAGGAACAAACAGCTCGCCCTGCTCGCCCGTCAAGAACTTCAGTTCAAGCCAGCGAAAGATGTAATCGACAATGGACTTGGCGAAGCCGATTTTGGGATTGCCCGTCCACCCGCTGGGCTCGAAGCGCACGTGGGTAAACTTGCTGCACAAGACTTCGAGCGAGACACCATGCTGGAGGGCGAGCGACACTGCCGTTGCGAACGAATCCATGAGCCCGGAGATGGTCGAACCCTGTTTCGACATGGTGAGGAAAATTTCTCCGGGGAGACCGTCGTCGTAGACTCCGACAGTGAGATATCCCTCTTGGCCGCCTACCGAAAAGTGATGAGTAAGCGCCCGCCGCTCATCCGGTAGGCGCCGGCGCAACGCGCGCACGAGTTCAGACCTTGAACCCTCAATCTCCGCGGGGGCTGGCACCGACCCGGCTTGCGTACCCTCCGGTGATCTGACTTCGTTTTCATTGATCGCAATGACTTGCTTTACTGCTGACATGCACAACCTCCCTTATTGCTGGCCTTTCCGCGGCTGCCTTGTCGTCCGCGTGTGAATTCTTTTGTAGACCGCATACCAATCGGAGGCGATTTCTCGTTGTGCCTCAGCTAACGGCAGCGCGCCAGAACAGACTTGATGGTGCAGGTAGTCTTCGACCTCATCCTTCTCACTCGCTCCTGGGAATACGTTCCAAGGTTGCGGCCAGAGATTGGTCTCGCAGTTCGGACAACCGCCCAGTTCCAGAGGTATAAGGTGATCAAGTTCGTAATCGTGAATGCTGCCCCTAACCCCGTAAACCCGCATCAGCTGGTGTTTCATCGCATTGGTGTACTCGAAGGGCGGTCTGACGGTCGCCGTGTAGCCTCGCCGACAGATGGTATTTCTGATATTGCGTTGAGTAACGCGCGGATCCGTTGCTCCTGGCGTCAGGTCGTGGCGCGGCAACACTCCAGGCGGCAGGTTCGCTTCTGCCAATCCGCCTTGCGGATGATCCTTGGTTATCCCAGGAATACAGTTCAGAAGTTCTCCGTTCCCGGCCGACTGCACATGCCAAAGGCTCTCACGTAGGAAGGACCCATAGTGCCTCAATAGGTAGGAGCTAAGAACGAGCAGTAGCAGCAGACGCAGGAGAAGTCTCATGGTCGCTCGCGCAGTGGGACGATCTCGGAAGCGGATTCCTCTCTGCGCGCCTCCCCTCTCCGACATCGGGCATCGCTCCAGCGATTGAAAGCGAAGATTACAAGCGGGGTGCCGGACAGAGCACCAATGAAGGCCGCGCCCGGAGTCAGGTGTAGACCATTTCCAATGCTTATGAACAGAAAAACAAACAGGCAGATAACCAGAGCGTAGTTCTTCAGCCTTCCATGCATATCCCCTCCACTCCTTTCACGCCCCCTCAGCTGCGAGCACGGTTTCGTCGCCGTTTTGACTTGCGGGCACACCGCTCGCAGCGCGTATTTCGTCTCTCTTAGACCGTTTGACAAAATGACAATGCGAACAGCCAATGCAGTTCACCGCTTTGGTGATGGCACGAATTGCCTCGTGAAACCGTTTTGGGATAGTGATTTCTTCCCCGGCGAGCGAATAAAACATCGGCAATACAGCACCGCCTTGGTTCTTGTCTTTGCCTGAGAGATCCAATTCCAGCCGCCCATGAATGCCACGAAACAGAACCTTCGTCTCCAGCGGAGGTCGCTTGCCGTCGTTTACCTCCCCCGGCCAGTGCCGAGTAATCAGCAGTTCGTAGGTTCGTCCCTTGCGCATCATCTCGATTCTCACCAGTACCGGCGCCACGAGGACCGCATGAAGACCGTTCACTCCGATTGCTTCTACCGGATGCAGACACTCGATCGCCTGGCCATATTCTCCCGCGAAGGTCACGTATCGCCCCAGGTCTCCGACCGCCCCACCGGACTCCAGTCCACGCACTACATAGCGTTTCGCCAAGTGCTGGTGTTGCAGGCTCACGGGCGAATGGGCGAAGATCCCTCGTTCTTTCAACACTCGCAATGCCTGCCGAGAGAGCCTGAGCCCCTCTTGGTCCAACACTCGCTTCTGCTTCATGCCAGCAACTCTCCTTCTTCTTATGCAGAACTCCGAACACGAATCGGGCAGCCAATGGCGACTCGAATCATCTCCTTGCTGCAGCCGGCCCAGCATTTGTAAAAGCGGGGATCTTCGATCAAGATGGCCAGGTTGTCGCCGCTCCGATCGTGGCCAGAATCCGCGCAGGATGGACAGCGCGTGATGTAGTTCCGTCCCACCTTCCGCACAGCACCAACGTGCGCCAAGATGCGAAAGTCCGACTCGGCTTGCCCATGTCTACGTTGAGCTAGAGTGGTCCTCGCCGGTGCAGGGGAAGCGACTGCCGCGGGACGCTCCTTTCCGGCAATGAACGTCCGCAATTCTTCCTCGGTGACTTTTCGCAGACGGTTGAGGTATCCGATCTGGTCCTCCAGCGTGTAATCGGCGCCATAAAACCAAAATCGGCGATTGGCGCCACGGTGAATTCCCAGCGGACCACGAATGGCGTTGCCAAACTCTCCGGGGCCGATAGCGTCGTGCTTCGGGAACACCTCGATGCCGTCTGCCAGGCCTGAGCCTTTCACCGGCACCCCCAGCCTCAGAGCAAGGTCATGGATGTAGATTCGGCACTCCTTCGCAAGCAACGGCGTTGCCAGAAAGATCCACAGGTGTCCCCCTCGTTTGCTCATCTCCAGCGCCGGCTCAACCCCGTCCTGTGTGAGGTGGTACTGCAGCTTCAGCAAGTCCTCCATGGAGTTCTTGTAGTCGGCGTCGATGGCGACCCACTTACAGCGTTGGGTCGACGGGTTGATGGCGTACAGGCCGACCGTGATTTTGCCTTCCAAGTGTTGGCGGATGGTTTCCTCCGTCAGCATTAGGGGTAGGTCTGTTCCCTTTTTGCTTGGCCGGAAGTAGTAGTGCCGCCCTGTTTCCGGGTGTGGCCGCATGGACTGCATCGTGTACGCGCGGCGATTCACGAACAGCCTTTGGTAATCCTCGAGGACTAGCCGGGTTGCCCTGATTGTCGTTGCCATTGACCCGTCACCTCCTTCTGACAAATTCGCGAATCCACGCGCTCGTGTTCGCCATTTCCCCACACGGTTCTTGGATGTGGGTGTCGTTAGATAACCCGGAATATTTTTTCTGTCAAACGGCCGCCTCAGGCACCATTCCTGGCAGTACCACCCAGCGCAAGCCCGTCCGCCAAAGTCCCGGCCGCTCAATGAGATCGAGGAAGTTACACTCCTTCAGGAGCATTTCAAGCTGGGTCACGCTATACCCGCCGAATTGTTCGTCCTCGAAGTCCATGGCGTACCAAGTTCCTTTCTTTCGGTCCAGAACATAGACCGCTCCAGAATCCGGATCTCCGGGCACTAGCAGGAACAGCAGGACCGACGCCGGTAACTCGATCCAGCGAACGATCTCGACGTTTTCGGCAACCTTAATAAGTGCGGCTACCGCTGACTGCAGATCGACACCGGGGTCGAGCTGCACCACGAGTTCAACCATCATTTGTCCAAACATCGCAGTTATCCTTTCCGGGCGGTCCGCCCATGTAATGTTGTTGAACGCACGACGGACCCAATAGCGCACACCTCGGCTGACGGCAACCAGGAAGCAAGTGCGTTAAGGGTCTTGTTTTGTTGGCAGTACCAGGGTCGAGAGCGGGACAAAAGCAGAAAGAAGAGCGTTAGCGGGAACGACGCTATATAACGGATGTAAGCAACACGCTCAGACTCTTCACGAATCGGCAATGGCACCGAAGGGTAATGTCTGAGCCACTAACAATGCCGCCGGCACCCCGGTTCGGCATCTCCCCCAAGGTAGTTTCTGGCCAACCTCCGGGTTGCCGAACACAGATCTACGGTCGGCGATCATCCTTCCGGAAGTCCACTCACCTTGACGACACGACGGCAATTCATGCAAAGCACTGACCTTCGTCAAATTGAGGTTCAATTTTGCACGCGACGATGGGGCGCGCCTCCGGGACGCGGTCTGCGCTTGGCATCCATTGCTGTGAAACTGCAGCGCCCTTATTCCTGTAGGAAGATGTTTAGAAGGGTGTTGTGAATCCGAATCTCGCCGTTATATTCGACGAAGCCCAATTTCCTAAAACGATTCATGAAAAAACTCACTCGCGACCGGGTTGTGCCAATCATCTCAGCCAACATCTCCTGGCTAATCTTGGGAACCACTGTCTCGGGTTTGCTTTCCTTGCCGAACTGCGCGAGCAATAACAAAATCCTCGCCAGCCGCTTTTCGCTGGAATTGAAGAGCTGATCGACCAGGTCCGCCTGGAAGCGAGCGTTCCGCGCCAGAAGAAAGGACGTGAACATCTCAGCCAGTTCTGGTTCTTGATGAAGAACGCGGACCATTTCCGGCTTGCTGATCCTGAGCAGCGCGCAGGCGGTCATTGCGGTTTCGGTGGCGAGTCGAAGAGGATGAGCGGAGACCATGCAGTCCTCCCCCAGGAATTCGCCTTCACCCACCAGGGCGATTGTGGCTTCTTTTCCGTTCGCGGAAGTGACCGTTACTCTCAGTCTGCCCTTCTGCACATAGAAAATCGCGTCGGAAGAGTCGCCTTGTGCGAACGCCGTCTCGTTCTTTTTCAGGTTGAGGATTTTCTTGCCCAACCCAGCTCTGGCGAGAAAGGCTTTGGCGTCGAAACCTGCTTCACCATGGGTTGGCCGCGGTTTGGGCGTTCGGAGCCGGGAAGGCTTCGCAGTTTCGCCTGTGGCAAGTTTTGCGGATCTCACCGAATCAACCGATGGCACTCGCTTGGCTGGAGAGGCTGACTGCGGGTCGGAATGCCTCTTGTGCTCATTTCATACCTCCGACGGGCGGCGCCACCACGTTGGAATTATATCTCCCTGAAACCCCGACTCGCTTGCGGTTTCTGTTCAATATCGCAAAGTTTGCCAGGTCGGGAATGTCAGCCGTTTGAGCAAATTCTGTACAGCGCCCTCCGTTGTTATTGAGATCCAAAATCTAATTCACTTACCAAACCAGGCTTGCCTTGATGTCGAACTGTGGACTCCTCTTGCTTGCTTTTTTGGGTTTGGTCTTTGGTTTTTCTTTCGGCCCTGGATTCGCGTGGACAATCTTCTTATCTCTGATTTTCACTGCCGCTAACTCCTTTTGTCGAAACTAGCCGCCTCTAGTGAAGATGCAGCATTGCGGTGTTTACCCGACGTGAGCTCCGCCTCAGCCCGAAGCCAATCATCCAGGTCGTTACCGTCTTCCATCCCACGCTCCTCATACAGTTCGTAAGCACGCGCGCGAATCTGATCTTCAAAGGGCTCCGGCTGGACAAGGGCCGATGTTGCTGGTTTCTTTCCTGGTTCTTTCGTCATTTCGCACTCCTCTCATTTCTTCGCTTTGCCTTGTTGAGACTACCTCGTTGGCTAATTTCTGCTTCGATACCGGTGAACCTCCCTTTGCGGACCAGACCTCTGTAAGTGAAGCTCTGTCAAAGCATGGCACGTGCCTCTTCAACCCGTTCCAATATGCGTTCCACAAGCCCGAGCTTCTGTTGCAGCTTAAGGCGCACGGCGGAGTTCTGCATGCGGGCAATCTCATCGTCAAGGTCGCACTTTTGCTCTCTGAAGAGATCAGCCACCTGCTCGAGCTCATCTGAGTCGAGTCGCAAATCTCTAGCCAGGACCTTATCCAGTAGTAGGTGGTCATACCGCCGAACGGCTTGATCCCTGTCCTCGTTCCCTTGAACGCTGGCCGCCGAAGACTTTTCGGCTAATATCATGCCGACCCGTTCTAGCAAAGTGTCCGCGAGCAAACTTAACTCGTCTGCATTGAGGTGGAGCTGTATAACCCCTCCTTCGTCAGAGGAACTATTGCCCCACCTCGCCTTTGGTGGTTGACATGTCGAGTTGGCAGCGAGTTGTTCCTCGATGAGTGTTTTCGATCACGTTGTCCCAAAATCGTTGATCGCTCTATTACGACTCCTCACACCTGTGCTTTAACCCGCGTCGGCTCTATTCGCCACGGACACCCTTGGCTCCTTGCTCGGAGGCGACTGTCACAGAGGAGTGGCAGTACTCGACATGCAAGAAGTGTTCGGCATGTAGTTTCGCCGCTTCAGCATCGTCATGAATCGCGTGTTGAGTGTATCCGTGAGCGAGGTAGGCGTGGTGCGTGGCCTTCTCGTGATCCCCGGCCTCCTCGTATTTCGCCGCCTCTTTGTAGTGGTAGGCCGCCCGCTCAAGATGACCAGCCGCACAACGGTAAGCCAGTACCCAAGTCTTTGACATGGGGTTCTCCTTGGTTAGATTCTGGCAAGTTTCTAGGCGCGACCTAACCCTCCCGCTTTAGCGAGGGAAACGCCACAATGCGGCGCGTTTTGCGCAAGACAAGAATCGAGCCCAGACTGGATTTTGTTGATGGCTATGCGAGAGAGTTTTGCCTGAGACGCCATGGCGCACCTTGGTGTGGTTGTGTAAGAAACACGTCCCCGCTACTTTAATTTACACCGAGCGTTTGAATAGGTCAGTGATCGCAATCACCAGATGGAGTGATAACGCCGGGCTCTATGCAACGGCCAACAACAGTCACATCCAGCAATCATCGCGACGCCCTTGAAACAGTTCGATCGCTCCATCCGCCCGGAAGAGTGGATTCTTCCTAACAGGCCGTGGTTCAAATAGCTGATTTTCTGCACAGCGGACAGCGCAGCCGGGTACGCGATCTTGCGACATGCTTGGTAGCCGATGCGGAGATACGGCTGCTGTGACATGGTTGCTGACCATTCCCGTACCAGAGCAGCAAAAGTAGGCTCAGAGCAAAGTTGCCAGAGCGGTTATTCAGCTCTCGCGGCGTGCCCGCACCGAGCAGGTGGCGCAAAATCAGGCTCAGGTTGAACGCTCCGACATGAACCAACTGCCGCTTCAAAATGTTGTCCCGTCCGCGCAGGTGGCAGCGGCGCAGGCCACCGGTTTCGTAGCAATGCGCAAAGCTGCGTTCCACCAACTCGCCACGTCGCCGCAGTAAGCTCTGGCCGTACTCGCTTCGTACCCGCCGCCGGTTCTCGTAGACGGCTTGCTGTTCTTCCGCTTTGCCCTGCCAGTTACGCCGCCCCTTTGGCTGCTTCTCCGGAATGTAGCTGCTGACCTCGTAACTCTTCACCCGCTGCAGGACGGCGCCGCTGTGATACCCCTTATCGGTGACCAACTCTTCGACCCCGTTGACGTTCACCTTGGGCTCACGGTCAGGCCGCAACGCCGCTTCGCGCCCGGCCAATTCCGCCCCTGTCATGCCTGCCTCGCAGAGGGTTGCGTCCAGAGTTGTGGTGTCGCCCTGATCCGCACCCGGCAAGGTGACGGCCACCACCGCGCCCGTGTCCAGATCGACCGCATGCTCCGCCTTGTGCGCCAGGTGGGTGCGCCCATCCTTCATCTTCGCGATCCGTGCATCCTCGTCCGCTGGACTCTTCCACTCTTTGTTCGACATGCGTTTCTTGCGCTTGCGATCCAGTCTCAGCAGGTCTTCCCGCGTCGGCGTTTCGATACCCGAAGCCTTCGCCAATCCTCGCAGAAACTCTTCGTAACTCTCCCCCGTGTCGCGCCGCACGATCGAGCGCATCGCTGCGTTGGCCTCTAGCGTTGTGGCATCGATGGCAATCCGCTGCCCTTTCAGCAGTCCATGATCGGCCAGAACGCCCAGCACCCAAGCGAATACTTCGCGATGCGTATTCACATCGATCAACCGCCGGGTGCGTGATATCGTCGAGTGGTCCGGCGTGTTCTCGTCCAACCCCATGCCCACAAAACGCCGCAACGCCAGTGAGTCCGCTAGCCGCCAAGCTATGCCGCGCTCCGCCCCGATGCCTTCGAAATACCCGATCAGCAGCGAACGAAAGTAGATCCCGGCGTCAGTGAGGGCCGTCCGAACTTGGCCGCGTAGAACTTCGCGCACCGCCCCTCGACGAAATCGTCGAAGCCCTCGGCCTCCAGCAACTCATTCAGCTTCTGGTAGAAGGGATGTCCCGGCGCTGCCGCCAACTCCGTGTGTGCGATCCATATCCCCTCTTGCTTCTCCCGCTGCTTGCGCGTGCCCATCGCCATACCGCGATTCTACGAAGAGATTGTGTAGATACTTCAGATGTTTTTACTTACGAACCTAGACTTGCACCACGGGCTGCTAAGCCAGAATATGCCTCCAGTATCCGCTGCACTTGTTGTTAGTAAACCTGCAATCCCCACCGGTCTCCCGAATGGCAACATCTTCGGCAACGACAATGGGTCCCAGTCTGCTCACCGTATCGGGATATGGAATAGGCCATTGCCTCAGCGTGGCACGCGGCACAGTTCGAACACCCATAGTGGTCCAATGTGACCAGACATCCTTCTTAGCCACTTCTATGATGTTGCTTAGTGAAGAAGCGAAACGACCGTTACAAAGGCCAGTCCAGCTTCCTCTCACAAGTGAGGTACAACATGGAAACCGTATTGATTATTCTCGTAGTGCTGTTTTTGCTCGGTGGCGGCGGGTGGGGATACTCCCGTTGGCGCGCCTAGCGGTAATCGCAGGATGAACGCGTGAATATGCTGCTTGATGGTATTCACGCCCCCTGCATGAGGGAGGATCGACTACCGGACGCAGGTGCGCGAGCCCTCGTTCAGGTTTGCTGAACTAAGTCAGCCCACCTGAAGTGTTCTCTCCTTAGGCTCTCAGCAAAGCTGGATGCCCATGCAAAGAAACGCGATCATGGATGAAGTTCGACAACTCTACAGCGTGAGTGACCGCCTTGACGCTCTGGCGGAACAACATCCTCTCGTTTCGGATGCACTGGTCACTATCGCAGGAAGCGTTCGCAACACGGCAACGCTGCTGGAGGTGCTGGTTGAAATCAAAGTAGCACCGCTCTCCGGAATAAATCCAGCTAATGCCTGATTCCGATTTAGAGGCAAGTTCACCTGTTGTGGATTCAAGACTCATGGCGCCGATGCCGGCGGAGTTACTATCGTCGTTGACTGCAAATTGCGCGCGACGTTAGCTTCCTTGTGAATCGCGACGAACTGTCCTACGAATACTGTGCATGGGGTAACCGCGAGTATCCACTTCTCTCAAAATCCACACCTACGGTTGTGCTATTAATTACTAGAGTCGCGCTAACTTTATATTCCCTATTTGGGAATCCTTTCTTTCCGCTGCACCGATAGTCTACCTAAGGCTAACAATGCCAGCCCAGCATGACTATATGATCAAACTTCCCATGATGGGAATTATCGATATTGCTCTGGAAAAGCCTGCGAACTTTGTTGCAAGCGCTTGCAGCGATAAGCGATCCACAATTCCTATTTTCAGCAACTTGACGCGGCAGTAGAATTGCAACCCCGCCTAGTAAGCAACCATTAATTGCCTGCGGCCATGCCACCCTTGTGCCACTCCTTCCACTGGCAGCCGCTCAATCCTCTAAATTGGAACGAGGCGGAGCGAACTCATGAAACTGGTACGAGTGTGTTTTCTCGCTTTCCCGCTTTTCGCCCTTGCCGCCCAGGCTCAACTCGGATCCTCAGCTATGTTCGGGGTCCTTGGCGCCTCTGCGGTCACCAACACTGGGAATACGGTCATCGATGGAGACTTGGGGGTTTACCCCGGTACATCGATTACGGGCTTTCCGCCAGGCCTCGTGAACGGAACCACATACGACGGGGATGCGGTGGCGATGCAAGCTCAAAGTGATGCGTTGGCCGCCTATAACTTTTTTGCGGGTCTGTCGTCCAATGGGAACTTGTCAGGACAGAACCTCGGTGGCTTAGACCTTACGCCGGGAGTTTATACCTACAACTCGTCAGCCCAGTTGACAGGGACTCTCGAAATCAATTGGGAGGGGCTGAGTAATCAAAATGTCGTCTTCCAGATTGGCAGCACACTCACCACGGCAAGCGCATCTATGGTGATTGGGATCAACGCGGGGCAAAACGACAATATTTATTGGATAGTTGGGAGCTCCGCAACTCTGGGTACCACTACTGCGTTTCAGGGAACCCTCATCGCCTTCGCGAGCGACACACTAAACACGGGTGCTTCCGATAATTGCGGCAGGGTTATAGCGCTTAATGGCGCGGTAACCTTGGATGACAACTCTATCAACAATTGTGCTAGTGGCACTGGATCCACGGTTCCCGAGCCAGGGACTATTGCCTTGGTGGCCACGAGCGGTGCCATAGCTGTGGGAGCGAATTCCCCGTCGTTTTCTTTCCTGGGATTGACTAGTTCGATCGCTGCGTTGTTTAGAAAGCGGAAGCGGTAGATTCGACAAATTGAATGTCGCAGGTCCCTACCAAGTTTCTCATTCTTGGGCGGGGCCTGCTCATGTCAAGTAACTGAGCGTGCGGTAGTGTCACGTTGCCGGGACTGGCAATGTTGTCGCTGGGAAAACGGTCCCTTTTGATCTGCCGCACGCCACTTCACTTCCGGATTGCTTCGCTCGCTCACGGGTTAGTTTGAGGTGGAGTGCTTGTCGGGCTTCACCTCAATCTCATTGACAACTTTCTTGACGTTGGGAACAGCCCGGGCGAGTTTGTTCGCTTCGTTCCGCTGCGCTTTGGTCTTTACGCTACCCTTCAAAACGAGCGACCCATTCGTGGCACTGTACGAGATGCTCTGGGCGTCCAGATTCTTGTGCGCCTGCAACGCTGCTTTGTAGTTATCCTCGATGCCGCTGTCGAGGCTGGAAGCAACAGCCTTAGCCTGGCTTTCGGCGCCCGGAGGACGAACCCCGATTTGATTGGCGATGACGTAGCCCGGAGCTGCCTGCTTGGCTACACTCTCGGCTAACTCCTTCTTGTCTTGTGATTCCACATCGCCAGTCAGCGTGATGACACCCTTCTCGCGATCTTGCGAAACGCTCACAACACCGAGGTTGTTGCTAGTAAGGGCGCTGTTGATTGCGTCTTTAACGTCGGCGTGCTGGGGGGAGTTGCAACCCACGAACATGAAACCCCAGAGCAAAGTCGCGGTGGCAATTGCGCCCCATATAAACCGAATAGTCAAACTTGGTTTGCTCATCGTAAACCTCCTTATCTCTGAAAAGTGTTTTGCAGTCGCTATGGGTAGATGACGGAGACAGGCCGCGACTTTCTTCGCGGATTCGTTTCTCATGAGCCTATCCTGTTTTTAACTCTTTCAGCTTTCCCTTCAGCTTAGCGACAGCTTCTTTCGCACGGCCGATCCGCTGTTGAACCTTGCCTGCCTTCTTTTCCGCTCTTCCTTTGGCTTTCAAATTCCGGTCCTTCGTAACTTTGCCGACTTCCTCCTTGATGGTTCCCTTTACTTCGTGGAAGCTGCCCTTGATCTTGTCTTTTGTACTGGGTTTCATATTTCTCCTTGGTCCTTGTAACGCGCGGAGTTGCAGCGCTTCCGCTGCCACTTTTGTAATCTCGCGGACTTTTGTGGTCTGAGCAGAATTGACCATCTCGGGCTTCGGCTGGGCTTCATCCCAAACCGGGAATAGAAACACGCAGAGGTGTCATCGGTAATTTCCGGACGACCCCGCGATCGAGATTCCAGGGGACGTCGCGCACCCGTTCAAGGTGGGATATCCGGCAGGACGGGCGGCCCTCGCATATCTCTATTCCCATCGGAACGTAAACGATCCGGTAGCGAGTCTGCCAAAGTGCACAGTGCCCTGCATCATCTTTTGCATTTGCGAAAGGGACGTTTCACTAGTTCCGGTGTGGGAAGAATCTGCGCGTGTTCCTTTTTGTACAGACTGCTCAAACCTCGACCTGCGAAACTTTCCTCGGAGAACTTCAATATGAGCCTAGAAACGATTCTGATTATCGTCGTGATTGTGTTCTTGCTTGGTGGAGGCGGTTGGTACTGGCAGCGCGGGCGCGGTTAACGCCACCGGTTCTGAAACGGAGATAGCCGCTATCGCTTTGTGAAGACGGGCGAAAGTCCTGGCTGGCGGCATGAATAGTAGCTTCAATCGAGGAGGGCTATATGAGTCTGTTCAATCTAGTCTTCGGTTGTTGGCACAAACGGTGCACCTTCCCCATCACCGTGCGCGGCAAGCTGCGCCGCAGCATTGCAGCAGCATCCGTGACAGGGACTTACGTGGTTTGCCTCGATTGCGGCTGCGAGTTCCCGTACGACTGGTCGCAGCTGAAGAGGATCGTGTCCAAACCCCGCACTGCGTGGACGGCACAGCCCGTCACCATCATTCCCGGTCTCAAGGCGGTTTGAGGCTTGGCGCTGGGCCATTCGCGAAGACGAGCTTTGCATCGGGCCCGGCGAACGAACCGCTGTTTCCTGGGCGGGAAACAAAGGCCCGCTCCTTAATTAGGCAATTCTTAACTACAAGGAGAAAACCATGAGTACGAGTACGACGGATGAGATCAAAGGCACTTTTCATGAAGTGAAAGGCAAAGTCAAAGAGACGGCAGGTCAAGTCACGAACAATCCTGACTTAGAGGCCGAAGGCAAGGCCGAACACAGGGCCGGCAAAGTCGAAAAAAAGGTCGGGCAGGTCAAGAAAGTGTTCGAGAAATAAATCAGGCGGGCTCTGTCCGGAGCATGGTCCTGCGTGCTGAGCGACTGACGCCCCTGGCGGTCCCCGCTTAGCACTGCAGAGATTCGGCGGGCGTCATCTTGGCGCTCCGGGTTCCGTATTGAAAAGCGGGCCACACTTATCAGCCCCACGAACCAAGCACTTCGGCGCACAAGCCCGCACTGCTGCTCCCGCTAAACGCCTAGATCACAGTTAACACGATCGCACCAACTTACCAAGAACAGTAAAGACCAGCAAAAGGAGAAATAAAGTGTCGGATCAAGAAAATCGCAACCTACAGCACAACGATCCGCAGAAGCCTGAGGACAAGAAACCTGTAACGCAGCCCAACGTGCCAGTGCAACCGAAGCAGGAGATCCCGACCGGACAGCCCAAAACCCCGCAGCCGGCGCAAGAAAAACACGATCAAGAGAAGAAAAGGCCGGCTTAGGCTGTAGTGGATTTAGATCAATGAAATGACAACGATCAGGGCGGTTCGATTTACATAGAGCCGTCCTGAGAAAAGTCGAGGTGATTTGGTCGTCGAGCAATCTGATGCTTCGGCGGGTTTGGCCCTCACAAGTTCGTCCACAGAATAGCGTGGAATGGAAAGGGAGTGCTTTATGAAGAAATACGCAATTGCTTTGTTAACGTTGTCTTTGGGCACCTTTGCGTTCGCTGGCCCAGGACAGCAAGACGCCCCTGCGCGCTTGCAAGCGGCCGGCCTGGTCATGAACGAGATCATGGCTGCGCCCGATAAAGGCATCCCGGAAGAAGTGCTGCATGGCGCCAAGTGCATTGCGGTGGTACCAAGCATGGGAAAGGGCGGATTTATTGTGGGAGGCGAGCATGGACGTGGTGTGGTCACCTGCCGCACTGCCCACGGGTGGAGTGCGCCGGCATTCATTTCGATTGGTGGGGGCAATTTTGGCTTCCAGGCTGGCGGCCAGTCCGTCGATCTCATCATCTTGTTCATGAATGACAAGGATGTGCAAGGACTGCTTTCGAGCAAGTTCGAACTCAGCGGCGAGGCATCAGCCACCGCGGGTCCGGTTGGGAGGCATGCTTCGGCGGGCACCGACTGGAAGATGAACACGGAGGCCTTGAGCTACTCGCGTACCAAGGGCCTGTTTGTCGGAGTCGCCGTCGATGGCGCCAAGATCCAGCAGGACAATGACTCTACGGTTGCGTTCTACGGCAAAAATGTTTCCTTCC
This sequence comes from Candidatus Korobacteraceae bacterium, assembly GCA_049516475.1. Classification (GTDB taxonomy): domain Bacteria; phylum Acidobacteriota; class Terriglobia; order Terriglobales; family Acidobacteriaceae; genus Bog-257. Next base: position 6,458 of record JBEKTC010000035.1, on the reverse strand, counting down.
GTAAAACGCTGTCAGGCGGGGTGCACGCCCCGGCGGGCAGCGACCCGTTTCTGGCGGCGGTAAGGGCTGCCGTCAACAAGGCAAACCAGCACGAAGCTGCTGAAGCAAAATAGTTGATGATTGCCGACGTGCCCGCCGATAGCCGCGTGCATTTGACGCGCATCCACGCGCCGCACTGTACATAGGGCGGTGCAGGACCGACCACACAGTCTGACTCTCAAACGGGTTTCACCTTGCACTCGTCTTGCGCCGGCCCATGTGCACGGTGTGGCAACAACCAGCGCGTAAGTGACAACTATTGGCGACGGCCGTCCAAACCAATGCTGGCGGATCCGCGCACAACACAGTGCCGCTCCGCTCGAACGATAGCCGCGTACATTCATTGCCCAACACCACTGCAATGCGCACAACCCACGCGTATCGCCGCACCACCTTGTGCAGCTCGCACGCGCACAGTTTCGCGCAATTGCCGGACACCGATCCGAAATGAGCACACAACTGCAACAAGAACTGCGTCATGATGGCTGCACACAATGCATCGCAATAGCGCGCGCCAATGCCACAACTGTTCGGTCGTTTTATAGGCAAAACCTGCATGAATGGGGGAGTAGTCAAGCCGCATCTCATTGAGAATAAGAATGGTTACGAGTACCCCCGAGCAGGCAATGAGCAGACAATAGGCAGACAAAGGGTAGGCATACCGCTTGAACCTCGGCTCCAGATTCGCCAGAAAGCACGGCCCCTTTCGGCAGCCTCGGGCCAACTCCCATTTGTTCCACGAGACTGTTGAGTTGGTTCCGTCGCGTCACCATTGTCGTTTGGGGCCAAGACTGGGGAGAGTTCGCGTGGGGCCGCGCCTTCATTGAGCAAGCAAGGTCTTGAGTGGAACATACCGTTTCGCCTTCCAACTGAAGGCTGGCATGTCGAGCAACTGCCGGTGCCAGTCTGTGACAAGCCCGAAATAGACACGCCGCTGAAGATCTCGGAAGGACCAGGACGCGAACCTCAGCAAATGCTCGTTGGCAGTCAAGTACAGGAAATGACCCACGTTTTCTTCCCGGTACATATCCTCCGCAATCCTGTCATATTTGGCTCGAGACTTGGCCGTCCGTTCGTATTCCAACGCAAATGTGACCTCGCGGCTGCCGAGCCGCAACGTGACAACGGCGTCGTATTCTTTCTTGTAGGCCAGGTTTGTCAGTGCGTTCTCCGAGCGGATCTCTGCTTCCGGGATCCATCGTGCCAACAGTCCGGCTTTTGCCAATCGCAGTTCGATGTTGTTGAGTTCGACCGAGTGAATCACGCTCAGGTCTTCACCCTGGTTACGATCTGCACTCAGCGAGAGCGAGAAGCGCTGCTCGATCTCTTCCAGAGTTACGGCGCCATGCGTCGTCAGTGCGTAAACATACTCCGCTCCCAACGCAGGCACCGTCCGTCTGCTGACAAGCTCATGCTGAATGAGCCTTTGGGTTCTCCAGTTGAATGACCGGCGGCATTCGCTACAACCGCGTAGCTGCATGTATTCGAATAGTTGGCTGCGCGTGGCAAAGCGGGAGTGCGCAAGCTGCCGCAGTAAAGGATAATCATGTTCGCGGCCCAAGTGCAGACTGTCTTTCGGGTAGCGCACATCTCACCTCGCCGCCCTGGCGCAGTCCTGCAGGCGCAAGGTTGCAATCCATGGAGTTGAGCGCGGTTCCAGTACAAACGTTCCCAGCACGCTACGGATCCAGGCCTGTGCCGGCATTAGCAACATGGCTTCCTGCCGTTGTCCGTCTTCGCTGAACGCCAGCAGCCAGGTGTCGTCGGACCGCCAGACCTCCGAACCCATCAATAGTCTTCCAGTGACATCAGGCCGAGCGACAACCAGGAACAAGTCAGGCGCCTGGCCGTGGCGAAGGACTCTTCGGAACAGGACCTTGTTCTCGCCCTTCCAGACGCACATATCGGCACACTCGAAAACACGATTGATCATTCGGGAAGGAAAATTAGGATCGAAGCCGCCGGCGCCGTTGAACTTTGCGTAACCAAGAATGAGCGGGCGCTGTCGCACGTGGCCGTTCACCATCACACCCGTTGTGTTGAAGTAGGCTCCATGGGCAAACCGGTTCAGGTCATGTTCGTTCTTGCTGAATCGCGTCCGCCACACGCTGCCAAATCCTGTCACCGCGACCAGCACCGTTATGTACCCTTGAGTTTCCAGTTTTTCTTGCGCTCGACAACCAGTTGCTCTTGCAGGTCGTTGATATGCTTTATCAGGTTAGGGTCAGCACCGCTCAGATTAATCGGCTGCGAGCTCGCCAAGTTCCCGCCATTCTTCTTTAACAGAGCGTCCGCTCGCAAGGACAACTCGACAATCACGTTGTACTTCTGCTTCAGCTGTTCCTGGAGAGCGGCGTTCTCGGTGTTTGCCACGTTAAGTTCGCCTGCGGTTTTTTGCAGCTGGGCATTGAGTAGATCCGCGTCTGCAGTCGCCGCCGGTAGCGTACTACCATGTTGGGCAGCTTCGATCGCACGGTTGCAGCGTTCGATGTGCTGGTTGTATTTCTGGATCGCCTTCTCAGCGACATCCCGAGAATAGAGATCGTGGTTGTACAAGTCCGTCATCATCTCAGCCGTAATCCACATGACGCGCCGGTGGTCGATCCATTGCTTGGCGCATATGACCGCCAGTAACAGCAGCGCAAGCGTCACGCCGGAGCTGTACTTAAAGTATGGGTTCCGCACGCTTGCGTCGAGGAACACCTGACGCCGTTCTTCCATCCAGGCGCCGTAATCGAAATTGCTGGGGTTGAACTGCTTGAGCAGGAACTCGTACCAGGTGTCACCCCGTTGGTACATCGGACGCGCCGGCGGAGCTTGTCGTTGCCCCTGGGGTTGCGCTTGTCGTTGCCCACGTAACGCAACCGCAGATTGCGGCCGGTGCTGTGCGATGGCAGGACCGGCCGTCATCAGTCCAACCGCCACGAGTGTGACGATAGCGATCGTTCGCTGCATGGTCTTGTCAGCTCTCCTTATCCCCGACGGGCAAAACGGGTGGTTGCCGCCAGTTCAGGAGTTTTGAACCGCAGGTTTGCGCCAGCCGATTCCTCCACGGATTCCAGCAGCCGCGGGTACAACTTCGGCTCGAAGTTTGGAAAAGTGACGTCCTGCGGCGGACGGACGTGCAACAACTGGTGCAGCGTGCCGCGCGTATCATCTGTCATCAGAATCTCCATCTGTCCCTTGGGAAGGTTCTTGATGTGTTCATCGAGCGCGCGGGTCTCACGGTCTTCGCTCTCCGTGGCCCGGTCGGTCGCCTCATACTTCTCGTAACCAAATAGCCGCTGGCGCTGCATCGACACGCTGCGCCGAGTCACGGTGTGTTCGGCCGAGGCGCGCAGGAAATAGCGGGCGGTTTCCTCGTCGCGGGTACGCAACGTCAGAGTCGTGTTGGGCGCCGAGGTTACGTCTTCCTTAAAGCCCCGGCCAACCTGCATCAGTTGCGGCAGGCTCTGCATTGAGAACAGAAACGCGGTGTGGGTGCCGCGGGCGGTCTGCAGGATCTGCGCGAAGTTCCGGTATCCGAATGGCGCAAACTCGTCCAGCACGACACTGAACATCGGGCGGTTGGTGCGCCGCCGCTGTTCCTCACTCTCGTACCGTTTGCCCACGACCAGTTGCAGGTTCTGCAACAGCATCTTTCCCAGAGCGCGTACCGGCTCGGTGTTCTTGTTGACGTTCAAGGTGACGAACAAGATCAGCTCCTGCTCGATCACCTCATCCAGCGATAACAGTTCCTCGTACGGACCGGTGATCACACTGAGTTCATCGTCAAGGAACGTCATACATTCGTTGACCAAACCCTGGATCTTAGGCACCCGCTCGCGGTCTCCAAAGGACTGATAGAGGTTCTTGACCGACATCTCGAAGTTCAGGCGTCGCTGCACGGGGATGGACGTGTCATGTTCCAGGCGCTGGCGCGCCTTCTCGACCTGTTCCCGCAGCACCTGTTCGTCAATTGCCATCACGAGCACGTCGTAGAAATTGAACTTCTGACCGGTGTGCACCAGCACGCGAACGATGTCGGCCAGATAGTTCAGCTGGTGCTTGGCAAAGAACTCGTCATGCAGGTTGAAGGAGCCGAAGACCATGTTGACGACCGACATGTAATCTTCATCGCTCCAATGTCGCAGCGCCATCCGATCCTTCTCTCGAGGCCGGCCTCAGCAGCTCGACCCTAGCTATGAAGCGATAACCTTCCTTGGGCAGACCTGGGCGAACAAAATTGGACCGAAGGCGTAGGAGCTCTTCCCCATGAAAGCCAAACCTCCCGCTCTATCCGGATGGGTGGGAGTCAGGTGCCGGACCGAGCCCGCACAATGGCTCTGTGCTCCCACAGCACCTAGGTAAGCGCCCTGCTCTTGGCATGGCAGCGCGATACGCAGAGCTGCTCCAAGTAGTTGTAGGCGTCTCGCTCGATCCGAGCCGTAAACTCCCTGATTTCACGGCCTTTAAGTATCCTGGCCCGCCTGTTCGCCATGCGCTCCAGTATCTCAGCTTCGCGTTGCGCTCGTGTCTTTTTTCTCATAATTTAGGCAGTGTCAAAGCACCGCGGCACTGGGCTCCGTCCCGTTTCTTCTTCTGACATTGCAATGTGATCGTGCTGAATAGGAGACATCTGAGACGGTTGCTGAATGAGTGCATCCGTTATTACCACGAGGACCGGACTCATCTGGGACTTGGGAAGGACACTCCCGGTGGTCGGAGTTGCAGCGTCACCGCCTTCGAATGGCAACAAGGTTATTTCTCTGCCGCGACTCGGTGGTCTGCATCACCGCTACACAGTCGCGGCCTAAACCATCTACAGTCGTGAACTAGACTGCTGCATCATCAAGGGGAGGAGAAATTCATTTCTGGCCCATCGAGTCGAGCTCTTCCACTCCTTTCCAAGACGATCTTGTGATCGAAGACCTCACTCGCGGAGTTCCCTTCCATTCATGATGAATGACAGGGCCAATATGTTCTGAACGTCCATGGTGTTCTTTCTCTGACCAAAATTCCAACTGCTGTCGCTTTCCGACGCGCTCGCCAGCTGCTTACTTCGGGCGCGCAGGTGCGTTAAGAAAACTCACAAGATCCCCGATGTCGGTGGCCTTCAGGGTCGGCCAGGGCATGCCCAATTCCTCGGCACGATCGATCATGCGGGGTCCATGCTGCCAGAGCGCGGCGGTGAAGGAAACGGTGGTGAAAGCTTCGGTGTCCGACCTAAGCCCAGGCCCAACCTGTGTGCCTTCCGCCATATGGCCATGGCAAGCAGCACAACCGCGCTCCGAGAAAACGCGCTCTCCGACCAAGGCGGATCCAGTTGGCTCGAAGTACCGCAGGCTCGCAAGGAACGTCAGCAAGTCAGCCATCTCCTTGCCCTGAAGGAGAGGCGGAGGGATCCCGCTTTCGCGGCTGTGCTGGAGCATCTCCGGTGCGTGGTTCCAAAAAACGCTGGCAAACTGCGCCGTGGTCACTGGAAGCTCGTGCTCCGGCCCCAGCTCCGGACCCATGCTACCACCCTGCCCGCGTACGGAGTGGCACTGCATGCATTTGCTCTGGAATACGCTCCACCCGCGCTCAGCATTGCCGGGTATTTCGCGTGCGTTCGTAGCCGGCCGGGGAACGCCGAGGCTCACATATGCGATCAGATCGTTCATCTCTTTACCGCTGAACTGGGGCCACTGTCCGATGGTGCTCGTAATAGGAGCGATCATTGATCCGGCGTGGTTCAGCATCGCGCATGTCCAATCGTTCGAGTCACCGCCAGCGGCAATCCCCGACAGCTCGGGCGCTGCTTTGCCGCCCGACCCGCCCACCGAATGGCAGCGGACGCAGCCCTTCTCGTTGAATACGCGCTGGCCGGTGCTAGGGTCCCCGGCGCGATCAATGCTGCTCGCCTGGTACAAGAACGCAAGGATGTCTGCCATTTGTTGCGAGTTCAACTGGGGATAAGCCGTGTTCTCTTGGCGGATCTGCCGCCACATGCCGGGTCCATGGTTCCACAATACCGACACCAGCCACCCCATTGCGGGAGTGTCCGGGTGTTTTCCGGAGAGATCCGGGGCGATGCGCCCCCCCGATCCATTAATGGAATGGCAAATACCGCATTGCTTGTCCCCAAAAAACAGCGCGGCGCCTTTCTCCGGTTCACCGATAATGTAGAGTGCGCGGCGCGTAGCGGTCGGCCGGCGCACCTGTAGGAACACGGCCACCATTAAGGCTACGGGTATCAGTGCTGCAGGGATCCAAAATAGAAGCTGTTTGCGTCCATTCAGCATTGTCATACACAACACTCCTCTTTCACGCCCGGCGTCTGAAATTGGGGACGCATCGCGGTTCCGGCCAACCCGCAGGGCGGTCGAGAACTGATGAATCGCAGGGTAGCCAAGGCCAGCCCGCGCGGCTGGCCACCTGTAAAGCGTCGGAATGTTATT
>JBEKTC010000034.1:0-20276 GCA_049516475.1 Candidatus Korobacteraceae bacterium | reverse complement strand
GCACTCCCACTCAGCGGAAGCCGTTCGCCGCGCCGTCGAAACCCTTCGCGACGATGCGGAGCAGACTCTAACGCCGGTTTGATCTGGTCCATGCCGTGAATCTCAACTTGTCATCGTCGCGCTATGGCCGGATCGTCCAGGCAGTTGGCTCTGGCACTGCCGCACGATTACTGACCAGCGGGCTCACGCTGGTCTCGCTGCCGCTCGCCGTGCGCTATCTGGGAGCGGAGCGCTATGGAGTGTGGGTCACCATCACCTCCACAGCCGTGTGGATCAACCTGCTCGACCTCGGCATCGCCAACACGCTGACCAACAACATCTCGCGCGCCTATGCGCTCGGCGACAAGACCGCGGCCGCACGCTACTTCGCCAATGCGCTGGTCCTCACTGGCGGGATTGCCGCCGGAGTTGGGTTGCTGTTGGCGTTCGTCTTTCCCAGGGTCAACTGGGTGGGATTGTTCAATGTCGGTCCGAATGTCAGCGCGACGGAAGTGGAACACACAGCAGCCGCAGCAGTGGGCTTCATGTTGTTGTCGCTGCCGTGCGGCCTGGTGAGCAAAGTGCTCGCGGGCTACCAGCAACTGCATCGCAATAATTACGCTGCTTGTGCCGGTGCGGTGGCCAGCGTGTGCGGACTCGCGCTCGGCATCGCGCTTCACGTTTCCATGCCAGTGCTGTTGGTCATGTCCGCCGGATGCCTCACTTTCGCCAGCCTTGGCACTCTGATTCTGGTTGTCGCGTGGCAGAAGCCGTGGCTGCTTCCGCGAGCGTCGTTGGTCGATCGCTCGTCGATCAAAGAGCTACTGGATTCCGGTTGGTCTTTCTTCCTGATCCAGGTCGCGGCGGTTGTCGTCTTCAGCTCTGACAATCTGGTGGTCAGCCATTACCTTGGCGCGTCGGAGGTAACGCCCTACAGCGTGACCTGGCGAGTTGTCGGCTTGGCGGCCGTGCTGCAATCGCTGATCTTTCCCGCGCTCTGGCCGGCCTATGCCGAAGCCTATGCCAGGCACGATTTCGGCTGGATTCGACGGACCTTCCTCATAACGATGAAGGGCACAATGGCGCTGAACCTGTCGTGTGTGGCAATCCTCATGTTCTTCGGGCGCAGCCTGATACGGATATGGGCTGGCCCATCCGCGGTGCCGAGTACGTATCTCCTGCTCGCCATGGGAATCTGGGCGATCGTGAATGGATTCATGAGTGTCGAATCCTGCCTGCTGGCGGCGCTGAACCGCATTCGCGAGCAGGCCATCTTGTCGATCATCGCGGCTGTGGTCAATATTGCATTGTCAATATTGTTGGTCCGCCACATCGGAGCGCTGGGCGTCATTGGAGGAACGATTCTGTCCTACCTCCTCGTGTTGGTAGTTCCACAGACTCTCATCGTGCGAAAGGTGTGGAGGAGGGAATTAGTGGCAGGCCCGACGCTTTTCGCCTTTCGCTCTTCGCCTTTCGCTGGTCGCTAACTACCAATCGCTGAAGCTGATTGCTAATTGCTAGTTGCTTCATCCCACCAGAAACGGATTACTCTCGCGCTCGTTGCCGATGGTAGTTAGCGGGCCGTGGCCCGGAACCACGATCGTCTCATCCGGCAGGGCGAGCACCGGCCCATGCAGCGAGCGCATGATTTTTTCGTACGATCCGCCGGGTAGATCGGTGCGGCCGATCGAGCCGGCGAATAAAGTATCGCCCGCGATCAATTTCTTCTCCGGCGCAAAGTACAGGCAGACGCTGCCTTCGGTGTGGCCGGGAGTGTGCAGCACATCGGCAACCAGGCCGCCGGCACGAACTTTGTCGCCTGTGTTGAGGCTGGCATCAATCGTCACTTTCTCCGGCGCGCGCATTCCAATCCACGCCGCCTGCACATCCAGCATTTTCAGCAGCGCGTAGTCATTTTCATTGAGCAGGATCGGCGCGCCGGTCAGCCGCTTCAGCTTCATCGCTCCGCCAACGTGGTCGATGTGGGCGTGGGTCACGACAATCTGCTTCACCGTCAAGCCGTGGCGCTGCACGATGGCCATCACATCTTCGATGTCGTCTCCGGGATCGATGACGATAGCTTCCTTCGTCTGCTCATCGCCCACCACCGAGCAATTGCATTGCAGCGGCCCGACGGGAAAAATCTCGTGAATCATAGCTCCAAGCTATCACGAAGCGTGGGGCTGGTTCGCGGTGATACTGTCCACTAATCTCAGTGGGTGTCATCCTGAGCGGAGGTTCGCCGCCTCTTGCGAACCGGAGTCGAAGAACCCCTGTAGTGGCTGACCCGCTTCACTACCGCTCTTCACCACGAACACACCAGCCACTGAGCACGAGTGCGTAGTACCCCACCCCCCCATACTCAAAATCTTTGTTTTGAATATCTTGCCTGTAAGATATTCAAAACATGAGACTTGCGCATGGAAGTAACCTGCATGTTATCAATAGCTTGCCCGGATACATCGCAAAATATTGACAACAAAGGATAATGCTTAGTCTATTGGAATCAGTATCTTGCACTGAACATGCCGAAAAGGCAGAGACTAACGCCGTAGCTCCGGATCGCCGTTCTCCCATTTTTCAAAGAACATTTCCCGCCTCGTGTCTGCCGTCATCGGCGGTCATAAACAGACGGTTCGGGCGCTGGCACCCTGTTACCAGCCTATAGGCAGAAGCCCGGCGCGGCATAGATGTCAAGCCCATTTTCCGGAACGAAGGTAACCACAACTCCCACAATGGGAAGCTCCGCTCCAACGAGGTCAGGAGATCGGTTCGCCCTTACCTAGTAGGGCACTGCGGTTCTGCTCGAAAGGGATTAAGCCCTCGGTTCTCACTCACTTGACGCAACATCCCGATCTCGTTCGTTGTCCGCAGCGGTGCTCCCCTTTTGAGCTAGGGAGTGAGATGGCCTGTTAACAATCGAGAAGCCGACTCTTCTGCGCCGAGATAGAATTTGCTGATGTACCCGCGCGTCCCAGCAGTATTTTCCCGCGCACGAGCTGTATTCAAACACTTCTTAGGTCTCGCCCTTCTGGTTGGAGTTGCTGCCGCCCAGCAGAACAGGGCACCCGACTTCACCTGGCAATTGACCGTATCGCCGTGGAGGAAATACAGAAGGAACAGATTCCCGCCATGACGGTCGCAGTCGCCATCGACGGCCGCGTCGTTTATTCCAAGGGCTTCGGTACCGCGGATATGGAAAGTGGGGCTTTTTCAACAGCCACGGGATCTGGCAACGATTGACGGGACATGGATACAACACGGCCACAACCCACCGTTGATACTGAAGCGGGTTAAGGATTTGTCGGAACTCGCCCAGCAGAACAGGGCCCCCGACTTCACCTCCGCGATTGACCGTATCGCCGTGGAGGAAATACAGAAGGAACAGATTCCGGCCATGACGGTCGCAGTCGCCATCGACGGCCGCGTCGTTTATTCGAAGGGCTTCGGTACCGCGGATATGGAAAATGCTGTGACCGCGAACAGCGAAACTCTCATCCGAACAGGCTCGCTGGCCAAGCCGATTACCGCCGTCGCAGCCATGACCCTGGTGGAGGCAGGGAAACTCGATCTCGATGTTCCGATCCAAAAATATTGCCCAGCGTTTCCGCAAAAGCAGTGGACCGTCACTACCCGCGAACGGCTCACGCACACCTCCGGCATCCGTCACTACAAAGGCGACGAGATCGACAGCACAAAGCACTACCCAAGCATGAGCGACGGGTTCTCCATCTTCGCTGCCGATCCCCTGCTGTTCCAGCCAGGAACGGAGTTCACATACAGCACCTATGGCTACACGGTCGTAGGGTGTGTCATCGAAGGCGCGTCGGGCGAGAAGTATTACGATTACGTTCGCGAACACGTGCTGATTCCAGCGCACATGACGCACACCTTTGTTGACGATGTGTACTCGATCGTTCCGCACCGTGCGCGCGGGTATCAAACGAAAAACGGGAAAGTGGAGAACGCTGGGCTTATGGATTCCAGCTACAAAATTCCCGGCGGCGGACTTGTCTCTACGGCCGAGGACTACGTGCTCTTCGGCTCAGCGCTTATGGATGGAACGATCGTGAAGAAGGAAACTCTGGACATGATGTGGACGTCCACTGGACTTCCGACTTTCAGCAACAGCAAACCTTCCCACTACGGAATGGGATTCGGCGTGCTCACAATCGGCGGGGAGAAATATGTCGCGCACAGCGGAAGCCAGCAAGGAACGCGCACAGACATGGTGTTTCTTCCCGGCAAGCGCTTCGCAGTTGCAGTCTTCACAAACAACGAAAATGCCGAGCCGTTCGATGTCAGCGGCCCGATCCTTGACCTGTACCACATACCACGACCCCATCCCAACAAATAGGTGGGGAACAGCTCCCAAAGTAATTTGCAAAGGACTCCCTGCGTCGTCTCGATAGCCGCACACCCGCTGGGAGCGCATTACTTCCGTAAAATCCTCATTTCGCAAGTGATTCTCTGTGGGTGTCTCAGGTCTCGCGTCTTTCGAGACCTGGGTGGGTACTTCGCAGAACTGCCGGAAGAATTGTCGGCGCCCTACCGATGACGGACTTCCCGGGTCTAGAAAACCGCGAGACCTAGGCCACCCGCCTTGAAGCAGCCTAGCTAAATCTCTTCCTGTCAGCTAATTACACCGTAATGCAGAATTAAGTTGCGCTGCTGATGGTGAGTGATATTCTCTCGCGACAAACGAGCCCGAAACGAGGAGACGAACATGGCCCAGCAGCAGATCGCAGCTTCGACTTTCGACTACAACTTACGAGTGAGACCCGCGAACGGTGTGCCTCCATCCCCGCCGCCGGTAAAGGTGTGCAGGACCGAAAGCGTCTGCGCATAAGCCATGGGGGCAATCGTGAGAATTGCCAGCGCAATGGCCAATGGAACGAGCGCCACTCCTTCGAAGGATCCAGCGATGGAGGCTTTCCCTTCGGCGGCCTGCTTATGGATCAGCAGGGAAACCTGTATGGCAGCACCACGGAAGGACCTGGCGGCAGTAATGGCGGCACAGTTTACGAGTTGCAGCCCTCCGGCGATAGTTGGACCTACCGCACGCTGACCGCTCTTTCCGGTGACGGGGGACCAGCGGACGCCCCTACCATGGATGCGGCCGGCAATCTGTACTTTACAAGCAACGCAGACGGAACCCTGGGTTTCGGCAACGTGTTCAAACTGACGCCCTCGGGCAGTACCTGGGTCTACACCGATCTCCACGACTTCAACGCCAACGATGGAGGGTATTATCCCTCCGGCAGCGTGGCACTGGACGCTCAGGGCAACCTCTACGGCACGACTCCGGAGACGTCCGCTTCCCGCTGGGGCGAAATTTGGAAGCTCACGCCATAGAAGGCTTGGTCGGGTGCCCCGGGTCTCTCGTCTTTCGAGACCTGGGCGAATACGACGCAGGACTGCGCAGGAATTGCCGGTCCTATTGATGATGGACGTCCCGAGTCTCGAAAACCGCGAGACCCAGGCCACTCGCCTGATAAGCGACTGGTTCTGAGTGTTATCGCCAATCACTTTGAATTGACAGACTAAGTCCATTGCTATCAATCCCTTAAACCGTAATGCAAAATTAAGTTGACGCGCCGTTCCAATGGCGTGACACTCGTGCCGCGACAAAGACAGGTAAGGGACCAACATCGGAATGCTAACCCCGACAGTCGTAAAGGAGATCGTCATGACAACCCGGCCACGCTTCACTTTTCACCTGCCGCTCCCAGCGTTCGCCCTCGTGATGTTTGTTGCGCTGACCATGATCGCAACGCAACCGGCGCAGGCCCAGACCTATACCGTACTTCACTACTTCACCGGAGGTGGCGACGGCAGTGCGCCGGTCTCGGGTCTGACGATGGCTGGGCCGGGAAATTTCTATGGCACGGCCGCTTATGGGGGTTACGAAGAAAGTGGCACGATATTCAACTTGAGGCAAGTTGGATCTGGCTGGATCCTGACTCCCCTTTATACCTTTCACAATCTCGACGGATCACAGCCGGAAGCGGCGCCAACCATTGGCCCCGACGGCAATCTCTATGGCACAACCTTTCGCGGCGGATCGTCGGCATGCGTGTTAGGCTGCGGTATTGTGTACAAGCTCACTCCGCCGGCTAATTTCTGCAGGTCGACTAGCTGTCCGTGGACCGAGACGGTGTTGCACTATTTCTATTCGACGGACGGAGCCTATCCGGGGTACGGCAAGTTGATTTTCGATCGATCCGGGAATCTGTACGGCACAACCGGCAGTGGTGGGGCCAACGGTTTGGGTACAGTATTTGAGCTGACCCCCTCGAACGGTAGCTGGACGGAAACCGTGCTGTACAGCTTCAGCAGCGATGCGGATGGCTACCTCCCCTATAGCGGCGTCATCTTTGATAGCACCGGGAATCTATATGGCACGACGCAGAACGGGGGACCCAATGGAAACGGCACTGTGTACGAGTTGTCGCCTACCGGATCGGGATGGACGAAGTCAATCCTGTTGAGCTTTGGTGGCGGGAACCAAGGCGGGGGCCCCAGGGGCGGCGTGATCATGGACGCGCAAGGCAATCTTTACGGCAGCACGGCTTCACTGGGTCCGCAAGGCGGGGGAACCGCCTACCAATTGTCACCCTCCAACGGCCAGTGGAACTATACTTTGCTCGCGGGCCTTCCCGCGGCTGCCGAGGGACCCTGGGACAGTCCAACCCTCGATGCGGCAGGAAATGTATACCTAACAAGCTACCAGGCTCTTGGCAACGGTGCCGTGGTAGAAGTGACTCCATCCGATGGGGGCTGGCAGCTCAACACTCTGCACGCATTTAGCGGAAGTGACGGGGCTTGGCCTACCGGAAGCGTGATTTTGGATGCTAGCGGAAACATCTACGGTACCGCCAGCATCGGCGGCAACGACAATAACGGTGTAATCTTCGAGATCACGCCGTAGTTGAAACGTACTCCACTGGCCGCTGCCCTGCGCATTCAGCTCAGACCGAATGCAGCACCGCGCATCCTGTTAGATGCGATGTTGCCCTTGCAAGCCGGGTGCTCCACGTCTCGCGCCGTTTCCACCTGGGTGAGTACGCGCGCGGCGCCTCTTTTGCCGTTACCCTCGTTGCATGTTATCCTTGATCCCGTAACAACAAACGATAAAAGAGTAGGAGCGCAACCGATTCAGTGCTAGCCCGAGAGAAAAAAGCCGCCTTGATTGCCGACAACCGGAGAGCGGATAACGATACCGGTTCCCCGGAAGTTCAGATCGCCATCCTGAGCACACGGATTGGCGAATTGACCGAGCATTTCAAGACCCACAAGAAGGACCATGCCTCCCGGCGCGGGCTTCTCATGATGGTCAGCAAGCGTCGCAGCTTGCTCGACTACCTCAGAAAGTCTGATACCGAACGCTACAAAGCCGTCATTCAAAAGCTGGGCATCCGCAAGTAACCTTGCCGAGCGCTGAACAACTAGGCTTGCAGCGTATCGCTTTCCCAGCACGCGCACACTGTGCCCATGTTGGGAGACCTCGGATGCAGTTATTGCGGGGATTCGAGTATTAAGGCTTTGGGGCGCGAAGTACGCCCACAACATTCGTCCAGCTTCTCTCGGCTGACGTGCATTACACTCCATCTCCCATATCGTCACCCGCGCTCGCGAGGGTGGAGCACCGCTTTAGCGGTGCAAGCAGAAGGCGGAAGATCTACGGCTTCAGCCGCTGAGGTAACAAAAATGTCGCCTCAAGCTGATTGCTAGCGGTTGCGTTCGTAACGGAAGGAAATTAGAAAATGAACGAAGACATGACAGCCACATTACACGGCGTCACCAAACATGAAATCAGCGTGGATCTGCCCGGCGGCAAGACCATTCGCTTTGAAACCGGAAAACTGGCCAAGCAGGCGCACGGCTCCTGCATTGTGCGCATCGGCGAAAACGTGGTTCTCGCCACTGCCTGTGCTAATGCTGACCCGCGAGAAGGCATCGACTTTTTCCCGCTCACCGTCGATTACCGCGAGTACACCTATGCCGCGGGACGCATTCCCGGCGGATTCATCAAGCGCGAAGGCCGGCCCAGCGAGCGCGAAATATTGACCAGCCGGCAGATCGATCGGCCCATAAGGCCGCTGTTCCCTGAAGGCTTCCGCTGCGAGACGCAAGTCATCGCGATGGTACTCTCCGCTGACACGGAAAACGATCCCGATGTCTCGGGTATTAACGGCGCGTCGGTCGCGTTGAGCGTCTCGGACATTCCGTTTCACGGCCCCATCGGCGCCGTGCGCGTTGGCCGTGTGGACGGCAATTTCATCATCAATCCCACGTATGAAGAGCAGCGCTCCGGCGATCTGAACCTGATGGTCGTTGGGACCTCCGAAGGCATTGTGATGATCGAATCCGGCGCTCGCGAAGTCTCCGAAGAAGTTGTGGTCGAGGGCATCGAGTACGGCCACGAACAGGTCAAGAAGATTTGTGCCGCCATCAGCGAGCTGGCGCGGAAGGCGGGCAAGCCCAAGCGTGCGGTCGAACCGGTGACGACGGATGAAGCTTACCTCGGCCAACTGCGATCGAAGTTTGGCGAGCGTCTGACCGATGCCGCCAACGCCGAGAAGCATCCCAAGAACGAGAGCTACTCGCTCATCAAGCAGCTCAAGACCGAAGTCAAGGAAGCTGTGCCGGAAGAAGACGAAGCTGGCCGCAAGAAGGCCGGCAAGTATTTCGATCTCCTGCGCGAACAAATCTTCCGCGAGCAGGTCATCAAGGAAAAACGCCGTCCCGATGGTCGCAAGTTCGACCAGGTCCGCGATATCTGGATCGAAGTCGGCGTGCTGCCGCGCACTCACGGCTCGGCAATCTTCACCCGCGGCGAAACTCAGGCGCTGGTGACCACCACCCTGGGCACGAGCGAGGACAAGCAGCGGCTGGAGGCCTTCGAAGGCGAAGCCAAGAAGCGCTTCATGCTGCACTACAATTTCCCGCCATTCTCGGTGGGCGAGGTTGCGTTTCTGCGTGGCGCGGGCCGTCGCGAGATTGGCCACGGCGCATTGGCGGAACGTGCGCTATTCGCAGTGTTGCCCAGCGACACCGATTGGCCATACGCCATGCGCGTGGTCTCCGACATTCTGGAATCGAACGGATCGTCCTCGATGGCGACAGTTTGCGGAGCCTCGCTCAGCATGATGGACGCCGGCGTTCCACTCAAGGCATCGGTTGCGGGCGTGGCCATGGGCCTGGTGAAGGAAGGTAACGACTATGCCGTTCTCACCGACATCGCCGGCGCGGAAGATCACTATGGCGACATGGACTTCAAAGTCGCCGGCACGCGTAGCGGCATCACCGCGCTGCAGATGGACATCAAGGTAATGGGCATCACGCCGCAGATTATGCGCGAGGCGCTGGAACAGGCGCGCGCCGGACGGCTGCACATCCTCGACAAAATGAACGAGGTGATCGGCGAGTCGCGTACCACCATCAGCGAATTCGCTCCGCGCTTCTACACCTTGCAGATTCCAACCGACAAGATTCGCGATCTCATTGGCCCGGGTGGCAAGGTGATCCGCGGCATCGTCGAGGCCACGGGAGTCAAGATCGATGTCGAAGACAGCGGCAAGGTCAATGTCTCGTCGAGCGATCAGGCAGCGGCTGCCAGGGCGCTGCAAATGATTGGCGACATCACTGCGACCGCTGAAGTAGGGAAGACGTATCTCGGCAAAGTTACGCGCCTGGCGGACTTCGGCGCGTTCGTCGAGATCATCCCGGGTACCGATGGGCTGCTGCACATCAGCGAGGTCGCCGAGCATCGCATCAACGATGTTCGCGACGAGCTGAAGGAAGGCGATCAGGTGCTGGTGAAAGTGCTGGCCGTCGATGGCAATCGCATTAAGCTGTCGCGCAAGGCCATCTTGAAAGAACAGCGCGCCAAAATGGGCGGTGGAGAAGCAGCTCCGGAAGGCGCGGCTGAAGGCGCTCCGAGTGGCGGAGTGACTTTCGAGGGCGGACATGAGCGCGCCGACGAACCTAGCTCCGAGCCGAACTTTAATCGCGATGGCGAACGGCGTGAACACGCTGGTAGCCGGTCTGGCGGCCGTGAAGGTGGACGCGGCGGACGCCCGGGTGGCGGCCGTGGTGGCCGTCCCGGCGGCGGTCGCGGCGGACCGCGACGCTAGGCGAATGACAATTACGGAATAAACGGGAGGGCAGACATGTCCTCCCGTTGTTCTTGGGGAGGCTGGAATCGTTCGCCCATGCCGCTATCGAGAAACGGCTCCAACTAGACGTCGATGTTGGTATCCAGCCTTTAAGGGGCACGGCTTGAGCCGCGCCGACACAATCCCCTCAATCTTGTCATCACGAACCGGCTTGAAGCCGCTGTTTTGCAGGGGCTGAAGCCCGGACTTCTATTGCGCATTGTTCGGCACGACCGAGAGCTTGCCCTGAGCCTGCCGAAGGGTCGTGCCCTGACACAACCCAGAGCGAATCTTACGGCGCGAAATAGCCGGAGATGTCGAGCAGCAGTTGCGTCAGTCCGGCGGCGTAGGCGTCGATGGAGCCGTCGTTAGTCGGCACGATGGCCATGTTGGAAGTGATGAAGCCGTCGTAGGCGTTCAGTGTCGAGACTCCGGGCTGGCCTTCGCCGTCCGGCCACAAGGTAAGGAAAGGCATGGAGCCTGGCGGAACGACCGTCGCGTTGAAGATGTAGGCCGCTGCATTGCTGGGCGGAGCGCAGGCGCTACCCACAACGTTCACCGCTTTCTCGCCCATGAAGGGCTGCCCGTTGTTCCGGCGCGTATCGAGCACGCGGCACGGCGTGACCGGATACATGGAGAACCCGCCTGTTCCCGGCGGCGCGAAGTAGCCGTTGACATCCAATAAAAGGTTGGTGCTGTTGCTGTGGGCGTAGAAAGCGGTTTTACTATTGCTGCCCGCAGGCACGATGGCCGCATTCGCCACGATTGTACCGGTGTTGTCGTTAAGGGTAGAGACGCCGGGTTGCGGCTCACCCTGGGGCCACACGGTCAGGTAATCGAGGCCACCAGCCGACGGGAGGACGGTGACGTTGAACGAATAGGCCTTCGCGCTGCTGGGAACACCGCAATTTCCGGGAATCAGATAGTCGCGTTCCATTCCCGCGTGCAGTATCCCTTCATCGCCGCCACGGGTGTCCACAATGCGGCAGGGTGTCAGCGGATAGAACTGATAGGTTCCTGGCGCCGGCGGGGCGAAGTAGCCGTCGATGTCGAGAATGACGTTCGACGTGTTTGCCACGTAAACACTGACCGAGCCGGATGGCGTGCCCGCAGGCACAATCGCCGCATTGGCTTTCACTCGTCCATCCGGAGAATTCAGCGTCGAGACCACCGGCTGTCCTTGGCCCGTCGGCCAGATGGTCAGGTAGCCGAGCGGCCCCATTGGGACCACCGTCACGTTGAGCGAATAGGCGACGGCGTCAGACGGAATATCGCAGGGATTGCCACTCTGTTCCAGCGGAAACGAGCGCGAGGAATTGCCCAGGATCGGCGGTCCACCGAAGGTACCGTCGGCTTGACGCGTATCCACTACGCGGCACGGCGTCACGGCAACGAACTGGATTGGTGAGGGCACGGGGTCCACGATTTGTGTGAGCGTTCCGCTGCTGCCGGCATAATTGCTGTCACCGGAATAAATTCCCACGATCGTATCCGTGCCGAGCGCCAACGAGGAGGTCATGCAAACCGCCATCGACGACGACAGCGGCACCGCAGTACAGCCGGGAATCTCCGTCCCGTTCGAGGTGAAGTTAACGGTCCCGGTAGGCATCGGCGGCCCGGAGGGACTTACATTAGCTGTAAGAGTCACTAGCTGTCCCACTTCCGAGGGATTCGGAGTACCGGTCACAACGGTCGTGGTAAAGCCCGTCAGACTGAAGATGGAGCCATCACCGGTGCTGCCGCCGGATTCCGTTGTACCGTAAAAGTTGCCGTTGCTGGCCTCAAGCAGGCCGCCGACCGGCAAAGAGCCCTCAGTAGGAAATCCCGCGAAGTTGTGCAGCACAGTTAGCGTGCCGCCCGCCGTGATTTTGAAGATCGTTCCACAACCACAACTACTGCCGCCCCGCCCCGCGACCCCATAGAAGTTTCCATCGCTGGCTTGAATCAGACCGGCAGTAACGAAGGAGCCATCCGCGCCGTCGAAGCTGTGTAGCGACGTGAAGCTCCCGCCGGCGGTGATCCTGAAGATTGTGCCGCAACCGAAGGTGCAGGCTTGGGTGTTGCCACCTGACGTTGTCGTGCCATAGAAATTTCCATCGCTGGCCTGGAGCAGCTTCGCATTGGGCGACGAGCCGTCAGAGGCGGCGAAGCTGTGCAGCGTGGTCAGCCCGCCGGTCAGGCCAATCTTAAACACCGTGCCGTAGAGAAAGTGGGTGCCGCCGCCAGTGGTTGTTCCGTACAAGTAGCCGTCAGCGCCTTGCAGCAGGCCGCCAAAAGGGCCGCTGCCGTCAGCGCAGCTGCCAAGAGAGCAAAAGTTGTAGATGGTGGTGAAGGCGCCGCTGGGGGTGATTCTGAAGGCCGTGCCAAAATCGTGGCTGCCACCGGAGGTGGTGGTGCCATAGAAGTTGCCGTCGCTGGCCAAAACCAAGGCCCCCTGAGGTTCTGCGCCGTCGCTTCCCGTGAAGGTGTGCAGCAAGGTAAAGTCGCCGCCGGGAGTGATCTTGAACACCGTCCCATCCCCTTTGGCGCCTGCCGCGGTGGTCACCCCATAGAAGTTGCCATCGCTGCCCAGTGTCAGGCCGGTATCCGGTGCGTTGCCATCAGTGCAGTTTGATCCGCCGCAAAAACTGTAGAGAACCGTCAGCGTGCCGCCCGGCGTCATCTTGAAGACGATGCCACCGTTGTGTGCACCTGCACCATTTGTGGTTCCGTACAAATTGCCATCGGGGCCCGGCACAAGGGATTCGTAGAGCGGCTCCGCCCCGTTCGTATAGGCGAAGTTGACCAGCGTGGTCAAGGTTTGTGCCGGGGAGATGACAGCCATCGCAGCGCAAAACGCAACGATGATGCAGGCCATTTTCGCCAAGCCAAATCTGCTCGACTGCGAACAGTGACCGGTATGCATGGCTTCCTCCCGAAGAATCTTCGTTGGGGTTGGTTGCGCTCGGCTGCGTCGTTTCGCGGAAGAACCCTCCCACACAAGCAAGACCGGCTTGTGTGGGGCACCCGCACTGGCGGGAACCAGGCGGTCGCCGTGCTGGGTCCTGATGACGAAGCCCGTGACCAGACTGGAGTTCTCCTGCGGAGCCAGCGTCACCTCGCGCACTTTGCCGGCACGCGAGCCGGTGCTGTCGATCGCCGGCGCGCCAATCAGCTCGGAGAGGGCGAGAGAAGACATTGCAATCACTATATTCGATGTGCGCGAAAGGTTTCGCAGAAATTGAGCCGTGGAAGAAACTTGGTGCCGCAGGTTCGCCCGCGAGTTGGAGCAGATCTTTTTCCGCCCAGGTCGGCGTTCAAGACAGAACTGGAAAACTGGCAACTCAGACTCGCTATCCACCATGTTCCGCAAGACCGCTTACGAAACTTCCACGTTGTGCATGTGGAAGGCACCGTAGACTGCTTGTATCAATAATGGGTAAACAAGGCAATAATATATAGTTCCGCATTTTCGTCCGCTCGCATCGCTGTGAAAAAACCTTCATCTGGAGTGCCTCGGTCAGCGATCCGCACCAGCATGACGACGTGAAGCGCCCCGTTTATCTGCCTCTCATAGACTTTGAGAAAGATCAATCCCGTCAGCTCCTTCTCTACCTCCCAGTGCTTAGCGTACTGGAAGAAGGTCAACGAATGGGTGCTCTAAGTCCTCAAGAAGTTGTGGTAATGTTCATCGAGGACGATTTGCTCCGTATATCACAGGCCGGGGCGTCTCAAGTCCCGGGACAACTAATCATCCCGAGCCGCCGCAAAGAGCTTGCCTTATCCGGCGAAGGCCGGTTTTACACACAAGCCTGAATGACAGGAGACCACTGCTTTCCGATGTCCAGTTCCCCGACGATCCGTGCAAGCTCTCCCCGCCAAAACTTGCTGGAACGGCTTTCGGACGTCCGCCTTCCATCTCCTGCGATTGTGGTAGGGCTGCTCCTTACCTGCGTTTTCCTGCTCCGCCTGCCCAGTGCTCTCGTGCCGCGGGAGTTGAATGTGGATGAGAGCCAAATGCTCAGCAATGCGATGCAATTCCTGGTTTATCCGCGACCCTGGAAAGCGATTGATGGCGGAGGCCTGGGACCACTGGATTCCTACCTTTTATCGATTCCTTTGATGATGGGATTTAAGCCAGGTTTCATTCTGGTGCACATGCTGGCGAGTGTCCTTGTGTGCTTGCAAGTTCTTATGTCGTACCTGACGCTGCGCCGGCTTGGATCGGAGAAGACTGCGGCGGTGGGCGCCTTCCTGATGGTCCTGTGGTACGGCCTTGCAAGCAACTCGGATTACCTGCATTATTCCACCGAACTGTTACCCACCCTGCTTTTGATGGTGGGCTTTTACATGTTCCTGGCGTGGCTGGACCAGCCTGCGGGATGTCCGGGTCTGCGGCGGCTATCTCTACTATTTCTGGGGGGCCTGGCGCTCGGTGCTGCGCCGTGGGGCAAACTACAGGCGTTGCCGATTACCGCCGCCCTGGGCGTGCTGGTGTTGGTAGCAATCTTCAGAGCCAGAACTCTCTCTTTTGACACTTCGTGGCGAGTGATGGAAGCGCTCGCGTTCGCTTGCGGGTCCGTGCTGACTAGCTGCATCATGCTGGCCATATGGGCTGAATACTGGTCGATAAAGGACTTTTGGTACTCCTACATACTCGGCCCCCTTTCCTATGCGGGCCCGCAGAGCTTGACCAGGAGCATCGACAATTTCTTGCTTCTCTTCCAGCGCTGGCCAACTTGCCAACCGCTGCTTGTTGCGTTGCTCAGCGTAGGCCTGCTGATCTACGCTTCGCGAAGCGCGGGCGTTCTGCTCCTCTTCAAGAAGAGAAAATGGGCGTACTTCGGTCTGCTGGTGTATGCTGGCGCCGCCCTGTTCGTGGTGTGCAGAGTAAGATACTCCTTCTCCCACCACGGCATCTTTCTTGTGCCTCCAATGACGTATCTGGCGGCAGTGTTCGCGTCTCCAGAGGCAGCCGCTCTGACCAAGAGTCGGCGGTCGCCTCACAGGCAGATATTTGGCCTTGTGCTGGTTCTGCTGTTCGCCATCGATGTAGTCCAATATGCAAACCTGGTGAGAGTCATTCGCAAGTCATCTCATTCACAACCGCATCGGAATCCGAGAATCGCCAAGGTTGTCTCTGACGCGCCAGAGAAGGATTCCAACGACACAATGGCCAAGGTGAAGCTTGTCCTCACTCGCTCAATGGCGCTGGCCTGGCCGGTGAAAGATTCAAGCGATAGAATTGCCCAGGTCGTGCGCGACATCCAAAGGACGCACCCGGTTCGGAGTCTGGCTATATGGGGATGGTCGCCAGGGGTGTATGTTCTGACCGGGATACCTCCCGCCACCCGCGACACGATTACATTCTATCAGATCTTCCGCGGGCCAATGCAGAACTACTTCCGGGCGCGTTTTCTTGATGACTTGCGCGAGAAGACGCCTGACCTATTTATCGACGCCGTCGCACCAGATGCCTTCATGTGGGATACCTGGACCGAGAATGATGGCTACGAATCCGATTCCCAAGTGCGGAAGTTTGTCGACGACAATTACATCCTCGTTGACGAGTTGACGCTGGTAAAAGGGGCAAAGCCGATAAGATTCTTTGCGCGGCGAGAACCGGCGTCGCAGCCGCGCCTTCGCCCAGTTTTCGGTCTGTTTCGCGGCAGAAAACCCTCCCACACAAGCAAAACCGGCTCGTGTGGGGCACCCGCACCCGCAGGCGATGGTTATCTCGTCGTGGCACCCGGATTCGAACGACATTGGGTAGAAGCCGAATATTAGCATCGGCTTCGCTTCGTTCCAACGCTTTTTCGTCAGGCTTGGCGATAATTCCGTTTCGGGAATGGGGCACATTTTAGTCGCGTATTTTCTTGACCTGATCGTGGTGCGGTTCGATACTTGCAGAGTTAGGGTAGGATCCGCCTGACTCCTGGCGCTCCTGCCCTATTTGTGTTTGTGGAGGACAGTTGTCGGTTGTCGGAAGGCGGTCGGCAGATCCTTCCTCGTGCGGGAACCGCAGATCGCTCCGCTCGGAGTGAACTCCTCGGTCGGGAAGACAAATTGGTTGTCAGTTGCCGGAAGGAGCCGGAAGGCCGTTGTCAGTTGTCGGTTGTCGAAGGACACTCGGCAGCTTTGATCGGGCAGTTTGTCAGCAGTTGGTGGGTGGTAGTTCGTAAGCCTCTGAATCGTAGGAGTTTAGGTTGATCGTTTGGAATCAATATTTTGCGGGGATTGCTTGCAAGTTATTGAAACAACAAGAGTTGCGTGATGACTTAAAGCCAATGTTTTCAATATTTTGGGGGCAAAATATTGAAATAAAAGATTTTAGCGTATAGGGGAGAGGGTACCCCCATGGATGTTCAACTTTGCCGGCACCTGATGTGTCCGACGCCGGAGAGCACACCGGCGGCGTCCTGTTGGCAAGAGTCGATTCGCGGCCGGTCAACCGGTCGGCGGCCACTAGTTGCGAATATTCTCCAGCAACTGTTCCACCTCGGCCTTCTTGTCGGCGGTCAGCGGCAAGAGCGGCAGCCGCACGGTTCCACCGAAGAAGCCGTTGTAATCCATCGCGTACTTCACGCCGGGAATGCTCAATCCGCCGACGATCCGCTCGGCGGCCTTGGCAATGCGCTCCTGCTTTTCGCGAGCCAGGGCGGCGTCGCCGTCCTTCCACGCGGCATAAATCTCGTAACACGCGGTAGGAGCGCAATCGGCGAAGGCGAGGATCGCGCCCACAGCTCCGGCTTCCAACGAAGGATGCAGCTTCTGCGCCGCGCCCACCAGCACCTGGAAGCCAACTTCCTTCTGGCGCGTCTTCAATCCGCCGACTACTGTCACGGCCGCGGACGACGGCTTCTGCGCCGCAGTTCCAGCCAGTGCACCAACCGTTACCAACGCGCCTCCGTCGGCGCTCGCCGACGCAGCGGCGGCTGCCTTCAACATGCGGCCAGTGGCAGCCGCGAAGGTCTCGGTCACGGTTGCGCTGCGTTTGATGTGGCGCGTAGCCTCAACCATCTTCTGAACCTTCTCAATGGAGCCCGACGATTCCTTGATGCCGATGAGGTTTGGGTGCTCGGCCAACTCGATCACAATTTCAGCCGGGATGTCGTATCCCGTCGCCTGCGGGAAGTTGTAAATGATGACCGGCAGCGGCGAACGATCGCAGACGAAACGGTAAAACGCAAGCATGTTCGCGGGCTGCGCCATCTGACCTTTGTAGTAGTGCGGCGTGCGCACCATTGCGATGTCATATCCCAGTTCGGCTGCGTATTCCGTCAGGCGAAGCGTCTCGACGGCGCTCTCGATCCCGGTGCCGCCGATCAGGACTTTCTCGTTCGCAGCCGAGTCGCGTGCGCACTTCAGCACATCGCGGCGCTCGTCGTCGCTCAGGAGGATGGCTTCGCCGGTGGAACCCTGCACCACGATGCCCGCAATCGGACCGCGCGAGTATTGTTCGACATTCTGTTCCAGCTTGCGGAAGTAGATCTTGCCGTCAGGATAGAACGGCGTAGTAATGGGAGGAAAGATTCCGTGTAAGAGCATGTGGAAATTATAGGGCGTCGGGGGCCAAGGGGCTGTGATGTGCAATTGGAATTAGGGATTAGGGGTTAGGGACTTGGGTTTAGGGAACAGCGAATGGAAGATCAATGAAACTCCTATGCGCGTGCTCGCTTCGGGGTTTCCCAAATCCCCAGCCCCTAGCCCCTAGCCCCCAGCCCCTCTGGATCCTTTACTCATTGCGCAGCGCCTGCATCGGCTCAATTGTTGCCGCGCGGCGAGCCGGCACCAGGCTGGCCACCAGTCCAACGACACCGAGGCCAAGAGCGAGCAACGCGATCGCCATCGCATCACGGCCCGTCTCCACCGGAATGACGCTGGCCAGAAGGCGTCTGGAGAGCACGCTGCCCACCACGCCAATGACTACTCCGGCCGTCATCAACAGCGCGGCGCGGCTCAGTATCAGGCGCACGATGTCCGGCCGCGACGCGCCCAGGGCCATGCGCAATCCGATGTCGCGCGTTTGCAGGCCCACTTCCTGGCTGAGCACGCCGTATATTCCAGTCAGCGCCAGCAAGAGTGCGATCACCGCAAAAATGCTGAACAACCAGCCCTGCATGCGGTTGAAGACCAGCGCGTCGGCCAGCACGTCGTCCATGGTTTCAGGCGTGCGGAAGGGCACCGAAGGCGCGACCTCATGCAACGCCTGACGCAGCTGGCCGACGATGGTTTCCGGCGGCACCGTTGTGCGCACAAACAGGGACATGGTGCTGAGTTCGTCAACGTTGTCCTGGAGCGGCACCTCGGACATCGGATAGTCCGCCTCCGCCATTACCGGCTCGTCGATCGCCTGACGGCCATTGCTTACCACTCCGATGATGGTCTGGTTGCCATGATCTTGCTTGATCTGCTGGCCCAGCGGCTCGTCGCCGGGCAGAAAGGTGTCTACGAACTGTTGATTGACCACCACGACTTGATGCGATCCGTTATCGATGGCCGGATCAGGCAGCCGGCCACGCAGCAGGCGCAGTCCCATCGCTTGATACCAGCCGGGCGAGATCATGCGAACCTCCGCCAGGCGCTCGTGGTCAGGCGGATCGGGCGGCTTGCCGACCATGTTGATCCCGCTGTTCCAGCCCCAATTCAGCAGCGGGACGAGCCGGTTGTAACCTGCGGCCGTCACGCCCGGGATCGCGCGCACTTTTTCCTCCAGCGGCCGGTACAACACGGCGTCCAGGTCCTTGCCGGCGTACTCGCCCGGCGAGATGTTGATTTCCAACGTAAGCAAGTGGTCTGTCGTGTAGCCGAAATCCACATGCTGCATGCGCCAGAGCTGCATCAGCACCAGTCCTGTACACACCAGCAGCATCAGCGACAGTGCGACTTCCGTAACCACAAAGGCGGACCGCAGGCGGTAGTCACCACGCTCCGTTCCCACGCTCGCACCGGACTTCAGGGAACGTGTGGGATCGCCCGAAGACAGCTTCTTCGCCGGAATGATTCCGAAGATGAGACTCGACAAGATGGCGATCACAAATGCCGCCAGAAACACCGCCCAGTTGAGATGAATGTCGCCGCCGCGCTGGAACGACTTGCTGAGGAACTGGGCCATGCCGGCCGTGAGTCCCCACGCAATCAGCAATCCGCCCAGGGCCGAGACCAAGCCAAGCACGCAGTTCTCCAGCAGGATCTGGCGGACGATGCGAACGCGTCCGGCGCCCAGCGCAGTGCGAATCGCCATCTCGCGCTGCCGGCTGACGCCGCGCGCCAACAGCATCACGGCCACATCGACACATGCGATGAGCAGCACGAACACGACGCCCGCGGCCATGATCCACAATGCCTGCCGCTGGTCTTGCCCGGTAACGTGCATGGTCAGCGGCATAACGCGCGCAGTGCGACCCTTGTCCGTCTCGGGATAAGCCCGGCCGATGTTCGTCAACACGCTGTTCATGTCCGCCTGCGCCTGCGCCGCAGTAATGCCCGGCTTCAGGCGGCCAACCACCTGCAGCCAGTGACCGCCACGCTCGGTACGCCGCTCTTTGGGAATGCGCATCGGCGTGTAAACAGTATTCGGAACGCCGATGGGAAAGCGAAATCCGGCCGGCATGACGCCGACGATGGTGTACGGGAAGCCGTCAATGTGGACGGAGCTCCCGACGACGCTGGGATTGCCGCCGAAATTCTGCTGCCAGACCTCGTAGCTCAGCACTGCAACGCTGTTACGGCCTTCCTGCTCTTCGCCAGGAAGGAACGTGCGTCCCAGCAGCGGCTGCACCCCGAAAACGTCGAAGAAGTGATCGGTCGTCGCAGTATTGCGCAGATGGAGCACTTGCGAACCGGTGTCTACGTTGACCCCTGTGTACCCGCTGAATCCGGCCAGCGCCGCGAAGCTTTTGTTCTGCTCGCGCTCGTCGAGATAACCGGGCCAGGACGCCGGCTGAATATAGGTCGCTGCTGCATGGGTCTCCACATACACAATCCGGTCAGGATCATGAAAGGGCAAAGGCCGCAGTACGGTGGAGTAAATCACGCTGAACATCGCCGTCGCCGCGCCAATGCCCAGCGCCAAAGTAAGTACAGCCACGATTGTGAATCCAGGCGATTTGCGCAGTTGTCGTATGGCGAAGCGAAAGTCGTGACGGAACGAATTCA
>JBEKTC010000033.1:0-20598 GCA_049516475.1 Candidatus Korobacteraceae bacterium | reverse complement strand
AAGCAGTAGCCAAAACAGCGCTCGCGGGCTAAAAACCCGCGAGTGTTCTTGTCTTGATCGATGGAATCAGCGATGCTAGAGCGTAGCCGCTTCTCCGGCGGTCACAACGCTATCGCTGGATACCATCTTGACGGACATTCTCAGGGGACTTTTCGAACAGCACTTCGGCTCTGCGGTCGATACGGCGCACCCGCTGCGTGCCATGCTTGGCGCGTCCGGCCGTAAGATCGTCAGGCTCAGCAACCAGCAACACCGCGCGATTGGCATTCTCTACGGCGTCCGCGAAGAGAACGCCGCCTTCCTGGAATTCTCCCGACATTTTCGCCGGCATGGCCTGCCGGTGCCGGAAATCTATGCTGAGGATCTGGACCACGGCGCCTATCTGGAGGAAGACTTAGGCGATACCACCCTCTTCGAGTTTCTCTCGGAGAATCGCTCTGGCGACAACATTGCTCAGCCGGTGGCCGAAGCCTATCGCAAAGTCGTCGCCACTCTGCCACGCTTTCAAGTCGAAGCCGGCCGCGACCTGAACTACGCTGTCTGCTACCCCCGCGCCAGCTTCGACCGTCAATCCATCGCCTGGGACCTGAATTACTTCAAGTACTATTTTCTCCAGTTGGCTGACATCCCCTTCAACGAACAGGCGCTGGAAGATGATTTCAACCGCCTCACTACGTTCCTGCTGAGCGCTGACCGCGAATACTTCCTGTATCGCGACTTCCAGTCGCGCAATGTAATGCTGCGGGAGAACAAGCCGCTCTTCCTGGATTACCAGGGCGGACGTAAGGGCGCTCTGCAGTATGACATCGCTTCCCTGTTGTTCGACGCCAAGGCGGATCTGCCGCCACAACTGCGTCAACAGCTGCTTGACTACTATCTGGAGCGGCTGGGAGAGCACATTAATTTGGACCGCGACGCCTTCATGCGGCATTACTATGCGTACGTTTATGTGCGCATCATGCAGGCGTTGGGAGCGTATGGCTTTCGCGGATTTTATCAGCGCAAGACTTTCTTCTTGCAAAGCGTTCCGTATGCCTTGAAGAACCTGCGTTGGCTGCTGCACAACGTCGAGCTTCCCATACCCCTCCCGGCGCTGATGGATACGTTCACGAACATGTTGGATTCGAAGAAGCTGCAAGGCGTGGCCTCAGAAAGCGACAAGCTGACGGTGCGAATATTGAGCTTCTCCTACCATCGCGGTCTGCCCCATGACGAGACCGGACATGGCGGGGGATTCGTCTTCGACGCTCGCAGCCTGCCCAATCCAGGACGCGAGGAGCGGTTCAAGTTTGTTACGGGGAAAGACACTCCAGTCATCGAGTACCTTGATCGACAAGAGAGCGTCCGCCAATTCTTTGCCAGCGTGACGTCCCTGGTGGATGCCAGCGTGGATAGCTATCAGCAGCGTGGCTTCAAGAACCTGATGGTCTCCTTCGGATGCACTGGCGGTCAGCATCGTTCCGTATATTTGGCGGAGCAGCTGGCGAAACATCTTCGCGTCCGCAATGGCTTGGAGGTTGCGATAAAGCACCGCGAGCTGGAGGACCTCGACTAATGCGAGCCATGATTCTGGCGGCTGGGCTGGGAACTCGACTGCGGCCGCTCACTAACGACCGTCCCAAAGCACTGGTCGAAATCAACGGCCATACGCTGCTGGAGATTACCCTTACTCGATTGCGTAGCTCTGGAATCTCCGATGTCATCATCAACGTACATCACTTGGCTGACAGCATCGTCGAGTACTTGAAGATCAATAACAGCTTCGGCATGAAGCTTGAAATCTCCCGCGAGGACATACTGCTCGACACCGGCGGTGGGCTCAAAAAGGCGGCCCACTTTTTTCTCGAGGACGAGCTGGATGAGCCGTTCCTCCTGCATAACGTCGATGTCATCAGCTCCATTGATATCGGACGGATGATTCAATTTCATCTCGAAAACTATGCCCTTGCTACTCTGGCGGTGCAAGAACGAGAAACCTCCCGTTACCTGCTCTTTGACCGCCAGCTTCAACTTTGCGGTCGGCGATCCAGCGATCAGGGAGACGAACTGGTGCGGTCGACGCAACCATTACAGGCGCTGGCCTTCTGCGGTATCCACGTGCTCTCTCGTCAGATCTTTCCTCTGCTGACGGAAGAAGGAGTTTTTCCCATCATCCCCGCCTACCTGCGGCTCGCAGGTCAGGGAGAGAGAATCCTGGGCTTTCGCGCCGATGAATACTCCTGGCGCGATCTCGGCACGCCGGAGAGCGTCAGACAAGCCGCCGAACACTCAGCAGAAGGAATTCTCCCGCGGTAGGCATGATCTGCCTGATAGCGTTCTTCAGCAGCCGCACCATCTCTGACGTCATTTGCAAACAGAAAAAGAGGGCAACTGGTTGGTTGCCCTCCGCAAAAGCAGGTAGTTCACAACAAGCCTTACGGCTCGATCGTGGCATCAAACTCTACGTTCTGAACCTGAACGCCACCAACTGAAACGCGTCCGTCGGTCCAGGTAATGTAAGCCGTGCCATTCAGGGCCGTCGAGTAGTCATAGTCGCCCGCATAGCAGCTCTGGATGTTTGGATCATCCTGGGCCGGTTGGGGAATGATCTGATCGCTGACCGCGAAGTTCGATCCCCAAGTAGCGCCATTGTCCGACGACTGAACGCCGAAGCGCTGGTAGCTGCATCCCGGATCGGTAGTGTTGTTGCACGCCGAGGTAGCCTGACGGCGATCGTACCAGGAAGCCGTCACATCCTGGGGCTGCGTGAAAGCGCCGGGGGCATAGTTGACGTTGAGAGACGGCATCCAGTGGCTCTGATACTGGTTGCTTTCTGGGTCGTTCAGCAGGATGGGCGTAGACCAAGTCATGCCGTTGTCCGTCGAACGGGTGTAGTAGATGTCCCCGGTCGATATCGACCCTTTGGTAGCGTAATCATAGTGGACCACGCCATTGGGACCGACTGCGGGCTGTCCCCACCCCATGTGCCGCCAAATTGGATTGATCTTGGCGAAATAGCTGTTGGACGAGCAGACACCGTCACCAGGCGGATTGAAGCGCGAACCCACCATCACCTCGGTCCAGGTGGCACCGCCGTTGGTGGAATTGAACATGATGTTCTGACGGGTGGCGAGTCCGCCGCCGCCTTCATCCATGCCAGCCAGGAACACGGTGCTGGTGTAAGTGGCATTTGGCGCCGGTGGCCCCGGAGGCGTGCCTGTGAGCTGCACATCGCGAATGAACGTCGTAGTCAATTGTACCGGAGTGGCCCAGGTCTGGCCGTCGTCAGAATGGCTGACGAAGATAGCTCCGCCATCTACGTTGAAGTTATTGAAGGAGACATACATGCGCCCGTACTTCGAGCTGAAGGGATTGTTATCCACCCACATTGATGGGCGATCACTGTCGTCATTGTTGGCAGGGCAGCCGGCCGCGGTCCAGTTTTGGCCGTCGGGAGAACTCCACACGCCAACCCCAAAACCACCGCAGCCCGTCACCAGATCGCCAGCGAAGAACTTGCCCAGCTTTTGGTTGTAAACCACCAGCGGGTCGCCATAGTTGGTGCCATGACCC
Source organism: Candidatus Korobacteraceae bacterium (assembly GCA_049516475.1). GTDB lineage: Bacteria > Acidobacteriota > Terriglobia > Terriglobales > Acidobacteriaceae > Bog-257. Next base: position 17,046 of record JBEKTC010000033.1, on the reverse strand, counting down.
GAAGCGAATGGAGGCGGCAGAATTTGCGTGAACGTCGCCCCGTCATCGGTCGAGAACGACGTACCCGAATAGTTATCTCCATTGGTGTAATCGTCGTTGTAGTTGACCACTAAAAGGTGACTGCCGGGCATCGTGCTGTGCCACACCATGCTTTCGCTGTGGGTGCAACTGCTGTTTGAGCTGCAGTTTCTGTTGCTGACCAGCACGTTCGGCGGTTGAGCTTGCAGCGGTTCGTCATCCTTGTCGGAGGTGCGAGGACCGCCGCCCTGGACCACTCCGCACTGAATCAGGGTGAGGCCAGCGCGCATGTTGTCCTGCTTCATCAGATGGCGCGAAGCGATCTGCGAACAGGGAATGCCGGTGGTTGTCATTTGGGCCTGGGCTAGTGGCTGAAGGACGCACACTGCCAGTATGAGTACTGGTAGCGCAATGTACCAGAGCGCTTTACCTCTGTCGTTCGTCTTCATGTTTTTCCTCTCTACTTGTTTGACTTGCTTTGGCCCGAACCTTCAGGCTCCGCATTGGGAATTGGTATTGGAGCGTGCGAAGCGAAGTACTCCTCGTCCATCCAGATACCGGTGTTCTTCTTCAGACTGTCCAACTCTTTCTTTAAATTCTGGGCTTGCAGTTTCTTTTCGATTTGCGGCGTCATCTCGCTAAGACTGCGTCGGCTGCGGGAAACCAGCTGCATAAGAACCAGTGTGCTGGGGTCATCCGCCAACTCAGTCCATTCGCCGTCTTTATGCATCGCGAAGGCGACCTTTTCCATGGCTGCGGGCATCTCGTCATGCTGAAAGGTGATGGGCGATCCGTCGAAGACGACGGTATCCGGATCCTTCACCAGCTTCGTGGGATCGCTTCCCGATGCGTAAGCCTGACGAATCGCCTCGGCCAGCGGCTTGGCATCCTCAGGATTGACGCCTTTCTCGTGCCCCGGCCCTTTCTTAAAAATGAACACCCGGCGCAGTTGCACGACATCGTAATCATCCAGATGAGCGTCGTAATACTCGTTGATCTGTGCCGGTGTTGGCTTGGCTGCAGCCTTCAACCTGGCGAACTCCGCGTTGGACAGGATCTGTGTGCGATCGATGGCCAACTGGCGGATCACCTCGGGCGAGGAGTCTAGATGATTGGCAACTGCCTGCTGGGAAAGCATCAGCAGCGACGCATAGTTGTCGCCCAACTTCTTGCGGCTCAGGTCCGCCGGCCCCTGCTGGGCCTCCAAGTCGCCAATATAAGTCTCGAACTGTTCCTGCGTGATCTGCAGGTCCCCGACTTTCAGCACCACTCGCTGATTGGGCGACTGATCGCCGTCAGGTGAGGCAGACGTTCCGCCAGAAGAAGTTTCAGAGGGGCCGCTGGGCACAGCCTGCGCCACGCAGTCGGCAACGGAGAAGCTCGCGGCAAACAAGAAAACGATTAGAACTCGAATAACTAAACGGACGTCCCGAAGCAAGCAGTCAGCCTTTCGCCAAGTATGCGAATCAGCGCCCAGCCAATCCTCCTCTAGCAAGAAGGAGCCAATTCCCATGGAAGACACTTATTAATTAGTTGTTAAACCCAGATGCAGTTTCGATTCCACTGGGAGATTCGACCATCACGGCTACGAACCCATCGAAACTATAGCTGATAGTAGATCACCCTGCCGCTTCCCGCAACACAAATCTGACGGCAACATTGTAAAAACTTGCGCATAAATGGCGGTTCAGTGCCGCGATCCGCCGGGTTTACGCCATTTGGTAAACTTCTGGGTCAGCGGCCAGGGCCGGGCCGTCTCAACCTGGCTGGTCGCTCAGGACGAACCGTACCGCGTTACAATAGCGTCATCAGCGAGGTTCCATGTCAACCGCAACGCGACTAACGCTCACAGTTGGCGATTATCTACACAGCAGCTACAGTCCGGATTGCGATTACGTCGACGGCGAACTGCAGGAGCGAAACGTGGGCGAATTGGATCATGCGGAAGTAGAGACTGCTCTCGCCATGTGGTTTCGAAGCCATGACAAGGGATGGAACACCCGCACCGTTGTGGAACTGCGCATACAAGTCGCGGCCACACGTTTTCGCATTGCCGACGTCTGCCTGATCTCCCGCAGTGCACCGGTTGAACAGGTACCGCAGCACCCGCCGCTGGCCGTGATCGAAGTGCTCTCGCCAGAAGACCGCGTCTCCCGTTATCAGGAGCGCCTCGACGACTATCGCAAGATGGGAGTACGTCACATCTGGGTCGTCGATCCTCAGCACCGCCGCGGATATGACTGCTCGACCGGAAGCTGGATCGAAGCCATGTCGTTCCAGGTCGAGAACTCGCCCATCGCCGTGGACCTTGCGGTGATCTTCGCTGAGTTAGGTTAGTCGGAACTCCTCACTTCACTTCGCCGGCTTTGTCCACTCGTCCACCCAGCCGTTCACCGTCTGGTACCACAGCCGGCTGTTTTGCGGCTTCAGCACCCAGTGGCCTTCATCGGGGAAGTACAGCATCTTCGACGGAATCTTCAGCCGCTGTGCAGTGGTGAACATCTGGAAGCCCTCTGACACATCGAGGCGGTAATCGAGCTGCCCATGGACGACCAGGATCGGCGTCTTGAAATTGGTTGCGAACATGTGTGGCGACCATTTGTTGTAGAGTTCGCGATTCGTCCACGGCGTGCCCTTGAACTCCCACTCGTTGAACCACAGCTCTTCCGTCGTGCCGTAAGCCGATTGCGTGTTGAACATGCCGTCGTGCGACACCAGGCATTTGAAGCGCGCAGTGTGGCCCTCAATCCAGTTGATGGCGTAGCCGCCGTAGCTGGCGCCCAGCGCGCATTCGCGGTCCTTGTCGATGTAGGGATACGTCTTCTCGGCATAGTCGAGGCCCAGCATTAAGTCCTGATACGGCGCGCCCCCCCAATCGCCGTTGATGGCATCGATGAACTTCTGTCCATAGCCGGTTGAGCCGTGGAAGTTTACCATCACGATCACGTAGCCATTCGCGGCGAACAGCTCCGGATTCCACCGATAAGACCAGTCGTCACCCCACGCGCCTTCCGGCCCGCCGTGGACGAGGAACTTCACGGGATACTTCTTGCTGGCGTCGAAGTTCGGCGGCTTGACGACGAAGCCCTGGACCTTTTCCTTCGCTGCGCCTTCAAACCAGAACGCCTCCAGCGGTTGCATCTCGACCTGGGAGAGGACAGAATCGTTGAGCTTCGTAACTGGTTGTGCCTTCGCGAGCAGACAATCCGGAACCGTATAAGGCTTCTCTTCCGGCTTCCAATAGATGCGGCACTGCGGGAACTCAAGCGGCGCGCCGTAGATCTCGTTCGGAAACTCAACCGACATGCGATTGAAGACCAGCGTCTTGCCGTCTGATGTCGGTGTGGGACTGTCATTGAATCCCGCTACCAATTCCATCGGCCACGGGTTCTGCGCCGTGACGTCGATCTTGTAAATCGGCGCTTCGCCTTCGTTTTCGGCCGTGAAGTAGATGGTCTTCGAGTCCGGCGCCCACGCCATCGAATCGACCCAGCGATCGAAGGTCGGCGTCAGGTCGGTGATCTTGCCAGTGGCGCGTTCGTAGAGCATCAGGCGGAAGCGGTCGCTCTCGTATCCGCCGCGAAGCTGCGAGCGATACGCAATGTATTTTCCATCGGGCGAATAGATGGGCGTGCTGTCGCTGCCGGGATTGGTCGTGATCTTCTTCGGCTCACCGCCCGCGACCGGGACGATAAAGATGTCGCTGTTGGTGCTGGTGGCCTGCACCTCGTCGATGTTGCTGGTGTAGGCGATTTCTTTGCCGTCGGGCGAGATCGAATATTGGTCCTGTCCGCCCAGAGAGAACGGCGGCACGTCGTGTGCGCCAGGCGTGAGATCAACCGGCACGCAAGGGTCGAATATGGAGCCTGCGCCAGGAACCGTGCCGGTCGAAGGCGTGTTCTCCTGACGCAAAGCGCAACCCACGCCGGTTAGAAAAAGGTGGCTGTACTTGCCGTCGAAGTAGCTTGTCCAGTGGCGATAGAGCAGTTCGGTGAAGATCTTCGCCTTCACCTTGGAATTGGCTTTTTCGTCATCCTTCTCCTTGTTGCACTGGTCGAAGGTGCGATGGGGTTCGTTATGGCAGTCGGGATAGACCGATGACACGAAGAGGATGCCGTCGCCGTCGGGCGACCAGATCGCGCCGGACGCTTCGGTGGAGATATAGGTGACCTGATGAGGCTCGCCCGTCAGTGTCCCGGTCGAGGTGTCGAACTTTTGCAACCAGATCTGCGATCCGCCGGCGCGGGACGATTCGAAGAGAATATGCTTGCCGTCGGGCGCGAAGCGGATGCGATCTTCTCCCTTGCCGTCAGCGGGTGTCAACCGCCGCGGTTCGCCACCGCCGATCGGCACGATCCACAGATGCGAGATCTTCGTGTTGGCTTCGAGGTTTACATCCACGGCGCTGAAGGCGACCCACTTGCCATCGGGCGAGACACTCGGCTCGCCGATACGCTTGAGCTGCATCATGTCTTCGAAGGTGAAGGGATGCTTGCTCTGCGCAAAACCACAGAGCGAGCAGCAGATCAGAAGCAGGAAAATGCGGCGTAGCATGAAGGCCTCCGAATCCCGCCCTAGCCCAAAACAAGGGCTAGAACGGGGCACCCAACATAGACAGGAGACGCGTCTGGCGCGCGTCGAAAACTGGATAGTCTAACAGGCCACGGCGGCAGGCGACACTCCTACCGGCGGCCACGTCTGGAATCAGGCGACGTTCACCGCAGCAACGCGGCCATATGCTGCGAGCCCGTCGTTATGCCCAGCGACCAGTTCACCGCGTTGATGAAGAAGTTCGGGAAGAGCCCGATGCCGACCGTCCCGACAGCCGTGATTGTCAGCGCCAGCCGCATCGCAGATCCGATTCGCACCGGCTCGGCTTCCACCGCCGGCCGCATGAGCATGGCATTGGCAATCCGCATGTAGTAGTACATGCTGATGACTGCGTAGAGTACGGCGACCGACGCCAGCACGTAGTGCCCGGTCTGAATCAGGCTGAGAAAGATGAAGTATTTGCCCCAGAAGCCCGCCAGCGGCGGAATCCCGGCCAGCGACAGCAGGAAGACCAGCATCAGGATGGCTTCGGTTGGCGCCTTGAAGTAGAGCCCGGCGATATCATCGATCTCGTCGCCGATGATGTTGCGGCGGCGCAGCGAGGTGATGACCGCAAACGCTCCGAGATTCATGAAGGTATAGACCAGCAGGTAAATCAGGATCGCCATGATCCCGGTGGAGTTTGTCTGGCCATCGCTGGCGATCAGGCCGAGCAGCATGTAGCCGACGTGCGCGATCGACGAATACGCCAGCAGGCGCTTCAGGTTGGTCTGCGTCATGGCCGCCAGGTTGCCGCCGGTCATGGTCGCTATGGCGACGAAGATCAGCAACGGCACATACATCGACCGCAGCGGATACAGGCCGAAGAGGAAGATGCGCAGCAACATCGCCCAGCCCGCGGACTTGACCGCAACCGACATGAATCCGGTGATGCTGGTAGGCGCGCCTTCGTAGGCATCGGGCGCCCACTGATGGAACGGTACGGCGGCAATCTTAAAGAGCAAGCCGGTTGTCGTAGCCAGCAGTGCGAAGATGACGATGGGATCGTTGGGTCGCGTAGCAATAATCTGTTGCAGGCCTTGCGCGATCTTGCCCAGGTTCGTGCTGCCGGTCAGTCCGTAGAACAGCGACAGGCCGTAGGCGAAGATGCCTGACGAGAATGCGCCAAGCAGCAGATATTTCAGCGCAGCTTCATTGGACCGCTTGTCGCGGCGCAGAAATCCGACGAGCACGTAGGTCGAGATGGCCATCAGTTCCAGGCCAATGAAAATCAGCACAATGTCATAGCCGGCGGCCATGCACATCATGCCGACCACAGAGAACAACATCAGGGCGTAGAACTCGCCGTGGTTCTCGTGCTCAACTTCCAGATAGTGCATCGACATCAGGACCGCAATCGCCGCGCCGGCCAGGAACAGATAGAAGAAATAAAGAGCGAATGGATCGACCAGCAATGTTCCCATGAAGCCGGTATCGATAAAGCCGAGTCCCTTTTGCTGCGCGACGTGATAGGCCCAGTGCAGCTTGCCGACCGCCGCGGCCGAAAATGCCAGGCCGACGAGTGCGGTATAGGCGTTGACCTGCTTCCACTGCTTGGGCAGCATTAGGTCGATCATCAAGATGCCGAGCGCAAATAACGCGAGCAGCAGCATCGGCAGGGCGAGCAAGTAGTCCGTGCTGGAAAAGTATTGTGTGAGCGAGGTGGTCACTAGTTCCTCACTTCGTGTTAGCGAGCGCCAGTTGAGCGGTCGCCGTAGTTATGGTGGCGGCGTGAACCTTCATTGCGGTGTCATCCTGAGCGGAGCGCCCGCCTTGCCTTTGCGACTCGCGACTTTCGCGGATCGCGCGGGCGCGGAGTCGAGGGACCTGCTTTTCCGACGCGCCTCGATGAGCTACAGGCGAATAGCAGGTCCCTCCGCTCAGGGCTGAAGGCCCTTCGGTCGGGATGACACTCTCTTGATTTTCGATAGAGCTTGTAGACGGGCCTGCTTGCGGCGCGCTCGCAGGCTGCGTTGCCAGCACCGGCTTGTTCAGTCCCGGGTAATCCGGGCGAACCGTCGCCACCAGGTTATTGATCGGCGTCGAGAGTATCTGGAACAACGGCTTGGGATACAGACCGATCGCGAACGCGAGAATCACCAGCGGCACAAATGTCGCCAGTTCGCGCGGCGAGAGGTCCAGCAGCTTCTCGTTCTTGGGATTGTTCACCGGCCCGAAGAACACTCGCTGATAGAGCCACAGCAAATACGCTGCGGCAAGGATCACTCCAGGAACGGCCCACGCCGCCCAGGCCTTGTTTTCCATGAACGTGCCTTGCAGGATGGTGAATTCGCCGACAAAGCCGTTAAGTAGCGGCAGTCCCATCGACGACATAAACATGATCAGGGTGATGGTCGCGTACACCGGCATCACGTTGGAGATGCCGCCGTACTCGGATATCTCGCGCGTGTGCCGCCGCTCGTAGAGAATGCCGACAATCAAGAACAGCGCGCCGGTGGAGATGCCGTGATTGATCTGCTGTATCACCGAGCCGCTCAGGCCCAGTGGGCTGAGGGCGAAGATGCCGAGGGTGCAAAAGCCCAGGTGGCTGACCGACGAGTACGCCACCAGCTTCTTCATGTCCTTCTGCATCAGCGAAACCAGCGCGCCGTAGATGATGCCGATCAGCGACAGCGTGATCATGAACTGGCGCACCCACGGCGTCATGGCGACTGCCGGGAAAAACGGCAGCGAGAAGCGGATGAGCCCGTACGTTCCCATCTTCAGCAGAACGCCGGCCAGGATGACGGAGCCCGCAGTGGGTGCCTCGACGTGCGCATCGGGAAGCCAGGTGTGGAACGGGAACATCGGCACCTTGATGGCGAAGCCGAGAAAGAATGCGAAGAACAGCCAGATGGCCGCATGTCCGCCGATCTTGGGGGCCGTCGCATACAGATCGGGCAGGTAGAAGGTGTACACGCCGGTCAAGGTGTGGTGATGGAAGTACAGGAACAGGATGCCCAGCAGCATCAGCACCGAGCCAAACAAGGTGTACAGGAAAAACTTGATTGCCGCGTAAAGCTTGCGCGGGCCGCCCCAGATGCCGATCAGCAGATACATCGGCACCAGCATGGCCTCCCAGAATACGAAGAAGAGGAACATGTCGTTGGCCATGAAGACGCCCAGCATGCCCACTTGCAGCACCAGGAACCAGACGTAATATTCTTTGACGCGGTCCTGGATGGCGTTCCATGACGACAGGATCGAGATGGCGCCCAGCAGCGTGGTCAGCATGATCAGCAGAAATGAAATGCCGTCGATGCCGATGACGTAGCCCGCGCCGATCGAGGGAATCCAGTTGTTGGGCGCGCCTTCAACGAATTGGAAGCCGGCGCGCTCTTTCAATGCCCAGAACCACGGAATCAGTGGCAGCGAAACGGCGAAGCCCATGAAGCCGAAGATGTTGGCGATCCAGCGGATCGCGTCCTTGTTTTCCTTGGGTACCAGCAGCAGGAGAGCGGCTCCCACCAGCGGCGTGAATAAGATGATCGAAAGAATATGGTTGTACATTTTTTTAATAGCTCTCAGCCTTCAGCCATCAGCCGTCAGCTTATAAATCGCTCTTCGCCCTTCGCTCCTCGCCAGAAACTTCAACGGGCGTGTCATCCTGAGCGGAGGATCGCGTCTTTTGCGATCCGGAGTCGAAGGACCCCTATAACTTCAGTCCACTATGAAAGAACTCGCGTTCCCATCGGACCAAACTGGCCACTGGCCACTGACAACTGTTTTCTCACCACTTCACGACGTAATAGCAAACAAATCCCACCAGCCCCGCGACCATCACCAGCGCGTACCACTGCACCAGGCCCCACTGCACCAGGCGCACGGGATACGAAGCCAGCCGCGTCACGATGCCCACGCCATTCACGAAGAGGCCGTCGATGATCCACTTGTCCCAAAGGTTCGACAGCGTGCCGCTCATGCGCGTCGTCCAGCCAGCGCCGTTCACCGCGCCGTCGATGACATCCGCGTCGAACTTCCACAACGCGTCGCCGAGGCCCATTGCGCCCAGGCGCACGTCGCCAACCTTCTTGCGACCGGTGAACACCCAGTCGTAGATTTCGTCCACATACCATTTACGGAAGAGCGTCTTATACCAGCGCGGAGCGAACTCCTGGATCGGTTCCTTGTAACCCTTGTCGGCGTTCTTGTAGGCGCGCTGCGCCAGCCACCAGCCCACCACCGCTGCGCCAACCGAGGCGAACATCAGCGCGTATTCCAGCGGATCGGTGTGCTCCACCTGCTGCTCGCCGGCAGCGATCTGCGCTGCCTTTCCGCTCTCCACCAGCACAACCGCTTCTTTCGCGAACACCGGCTCGAGGAATTTCTCGAAGCGGTTCGATCCACCCAGGCTGTGCGGCAATCCAAGGAAGCCCGCGCCAATGGAGCAGATCGCGAGAATCACCAGCGGTACCGTCATTGTCTTGGGCGATTCGTGAATGTGGTGCTCGACCTCGTGCGTCATGCGCGGCTTGCCGAAGAACGTCAGGTAGATCAACCGGAACATGTAGAACGAAGTCATCAGCGCGGTGAGAAATGCGATGTACCACAGGTAGCGATACGCGCCACCCTCGCGAGACCATGTCTCCCACAGGATGGCGTCCTTCGAGAAGAAGCCGGCGAAACCGGGGATGCCGCTGATGGCGAGCGTCGCAATCAGCATGGTGCCGAAGGTGGTCTTGATCTTGCCGTGTAACGCGCCCATGTGCTGCATCTCCTGCTGGCCGCTCATGGCGTGGATCACCGAGCCGGCCCCAAGGAAAAGCAGCGCCTTGAAAAATGCGTGGGTGAAGACGTGGAAGACGCCGGCCGCAAATGCTCCGACGCCGAGCGCCAGGAACATGTAGCCCAGCTGCGAAACTGTCGAGTACGCCAGCACGCGCTTGATGTCGTTCTGCACCAGGGCGATGGTCGCTGCGAAGATCGCGGTCAGCGCGCCGATGATGGCGACGGTCTTCATCGCATTCGGCGCCAGCACGAACAGCGCATTCGACCGCGCCACCATGTAGACGCCGGCGGTGACCATCGTCGCGGCGTGGATCAGGGCCGAAACCGGTGTGGGGCCTTCCATCGCGTCCGGCAGCCAGACGTACAACGGAAACTGCGCCGACTTGCCGCAGGCGCCGACAAACAACAACAGGCATGCGGCGGTGATCACGGGATCGCCGATGGCAAAACGGCCGCTGCGCGCCAGATGATTGATGGCGGTGTACTGCACCGAGCCGAAGTACCACGCGATGGTGAACATGCCCAGCAGAAATCCGGCATCTCCCACGCGGTTGACAATGAACGCCTTGTTCGCGGCGGTCGAGGCGGAGTGTCGCTGGAAGTAGAAGCCAATCAGCAGGTATGAACACAAGCCCACGCCCTCCCAGCCAACGAACATCAGCGCATAATTGTTGGCCAGGATCAGCGTCAGCATGGAAAACATGAACAGGTTCAGGTAGCCGAAGAAGCGGTAGTAGCCGCCCTCGTGCGCCATGTAGCCCATCGAGTAAATGTGGATGAGCATGCCCACGCCGGTAACGAACAACAGCCAGATCGAGGACAACGGATCGAGCATGAAGCCGGCATCAGCGCGGAACTGAGCGGCACCGCCGTGCGTTGGATAGCTCAGCGAGTCGGAGCCCGTTCCCAGCCACGTGTACATCACTTTCTCGAAGGGCTTGCCGGGATTGGCGGCGGAGTAGCCGGTGTACTGCCAGACCGCGAGACAGGCCCATGCGAACGCCAGCACAATCACGCCGACGCAGACGCCGTTCACCGCCGATTTCGACAGCTTGCGTCCAAAGAAGAACATGCAAGCCGCACCGAATGCGGGAAACAGCGGAATGATCCAGAGATGATCTAAGAAGAACATGTATGAGCTCGTAGTAGCGAGTAACTAGTAACTAGTAATTAGCAAAAGCAAATGCGTCCCGTCGTGCCGCTCGAGAAAACTAGCTACTAATTACTAGTTACTAGCAACTGCTCTTACCATTTCAGCAAATCCACCTCGTCCACGTTCACCGTCTCCTTATTGCGGAAGAAGGCGATGATGATGCCCAAGCCGACCGCAGCCTCGGCGGCGGCGTCGGTGATGACGAAGATGGCGAACACCTGCCCGTGCAATCCGTAGAGCCGCGAAAACGCCACCAGGTTCAGGTTCACGGCGTTCAGGATCAGCTCAATCGACATCAGGATGATGACCACGTTGCGCCGCGTCAGCACGCCAATCGTGCCGATCATGAACAGCGCAGCCGCAACAACCAGGTAATGCAATGTCGTAATTTCAGCCATATGAGCACTCAGCATTCAGCATTCAGCCAAACCGTCAAACTAGCCACTGACCACTGATCACTGCCTTTTCAAATCCTCTTCTTCGCCATGACCACCGCACCTACGATGGCCACCAGCAGCAGCAGCGAGGCAATCTCGAACGGCAGCATGTACTGTCCGTAGAGAGCCAGGCCAATCTGCTGGGTGTTGTCGGCCTCCAGCCCGCGATAGCCCTGGTAGAACACTGACGGAAACGTACCGCGGCCAGCGCGAAATACGAACAACAGCAGAGCGCCCAGGGCGAGCGACGCGATCAGGCCAACCAGCCATTGCTTGTTGAATTGGTACTCGCGAATGTTCTGCTCCAGATTCACCAGCATGATGACGAACAGAAACAGCACCATGATGCCGCCGGCGTAGAGCACGATCTGCACGGCTGCAACGAAGGGCGCGTAGAGCATCAGGTAGAAGCCAGCCAGCGACAGCAGCGTGACGATGAGTGCCAGCGCCGCGTGCACCGGGTTGCGCCGCGTGATCACCGCAATCGCCGAGACGATGGCCATGATCGCGAGGAAGTAGAAGAAGAATGTTGTGGCAACAGGTGTCATAAAATCAGCAATTAGCAATTAGCCGTTAGCAATTAGCAAAGCCAAAACCAAAACCCTTGTCATCCTAAGCGGAGGATCGCTTCTTTTGCGATCCGGAGTCGAAGGACCCCTGTTCCCGCGTCATCGTTGTTGTCCTGCCGCCGGCTAAAGCCGGCTCAGGACTTATGAGCCTGGTTACGGCGCGGCTAAAGCCGCGCCCCTTCAAAACAACTGCCTTGACGCTGGCCTAAAGGCCAGCTCTACCAAACGGACAACTGACAACCGGCAACTGCCTTACTTCACATACTTCTCCGGCTCCTGGCCGCGCTCCAGAGCTGCCTGGTCCAGCACCATACCTTCGCGGCTGTAGAGCGCCATCTCGTAATCCTGAGTCAGCTCCAACGCGTCGGTCGAGCAGGCCTCGGCGCACAGGCCGCAGAACATGCAGCGGCTCAGGTCGTAGGTGTAGGAGACCGGCTCCTTGCGCTTGGACACGGGATTGCGCTCACCCTTCACCACGATTAACCCCTCCGGGCAGGCCAGCGCGCACAGGTTGCAAACGATGCACATCGAGGCTCCGCTTTCCGGGTCAACCTTCAGCCGCGGCTGGCCGCGAAAGCGCTCAAAGATGACCGGGCGTTCCAGCGGATACTGCTCTGTGATTGCCTCACTTGGCGCCTGATAGTTAAACGTAACCTTGAGGCCCTTGAACAGGTCGACCAGAAACATCTTACGAAGCAGCGGTTTCAGACTCACGGCAGTACCCCCAGAATCGCCGACGAGATTTGCGGCATCAGCCCCCAGAGCGCAGTTGCGATCAGGACAGCCAAGCCAGTCGGCAGCAGTACCTTCCAACCCACTTTCATGAGCTGGTCAAAGCGGTAGCGCGGAAATGTTCCGCGATACCAGATGTACAAGTACATGAAGAATGCGACCTTCACGACAAACCAGTAAATGTCCTGCACGCGCTCGCGCACCGGCGTGATGAGCAGCACCAGGCCAATGAAGCCCAGCAACAGTCCGAAGATCCCGAGACCGACGGTCTGGACCTTCATCTGCGGAATTTTGGGCATGCGAACTGTGCCCAGCAGGCAAAGGCCGGCGAGCACGAACAATGTCAGCGCCGGAAACAACGAAAATGCCGTGTTCCAAGTCGCGCCGCTTAGCCAGTTCGGGAAGGGCCGCATCCACCCGCCCAGCCACAAAGTCACCGCGATGGACGAGACTGCCAGCATCGCCGCGTACTCGGCCAGGAAGAAGAGCGACCAGCGGAAGCCGCTGTACTCGGTGTGGAAGCCGGCAACCAGCTCCGACTCGGCTTCCGGCAAATCGAACGGCGCGCGGTTGGTTTCAGCAACCATCGCAATCGCGAAAACCGCAAATGCCAGGAATCCCAGCGGGAAGAACTTGAAGATGAACCAGGTGTGCTGCGAGGCCTGCGACTGGACGATGCCAATCATGCTCAGCGTTCCCGTGCCGGTTTGCAGGCTCGTCATCAGCACGGCACAGACGATTGCCAAGCCCATCGCAATTTCATAGGAGACCATCTGCGCGCTCGAACGCAGCGAGCCCATCAGCGGGTAATGCGAATTCGACGACCAGCCCGCCATGATGATGCCGAGCACGCCTAGCGACGAAACTCCCAGCATGAACAGAATGCCGATGTTCATGTCGGTGACGGCGTGGGTGGGGCCAAACGGCACGACCAGGAATGTCGTGAACGCGGTCATTGTCACCACGACCGGCGCGCTCCAAAAGACAAACTTGTCGGCGTCCTGCGGGATGATGTCTTCCTTGATCAGCAGCTTCAGGGCGTCGGCGAAAGGTTGCAGCAACCCGTGCGGGCCCACGCGCATGGGGCCAAGACGAATCTGCATGTGAGCGAGGATTTTGCGCTCCAGCCAGTTCATCGCGATCACGGACAGCGAAATTCCAACGGTGATGATCAGGATGTAGATGGTCGCCCAGAACATGCTGCCGGCTTCGCCGGGGGTCAAGCTCGATTTCAGGTAACTCGTGATTGCGTCGAACATTTGTCGTCTCGGGTAGAGCGGGCCTTCAGGCCCGCGTCCAAGCTATGTTTCGTTTGTCCGAGCCGGCTTCAGCCGGCGGCACGTCTTTTCAGGGGCTAAAGCCCCTCAGTTTTCGTTTGCCCCTTGACGCGAACCTAAAGGCTCGCTCTACCTATCCACCTCTCCCAGCACGATGTCGAGCGTGCCGATGACGGCGACCACATCGGCCACCAGCAGGCCGCGCACCATCTTGTCGAGGGCTTGCAAATTGACGAATGACGGCGGCCGCACGCGCACACGATAGGGCTGCGTCGAGCCGTCGCTCACGATGAAATATCCCAGCTCGCCTTTAGGCGCTTCGATGGAGTGATAGATCTCGCCCACCGGCGGCTTGAGGACTTTCGGAATCTTCGCCATGATCGGCCCTTGCGGCAGGCCTTCGACGGCCTGGCGAATAATGCGCACCGACTGGCGCATCTCCTCAATGCGCACCAGGTACCGGTCATAAGTGTCGCCGTTGAGGCCGGTTGGAATCTCGAAATCGAAATTCTTGTAGCACTCGTAGGGCTGCGCCTTGCGCAGGTCCCACTTCACGCCGGCGGCGCGCAGCACCGGCCCGGTCACGCCCAACGCAATGCAATCTTCCGGATTCAGAATGCCAACGCCCTTGGTCCGCCGCACCCAGATGCGGTTGGTGGTCAGCAGCTCTTCATATTCGTCGAGCTTGGGCAGGAACGCGGTGCAGAACTTCAGGCAATCCTGCTCGAAGCCGTCATAGGCCTCATAGATGCAGCCGCCGATGCGGAACGCGTGCGTTGTCAGGCGCGCACCGCAATATTTCTCGAAGATCTTCAGGATCTCTTCGCGATCGCGGAAGCAGTAGAACAAAGGGGTCAACGCGCCGATGTCGAGGGCGTGCGTCCCCAGCCATACTTGGTGGCTGGCAATGCGGCACAGCTCGGTGAGGATCACGCGAATGTACTGCGCGCGCGGCGGCGCTTCCACATTCTGCAGCTTCTCAACCGCCTCGCAATAGCCCAGCCCGTTGGAGACCGAGGCCACGTAATCCATGCGATCGACGTAGGGATTGAACATCGCGTAGGTGCGGTTCTCGGCGATCTTCTCCACGCCGCGATGCAGGTAGCCGATAACACACTCGGTGCCCAGAACTTTTTCACCGTCGAGCTTGAGGATGACGCGAAGCACGCCGTGGGTCGAGGGATGCTGCGGCCCCATGTTGAGGACGAGCTCGTTCGCGTCAAGAAAGGTTTCGTCCTTGGTATCGAGGTCGAGATAGTCGGTGCGGTCGCTCATTGTGTCGCTTTTCGCAGTTCGCTCTTCGCTTTTCGCCAGACGCTCTGGTAGAGCGGCGCTTTAGCGCCGCGTCCCCGCGTCCCGTTCACTTCCGAGCCGGCTTCAGCCGGCGGCACAACCGGGGCTAAAGCCCCTCAAACTTTAATGGCGGTCTGGACGCGAACCTAAAGGTTCGCTCTACCGCTCTTCGCGAGGCTGGCCTAAAGGCCTGCGCTAGCCTCACTGCCCGCTCTCAATCCCCAGGTTGATCTTCACCCATTCCTGGTCTTGCTGAAGGATCGGGTAGTCCTTGCGCAAAGGATGGCCTTTCCAGCCATCGGGCAGCAGAATCCGCTTCAGGTCGGGATGTCCGTCGAACGAGATGCCAAACATGTCGTAAACTTCCCGCTCCAACCAGTTGGCCGTCTCCCAAATGCCGACCGCACTGCGCAGACTATCGCCGTCTTTGATTTGAGTTTTCACGCGCACGCGCTCGTTGTGATGGAACGAGTACAGGATGTAGATAATGTCGAACTGGGCTTCGCGCTTCGGATAGTGCACCGCAGTGATGTCGACGCAGTAGTTGAAGAGTTCGTCGTTTCTCATGCGCAGCAAGATTTCGTAGAGGATCGAGCTGTCAACCACGAGATATTTCTGACCGACATAGGTGCTGGCTTCTTTGATCCCGGAGCCATACTGGCTCTTCAGGCTGCGCGCCAGATCCGAGTCCCACGGCTCTGGCTTGGGACCTTCGGGCTTTGGCGGCGCCTTGGCAGCTGGAGCGGCGGGCTTGGCGGCAGTAGGCGGAGTCGCTGGCTTTTCGCCTGTTACAGGCGCTGCAGGCTTTGCCTTCTCAGCGGGCTTTGGCGTCTCAGCAGGCTTCGCCGGTGCTTCTGGCTTTGCCGCAGGAGCAGCCGCTTGCGGCGCCGATGGTTCGGATGTCTCAGCCGAAGGGGGCTTCGCGATTGCTGCAGCAGATGGGGGAGCCTCCACGGCCGGTTGAGGGGCCGCTGGGGGCTTCGATGGAGGCAAGACTGGGTTCGGGTCTTTGGTCTCGTCGGGCATTGCCACTCTTTCCTGTTATTTCACCCCTACTCGGTGGAAGTTCTATTTGTAGCAGCCTACGGCGGTTACCTTCTTGTACGGCAGTCACGACAGGCTGTGATGTTGATCACATTGTGGCAACAAACCGCAACGATGGTCGAGGCGCGCACAATCCCAATTCCATTGGTTTGGGTAGTGCGGCGCTTTAGCGCCGCGTAAGCACCAGCTCCATGAATTCCGGCTTTAGCCTCTCGGGTACCTCGTCCAAGTGGAACAATTTTCTCGCGAATACGGGTAATCCTCTGCTCTTTCAACCAAGTTACGACGCACAGAGTTGTTATGGATGTATAGCCCCATCCGACCGTACTCCTCGACATCCCGCACCCGATGTTCGTAATAACTGGGTTGCCAGACCGATTTCAATTTCAACCCTGCCTGACCCATTGCGTACGAAAATCCGCCTTTGATCAATTGCACAGCTCTTCCTATGGCATGGTTCTCGTCGACAGAAATGAGGAGGTGCAAATGATTCGGCATGATCACGAATTCATGCACCAGAAATTCCTTCGCGTCGCGATAACGAAAGATCGTCGCCAGCAACAGCTCCGCGGTTTCTGTTCGCTGGAACAGGTTCTGGTGCATGTACGCGGAAGCGGTGATGAAATAGGTCTTGGTCACAGAAGGCGTTGGGGCTAAAGCCCCAAAATCAAGAGGGTGCCGGTGACGCGGCGCTAAAGCGCCGCACTACCCGATTACGACTGCTAGACCCATTCCAACGCGCCCTTCTTCCAGATCCAGATGTACCCCACGATCAGGATGCCGAGGAAGATCATCATCTCCAGCAGCCCGAAGAGGCCCAGCAACTTGAATTGCACCGCCCAGGGAAACAGGAAGATTGTCTCCACATCGAAGACGACAAACAAAATCGCCACGATATAGAAGCGGACGGTGTAGCGGCCGCGCGCGTTATCGAAGGGCGTGATGCCGCACTCGTAGGGCATCAGCTTGGTCTTGAACGGGTTCTTGGGACGGATGAGGGCGCAAAGGGCAACCGTTCCGGCGGCGACGAGGAATGCGACCAGGGCAAAAATAAAGATGGGTACGTAATTCTGCGGCATAAATTAATCGTCTCGCAGGTCGCAGCCAACCGCGACCGGATTATGAAGAACGCGCCAATATACCCCGGCGCGAGGCGGGATTCAATGACATGCGTCACAAATCAGCAATTAGCGACTAGCAACTAG
>JBEKTC010000032.1:0-20613 GCA_049516475.1 Candidatus Korobacteraceae bacterium | reverse complement strand
ATGCCGATGCCTACCACATTGTGGGATTTCAATCGGATGGCCTCGTCCACAACACGTGCCGCCTCATCAACCCCGAAGTGACGAACGGCATCGAGAATCCAATAAAGCGAGATGCCGAAGTCGCGTTCGCCGCGTTGCCGTCCACGTTCGGCGCCCTCAAACAGCGGCGCAAATTCCTGTCCACGCCACTGCACTACCCCGGCGGAGATGTACGCCTCGGCATGAAGAACGTTTTGCGCGTGTAGCTTCTGCATCATGCGATAGGTGACGAGTTCGTAATCGTCAGCAGTGCGCAGCCGTTCGGTGACCGCCTTGAACGCCCACATGAATCCACTGAAGTGCTTGTACTGATAGAGTTCGCGCGCCTCGTCCTCGGTGAAGGCGCGGCCACTGTCCTCGATGTTCCGGTAGCGATTGTTCGTGGTCTCGAGCGGCGTGGGATGGCGGCGGCTCAACTCCGACAATGTGGGAGGGTCAACTGTGCCTTCGAGATGCAGGTGGAGTTCGGCCTTGGGCAGCGACGCAATGAAATTGTCGGTCACGGCTTCGTCGCTGCTTGCAGGCCGGAGTTCGAGTTGCGTGGGCTAAACTCGCTGCGATGGCGGCTGTAGAGCCAATACACGGCCATCCCGATGATCAGCCACGCGAAGAATCGCAGCCACGTCAGGATGGGCAGGCCCGCCATCAGCAATATGCAGAACACCACGCTGAGGATCGGCGCAGCCAGGCCGCCGGGCGCGCGAAATCCGCGACGGCGATCGGGCTGCTTGTAGCGCAGGATAATGACGCCGAGCGACACCAGCACGAACGCAAACAACGTCCCGATGTTCGATAGGTCCGACAGCGTGCCGATATCGAGAATGCCGGCGGGAATGCCAACCAGGAATCCCGCAATCCATGTCGCGGTCGCCGGGGTGCGAAAACGTGGATGCACGCGGCTGAACATCTTGGGCAGCAGGCCGTCGCGCGACATCGAGAACCACACGCGCGCCTGCCCCAGCTGAAACACCAGCAGCGACGAGATCATGCCCATCATGGCGCCGAACAGCACCACGAGCTCCGTCCAATGCAGCAGCGCGGACTTCGTTGTTCCCGCCAACATGCTCATGCTGTTCACGACGGGAGCGGCGTCGTCGATCAGCGAATGCCAAGGTACGATTCCGGTGAGCACCACGGCTACTGCGATATAGAGCACCGTACAGACGATCAGCGTGGCAATGATGCCGATCGGAATGTCGCGTTGCGGATTCTTGGCTTCCTCCGCCGCAGTGGAAACGGAATCGAATCCGATGTAAGTGAAGAAAATGATCGAGCCGCCGGTGAGCACGCCGGACCAGCCTTCGGGCACGAAAGGATGATAGTTCGCAGGATGAATGAAGCGCATGCCCACGAAGACGAAGGCCAGAATGGCGGCGATTTTCAGCAGGACCATGATGTTGTTGGTCTCCGCCGATTCGCGAATGCCGCGCACCAGCACTACCGTCAGCAGCAACACGATGAGAAACGCGGGAATATTGAAGCCGAAGTGCCAACCGGGCGCGTACAGCGTGTTGTTTTGCAGATCGGTAAGGCCGCCCGGCAAGTAGGCCGGCGTAATCCAGCGCAGCGCGGGATGCCAGCCAAACCAGTTGAAGGTTGCGGCCATGTGCGCGGCGAAGCCAACGCTGACGGCCATGTTGCTGACCGCGTATTCCAGAATGAGATCCCAGCCGATGATCCACGCGATGAGCTCGCCCATGGTGGCGTAGGTGTAGGTGTAGGCGCTGCCGGCAATGGGGATCATCGAAGCGAGTTCGGCATAGCACAGCCCGGTGAAGGCGCAAACGATTGCGACCAGAATCAGCGACAGCGCCAGTGCCGGGCCAGCGCCAGGACGGCCAAGCGTCGCCGTGTGATGCACGATGTAATCCGCCAGCGGACAGTTGAGGATGGATGCGGTGTCGAACTTTTGACCGGCGATGGCCGTCCCCACGACGGTGAAGATGCCCGAGCCGATGACCGCGCCGATGCCGAGCCCGGTGAGCGACCACGGGCCCAGGGTCTTCTTCAGCCGATGTTCGGGCTCTTCCGATTCGGAGATCAGCTTGTCAATGGACTTGCACGCGAAGAGTTGGTTCGCCAGGGTAACGCTCCGGGTGGAATGAGTCCCTTGGATTCAAACAGAAACAGCGGGGCGAGGGCAAGTCAAAGGCGAGTTCACCACAGAGACACAGAGAATTGAAAATCATTTTCTTGGTGTCTCCGCGGATTGAGCTCTGGCTAGCCTGCCGCCGCTTTTCTCGGACGGCCGCCGAGGCGTCCGTTGGCTTGGGAAGCCTGGCGTTTGGCTACGCTGGTGCTCCTGCCGCCCATCGCACCCAGCTTCGCCGCCATCCATTTTCTGGAGCCGAGCACTCCCTCCAGCAGAGCTGGCAGGTATAAGTTGGCATCGAGCTTAGGAAAGTGAATTCCCAATCCGGAGGGAGTAATTTCAATCTGGCCTAGCTGAGAAGCAGTGGCGTTATCGAGTCCCTCGGCGTCGCTCGGCGAAAAACTGATGTCCACGCCAGAACTCAGGCTAACGATGACTTTGCCGCTCTTGCGGTTATACCGCGCAGCAACGGCCGAGGGAGCCTTGCTGCCTTGCTCCGTATCTACTCGTTTTATTGCCATACGCATCCAGAGGTACAGGGCTGTGTCGCCGCTGCGCGGCTCGAGTTCATTTTCTCTCTCACCCGGGGCTTACAGCGCTGGGCTAACTTATGTCGCCGCTCCGCGGCTTACGCTTGCACCGTGCAGTCGACCAATCCTAACTGCTAATCCCTAGTCCCCGCCCCTGCCTTCAGTCTCCGCCCACTCCCACCGCACCTCTGCGCTCGGCTTCGGCCTCGGCGCGGTCTTTCTCTTTCACCGTGAGCTTGCCGGGCTTCATGTTGGGGATCAGCGCGATGAGAGTACCGATGACCACAACGACGACGCCAATCCAAATCCACATCACCAGCGGATTCACGTGCGCCTTGATGATCGGCCTGCCGGTGTCCTGATTGCGCCCGGTGTAGACCAGGTACAAGTCGCGGTTGGGACGCGAGCGGTTGGCTACGATGGTCGCCGTCTGCTCGCTGGCCTTGTAGAAGCGGCGCTCGGGGAACATGGTGTCGAGCTTCTTGCCGCCGCGGTAGACGTCAATGACAGCCCACTCGCTGCTGTAATTCGGCTTGTCGTCCTGAGTGTACGACTGGCAGACCAGGGTGTAGCCGGCGATCTGCATCTTGTCGCCGAAGCCCATCTCCTGCTCCTGGTCCTGATTGAAAGGCACGCCCGCGAAGCCGATGATGATGAGCACTATGCCGATGTGGATCAGATATCCGCCGTAGCGGCGGGTGTTGCGGCGGGTGATGACCACCATACCCTGGAAGATATTGACGCCCGTTTGCCGCGCGATGACGCGCCCTCCGCGCCAGAATTCGCCGGTGACCGTGGCGACCACGAACATCGCCAGCGAAATCGCCACCAGCGAGTAGAAGTACGCCGAATCTTCCCACGGCCTCATGCCGCCGATGAGCAGCACAATGGCGGTCAGCGACGCAATCGCCGTCGGCCAGACGAAGTTGCGCTTCACCCGGTCCAGCGATGTCTGGCGCCACGCCAGCAGCGGGCCGACTCCGGTCAGAAACACCAGGAAGATTCCGATGGGCACATTAACCCGGTTGAAGAATGGCGGGCCCACCGTGACCTTCGATCCGGTCACTGCCTCCGACAGCACAGGAAACAGCGTGCCCCACAGCACCGCGAAGCACGAGACCAGCAGCACCAGATTGTTGAACAGGAAGCTCGACTCGCGCGAGACCAGCGACTCCAGACGGTGCTCGCTCTTCAGCGTCTCGCGATTGCGCACGAAGAAGAAGACGCAGGTGGAGAAGATGATCGCCAGGAACCATACGAACCATGTCCCGATGCTCGACTGCGCGAACGCGTGTACCGAGCTGACCACGCCGCTGCGCGTCAGAAATGTCCCGAAGATGGCCAGCAGAAATGTGGTGAAGATCAGCCACATGTTCCACATCTTCATCATGCCGCGCTTCTCCTGCATCATCACCGAGTGCAGAAACGCAGTCATGGTGAGCCACGGCAGCAGTGACGCGTTCTCCACCGGGTCCCATCCCCAATAGCCGCCCCAGCCAAGCACTTCGTAGGCCCAGTGCGCGCCCAGGAAGATGCCGCAAGTCAGGAACAGCCACGCCACCATGGTCCAGCGGCGCGTGATATGGATCCATTTCTCGCCGGGATACTTCATGATCAGCGCGCCCAGCGCGAAGGCGAACGGCACGGTGACGCCGACATAGCCTAGATAGAGCATCGGCGGATGGATCACCATCTCGGGATATTGCAGCAGCGGATTTAAGCCGTTGCCGTCGGCGGGAATTGTTCCACTGACCAGGCCGAAGGGATTGGCAGCGAAGTTGATCAGCAGCAGGAAGAACACCTGTACTGCCGCGATGATTGCCGAGGCATAGGCAAACAGTTGCGGATCGACTTTGTAGCGCAGGCGCAGCACCAGCGCATAGCTTGAGAGCAGCCACGCCCAGAAGAGCAGCGAGCCCTCTTGTCCGGACCACAGCGCCGCAAACTTATAGGCGATGGGCAGATCGCGATTGCTATGGTGCAGAATGTAGGCGACGGAGAAGTCGTTGCCCAGCGCGGCCATCACCAGCGCCAACCCGGCAATGGTTACCGCTGCCCACGAGGCGATGCCGGCGCGCCGAGCGGTCTCGCCCAGGCGGTCATCCTTGCGGTAAAGGCCGAGCGCGCCGCCAATGAACGAATAGGCTGCGAACGCCAGCGCCAGCAGCAATGCAAAACTTCCAATTAATGGCATGAAGATTCAGTACCTACTTAGGGGCCGGACTGTCTGGAAACGACGCCATCCTACGATGCTGCCATTCTACTCGCAACGGCAAGGGCAATGGCGATTTGCGTGGCGAAGCAGTACAACTTTGCGGGCGCAGGTGTCGCTGGGTTCGGGTAGTGCTGGCCTTCAGGCCAGCGTCAAGGACGGTTCGAAAAACCGGGCTTTAGCCCTGCGGTACTTCGTCGGACCTCTCGATTCGAGCATTCGCGTCAGGGCCTAAAGGCCACGCCGTTGTCGATGCTTGACGCGGCGCTGAAGCGCCGCACAACCCAAGACAAACAACCTCTTCGGACTTTTCTCCGCAGGTTGCGGCACCGAATTATGTTCACGCTTCTATCCCAGATACGCTCTCGCCATCGGCCGCCACCACGGCCAGTCGTGATAGCTGTGGTCGCCCCAAACATACAACTCATGCCGGATGCCGCGCCCGCGCATGATGCCGGCCATGTGCTCGTTATCCTTCCAGCACATATCCCACTCGCCGGTAGCCAGCACCGTGCGCATATGGTTGTAGCGCCAGCCGTCGGTGCAGTTGGCCAGGTAGTCGGGAGGATTGTTGAAGTAGGCGTCGTCGCCGTACCAGCCGTCGAGGAACTGCTTGATGTCGAACGCGCCGCCCATGGTGACGCACTCGGTCACCTTGTCGGGATGGCGGAAGGCGAAGTTCAGCGCGTGATAGGCGCCGAAGCTGCATCCGGTGACGATCGTCCGCGGATTCCAGTTCTTGTTCCACATCAGCGGCAACACGTCGTTCAGGATGTAGCGCTCATATTGCAGATGCCGCTGCACTCGCCAGTAGGGATGAGCCTGCCGGTTGTACCAGCTTTCGCTGTCGACGCCGTCGACGCAGTAAATTTGCAGATGCCCGGCCTCAAGACGGTCGGCCACAGCGGCAATCATTTTGTTGTCTTCGTATTCGAAGAAGCGGCCCATGGAAGTAGGAAAGACGAGGACCTTCGGCCCATCGTGGCCGAAGACCAGCAGGTCCATGTTGCGTTGCAGGTCGTTGGACCACCAACGATGGAATTCACGATTCACGGTATGTATGCCTCGGATGGAGAGATTGTGTGGCGCTCAAACTTCCGTCTGGTACTCTATCGAGGCGCGCTGCCGGAGCGCTTCTCGCTGGGAATTGTCATCACGAGCGAAGCGAGGGATCTGCTTTTCTTGTGTCGAAGGAGAGCAGATTTCTCGCTTCGCTCGTAATGACAATTCCAGGGTTACGCGCGGCCGATATATCACCGTGACGCGCGATCCTCGATAGGAGCCACAATTCTACAGTATGCAAACGAATAGCATGAATCTTCCCCTTGCACCTATTGCCGAAGAAGGATTTTATGTTGCCCACTTCCTCACTGTAAAAGACCAGGCGAAGTCGGCGAAATTCTACGCCGGCGTCCTGGGAGGAACGGTGGTCCAGGAAGAGAATCCCTGTTACGTCAGGCTGGCGAACTTGTGGATCATTCTCAACTCCGGCGGCGGTCCCACGCCCGACAAGCCCGAGGTCTGGCTGGAGACGCCTCAAGATCCGAAGCGAGTGAGCAGCTTCCTGAACCTGCGCGTGGCCGACATCCAGGCGTGCTACTCGCAATGGAAGGCGAAGGGCGCGGTGTTTCTGACTGATCCGCTCCCCAATCCCGACGGCCAGGAGACGCGCTGTTACATGCGCGATCCCGATGGCTATATCATCGAGGTCGGGCAGTACACCCAGGCCGCGATCGATCGGTTCCGCCAGTACATAAGTAGAACGGGCCTTTAGGACCGCGTCTCCCCGGCTGTCGAGCAACGACGCATCAAATCACTGGCACTCCGAAACCAAATTCCGTACCATTAACGCGCCATCCTATGCCCGTTCCCACTGAGCTGACCAACGTGCCTGCCGCCGTGCCCGGCGATCTGCGCTCCCGCCTGCGGCTGCACCAGCAGTTTCCCTCCAAGCTGATGGACGAGAAGCACGACTTCATCGTCTATCTGCCGCCCATGTACGACGAGCAGCTCGACCGCCGCTTCTCCGTGCTCTACATGCAGGACGGGCAGAACCTGTTCGACCCGGACACGTCCTTCATCAAGGGCAACTACTGGCACATGGCTGAGACCGCTGACGCGCTCATCGCCGCGGGCGAAATCGAGCCGCTGATCATCGTCGGAATCTACAACACCGGCAAGCATCGCATCGACGAGTACACGCCGGTGGAGGACAAGCGCCTGGGTGGCGGCCAGGCCGACGCATACGGCCAGATGCTGGTGGAGGAGCTGAAGCCCTTCGTCGATCACGCCTATCGCACGCTGCCGGGCGAGGCCAATTGCGGGCTGGGCGGCTCGTCGCTGGGCGGGCTGGTGACGCTCTACCTTGGGCTTCGCTACACCTGGATGTTCAGCAAGCTGGCCGTAATGTCGCCGTCGGTGTGGTGGCGCAAGCGCGCGATTCTGAAGACGGTGGCGCAGATCAAGCGCAAACCCAATCTCAAGATCTGGCTCGACATCGGGACCAACGAAGGCCAGCGTGCGCTGCCCGACGCCCGCGAGCTGAACATAACGCTGGTGAAGAAGGGATGGGTGGAGGGACGCGATCTCGCGTACCTGGAAGTCCCCGACGCTCAACACACCGAATCCGCCTGGGCCGCACGGGTGGCGCCGATGCTGAAGTTCCTGTTTCCGGCGGTATGATAGATTCCGCAACTACCGTGAAATCGATTTGCTTCACGCTCGCAGCGTTCGCGCTTCTCTTGATGATGCCGCAGGCACTTGCTGCGGAGAAGAAAACAGTCACCATTAAGAGCGTAAAGGCGGAGAACGGGGTCGTGATGGTCGAGATGGATGTCGAAGGCCAGCCGGGCGAAATGATGTGCTCCCGCGATGTTCCAAACTGTGTTGTTCCATCTCCGGGAAAATACCTAATAGCAACAGACGAGACTGGCCGCTACAACGACTGCGTTGACGGTGTTGGTCTTTTTCCTGAAGGGAGTCGTCTTAGCCATGACGAGAAGATCGGCACCTATTGTCTCCTCTCCCCCGAAGACAAGGCCGTTTATTCATGCCCAGTGAACTTAACCGATCTCGTCAGCGTCAATGCCAATATTCCGTTCGTAACCATGTCCGTAAAAAACAACAGCGGCAAGGTCGTTACAGCAGTGGAAATCGGTTACGCAAGCATTGATCGCGTTGGCGCCTTCACGACCTCGACGCAGAGCTTTCCCGTCGAGCAGACACTCAAGCCTAACCAGAGCTCCCAATTTTCGACAATCGGAGCAGCCGAGCAGATAGTAAGCCATCGGAAAGAGTCGAAGGGAGAAGGGGTGATTTATTTCCCGCAAGAAGTCAAGTTCGCTGATGGCAGCGCATGGAGCGTGGAACCAGTCCTCCACCTATGCGGAGCGATGGATGACGGTGCAAAGAAGGTCTTCGCGAGGTATTCCAATCCGTCGCAAAAATGACGCTATAGTGAGTGGCGCCCCCACTCAGTCGCGAGATTCGAAGTTGGTGCAGGTGAATGCATGTGTCGCCGGCTGAAGCCGGCTCAGGATTCAATATAACCAGCCTACCCAGGACTTACGTCCTGGGCTATTATTGTTCCGCCCTTCGGGCTGGATTTTGCCGCAGAACCGGGTCGTATTCCGGCCATTAGACTCACCCTGATGCGGATGCAATCTGCTTACGACATCGCCCAAACTCGCAAGCGTGAGAAGCAAATCCAGGTGCGGCGGATACATCCTGCCGTTCATGCATGAAGATTTATTTCGCGGGCGCGTAGAAGTAGTAGTCGGCGGTGTAGGCGCTGCGCACTTCGACGTTCTGCTTCGCGGCATCGCACTCGGCTGCCGGCGGCGCCAAGCCTCCCCGGGTATGAATTCGCTGGATGCGGGTGACCCGGCTCAGCACGCCGTTGCCGGAATGACCCGTTGAGGTCACCAGCAGCCAGGGAATTGCATTCGGATCGGGGGAGTCGACCTTGGCCACGGCCTTGCCCGTAACTTCACTGCCATCGCTGAGGTTCCATGCCGGTCCGGCGAAGTGATGGCCGATGACTCCTCCCGACTGGTCGTGCAGCTCGGCATCCGGGGCCTTCAAGGTCCAGGCGAACTTGCCGTCGGCTCCTGGCTGGCAGACGTAGATTTGCGAGCCCGTCGCGTGCGCTTCGAGGACAACTTCCTCGCCGGCGGGCGCCGTGATTTTGTCGGGCACATCGGGGCGCGAGACGCCTTGCGCGCCTGAGGGTGTAACCATTGCGATCAAGATTGCGATTGGCAGCAGTTTGGTAATCACGAGCAGAAGTTTAGCACCGAAGGAGAAAAACGCAGCCGATCGCGTGAAAGTTAGGTCGTATGCTTTGCCGCACCCACCCTTTCGCCGAAAGAAGGCGAAAGGATGGGGCACCCAGTCAGGGTGGGACGCTACTTAGAGCGCGTAAGGGTGCGCTGGGTGCCCCACTCATTCGCGGGTTTCGAATGAGTGGGAACAGGAAATGCGCCTTTACTTTTGGTTCTTGTTGGCCGCTTCGGCCGCCAGCTTGAGTTGCTGGTTCGCCTGATCGAGCAGGTCCTTGGCCTTCGCCGCGTGGCCTTGCATGTCCCACTCATTGTCTTTTTGTGCGGCTATGATCTTTTGATACGCCTGTTCAGAGAGTCGCTGCGCTGCAGATAGATTGGGGTGACGGTGGGGGTTGACGTTTTGCGCCGGCTGCTGCGCGATGGTTATGCCCGCGCAAAACACCGCAGCGCCCAATAACAACTTCAGAAGGTTCCTGGTCATGCCTTCCTCCTCAAAGTTATAGGAACAAAATTGTTGGAACAGAATCTTTAACCCGTGAAAGAAAATAAAGTAGCGCGGCACTTTCGAAGCTAGGCGAATTTCCGTAATCTACAGCCTCTTCAGCGATTGCCGCCGTCCGTTGTAGCTTTGGTGAGCTTCTCTATAAGCGCTGACAGTCTACCGCTAAAGGAATTCTGATCAAGTTAAGGCGAAGTCCCTCAGCGGCTAAAGCCGTATTTGACATTTCGGCATTAACCGACGGCCTGAAGTGAGTGCGTGAGAACCGTGCCGTCCCTACGGGACTCTGAGCTTTTTCCCACTTTACCCAGGACTCCGCTTCGCTCCGTCCTGGGCTAACTGCACTTCCACCCCTGCGGGGTTCTTTTTTCGTGAGTCATACTCCACCGCCGAAGATCAAATTTAATTCTCACGCAGACTCTGAAGGCCGTCCCCTTCGAGGATCTTGGGCTTAATCAGAGTTTCCGTAACTTATTGAGAGTCAGTCTAAAGACGGCTGGGCCAATCCCCGCCGATTGGTAGGGCTCTCATCACAACCGCTTGTGACGAACCTCGTTTCGTATTTCGCTGTTCCAGTTCAAACTGGCACGTATACTGGGAACTCAAGTCTCCCCCATGGTTGCCATCACGACCGTCGCCCCCGCCGTCGCCGCGCGCTTCGCCGGACTGGAAAGCCTCATTGGCAACACGCCACTGCTGGCCATCGATTACCAGATCCGCGGCCGCAAGCGCACCATCTACGCTAAATGCGAGCAGATGAACTTTACCGGCAGCATCAAGGACCGGATGGCCCTGCACATCCTGCGCCAGGCGTATGCCGAGGGTCGCATCCGTCCGGGTGACACCATCGTCGAGGCCACCAGCGGCAACACCGGCATCTCGTTCGCCGCGCTCGGCCGGGCGCTGGGGCACGCGGTCACCATCTTCATGCCCAACTGGATGAGCCGCGAGCGCATGGACCTGATCCACAGCCTGGGAGCCAACATCGTTCCGGTCACCAAGGCGCAAGGCGGATTTCTGGGCGGCATTCGCATGGCCGAGGAGTTGGCCGCGCAGCGCGACGACGTTTTCCTGCCGCGACAGTTTTCCAACACCGCCAACGTGGAGGCCCACGAGCAGACCACCGGCCCGGAGCTCTATTGGCAACTGAAGTATGAAGGCTTGACCGCCGATGCCTTTGTCGCCGGCGTGGGCACGGGCGGAACCGTGATGGGTGTCGGACGATTTCTGAAGAAGATGACGCCCGCGACGCGAATCTATCCCATGGAGCCGGCGGAGTCGCCCACGCTCGCCACCGGCTGCAAGGTCGGGCAGCACCGCATTCAAGGCATCTCCGACGAGTTTGTGCCCGCCATTCTGCATTTGGAACAACTAGAGCAGGTGATTGATGTTTCCGATGGCGATTCCATCCTGATGGCGCAGAGGCTGGCCGGCGAACTGGGACTGGCGGTGGGAATCAGCTCAGGAGCGAATTTCCTGGCTGCGGTGAAGGTGCAGGACAGCCTCGGCGATGATGCCGTCGTGGCCGCTGTCTTTGCCGACGACAACAAGAAGTATCTCAGCACCGACCTGCTGCGCGACGAGCCGGTGAAGCCGCACCACCTCTCGCCTGAGATTACGCTGGAAGCCTTCCGCGCGCTCAGCCGCGTTTGCCGGGCCTGCACAGCAGTGCGGGACTAAGCCCGGCGCTGAGCGAATCTCTTACCGTTCACTTTTGGTGATGCCTGCGAGGCGTTGGTGAATCTTGTCTGGATTGCGGCGGCGTGCTTCTCTTTCGCTCGCACTCGGCCACGATCTTCGTATAAACAGTATGAGGGCTATGACGGTGAAGACTGCGACCATTACGACGACGCAGAGCAGTGCGAATGCAGCATCGGCCCTTGTAAACGAGTTCACGGCAGCTCCCGTTGCGATTCCCCCGAAGCGCGCAGTAAAGGCTAGCGGCCCGGAAGTGCAATGTCCAGACCATAGAAGTGGTAGGTGGCAGGTTTCTCGCGGCGTATTTACCCGCCGCGCGCGCTCGCTGAGGAGGGATCGTGCAGGCAGACGGAGATCTTCTTCCGGGTGCCCAGGTCTCGCGCCTTTCGAGACCTGGGTGAGGACAAGGTGCGACTCCGAGCAGGCCCGGGTCTGGAAAACGCCAGACCCGGGGCACCCCGGAAACGCACGCGAGTCTACAAGGTTCTGCCGCTCACCGCTCTGACCATAGCCGCTAACGACTCGGCAGCGAACTTTTTCTGCAGTCGACGCGCGAGGGGATAGCTAATCTTCGACAAGAACTGGTGCGGCCGCGAGAAGGCAAGGATGTCGTACCAGACCTCATCCTTGTGCCGATCCCACTCCACCGTGAAGCGCTCTTCGCCGGACTCGGCGTGGTCTTCGAGTGTTCCGTAGACAAAGCCGTAGCGTTGTATCGGTATGTGCTCGTGAATCGTGTCGACGATACGGCAGGCGTTGACGAAGTACACGTTACACCAGCGTGCGATGACCGCAACGTTTTCGTCAGTGCGAATCGGGGGTGCCGAGGGATAGATGCGAACCCATCCGAGGTCGAACATCTTCCAGTCGCGCACGGCCAATGCCGCCTGATGAAAAAGGGCCTCACCTTTCCCCAGCAGGACGCGGTTGTGATCGATGACGTAAGAC
This sequence comes from Candidatus Korobacteraceae bacterium, assembly GCA_049516475.1. Lineage (GTDB taxonomy): Bacteria > Acidobacteriota > Terriglobia > Terriglobales > Acidobacteriaceae > Bog-257. The sequence continues at coordinate 8,312 of JBEKTC010000032.1, read as the reverse complement.
GAGGGAACATTGGGTCCGGAGGTCGCGCCGATTTCGGAATAGCTAAGCTTCGACTCGGCAGCCTGCGCAAGGAACTGTTCGAGCTGCGCGTCGGATGGGCGGGAGAGGAAGAACACGGTGAAATGTTAGATCAGTGGAGAGCGAAAGAGTGCCGCCGGCTGAATAAACTCGCTCACTTCAGACGCCCAGTGATGCTTCGACTGCCTCAGCAATCTTGTCGTATACGCGTTCTCTCTCAGCTTCGTCCGTGTTCGCGAGTGGCCGCTGGGGGTCATTAACCGCGTGAAAACACGCTAATGTAGGTTCCCGGACAAACCGGCATGCTTTCACAATGACAGGCAAAATCTGTGTTCCCTTCGTCTGAGCGGCCCTGAGAAGTGGAGGAAGCTCATTGTCGATGATGAACTCAGATGCGAGGAAGTCAGCACTAATCAATAACACCGCGATTTTGGATTCGTTTAATGTCCTTTCAATTTCCTCCTTCCATCTGTCACCATCTCTAAGCTTCGTGTCAGCCCACAGCTTAATTCGCCCCTGTTTCTCCAATGGGCTCAAGTGAATCATCAGCCGATCTAAGTAGCCTTGATCCTTGTGGCTATAGCTCACGAAAACGGAACCGGGCGCATCATCCTCGTCAGGTGTGCCGACAGCGGCTGCGCTGTCCATGGCCGAGCGCAGTTCCTCAGATAGGTAGTGAATGAACGCGGTATCATTGCCATTGAGACCCGAAGCATATCGCAATATGCGCATGCCAACTAATGGGAGTATGGGATCGAAATTATTCGCGATTAGTATTACCGGTTTTTCGAGAGCTGTGGCGAATCCGACTTCATACATGATGTTGCTCGACGCCGGCTCTGAAACGTCGCAGACCACACCGTCACAATTTTCTATACCGCGCAATGTGGTGGCCCAGACGCTGGTAGGCATTGCTCCCAATAGGTCCTCCATTCGGAAGACCTCGAGGCCCGCATCTGACGCGGCCTGACGAACCATGTTGTAACTGTCGTAGTTGGGGCCTAGCGGTTGAATTACAAATATCTTCTTAGCCAATGTTCACAGCCATATTGTGGAATAGGGAATGTGGTGTCCGACGAGAGAAGAGTAAGTCAGAGGGAGCTATGCAAGCAAGCGACCAGTCTCACGTCTCGAAAGGCGCGAGATAGGGCTACCCGGCTAATTGCCGGGGGCCCCACTCATTCCTGACGTTGGAATGAGTGGGGATGAATTACCGTAACGTCCGGTCTCAAAACAAGGTCTCATCCCGATTGATCCATGGTCTCCCACACATTCGAAACCCGCGAATGTGTGGGGCACCCACGATGGAAGGGTTATCCGTCGTCCCTACGGGACTTGGGATTCCCATTGTGGGAATTGTGGTTACCTTCGTTCCGGGAAATGGGCTTGACATCTATGCCGCGTTGGGTTCGGCCTGTAGGCTGGTATCGGGGCGCCAGCGCCCGATCCGCCTGTGTATGACCGCTAATGACAGTGGACACGAGGCGGAAATGTTCTTTGAAAATTAGGTCAGTGGCTGCGGGAAAAGTCGGAGCCCGGGTATTGTGTCGCCGGCTAAAGCCGGCTCGGAAAGAAAAATGAAAGGCTTATTGGCACGACCAAGGTCGTGCCCTGACACAAACCGCCGCTTTGCGGGACTTGATTGCTGGTAGAGGGAGCTTGCTCGCACACCACGCATTAAAGCGTGACGCAAGGAAATCAACAAAGCCACGTACTCTGCCTTTCCGGGCATTGCGTGCAAAATATTCACTCCAAACGACAAAACCTTATCCTTCGTTATCAATATTTTGCGGTGCACCCTGGCAAGCTATTGATAACATGGCGGTTATCTTCATGCTTAAGTCTCATGTTATTAATATTTTGCGGGCAAAATATTCAAAACAAAGATCTTGAGCATGGGGGGAGGGGAGGGGGTACATACCGCCCGGGAGATTGGTTATCTCCTCAGCGTAGGAGGTTCCTGAACCCTGAACGGTGCTGGTTGCTCGCAGCTAGTCGCTAGTTGCTAGTTGCTAATCCCAACCAGCTTCTGCTCTTTGGCGGTGTAGTGCGACTCTACGTAGTCGTTGAGGATCTGGATGAATTCGGCGACGATGTGGTCGCCCTTGAGGGTCAGCATCAGGCGGCCATCGACGTAGACCGGCGCCTTCGGCTCTTCGAACGTACCCGGCAGCGAGATGCCGATGTTGGAGTGCTTCGACTCGCCCGGCCCGTTAACGATGCAGCCCATGACCGCGACCTTCATCTCCTCGACGCCGGAGTAGCGCGTCTTCCAGACCGGCATCTGCTCGCGCAGGTAGCTCTCGATCTGCTCGGCCATCTCCTGAAAGAAGGTGCTGGTGGTGCGGCCGCAGCCGGGACAGGCGGTGACTTGCGGAGTGAAGCTGCGAATGCCCATCGATTGCAAAATCTGCTGCGCGACCGTGACCTCTTCGGTGCGATCGCCGTTGGGCGCGGGCGTGAGCGAGACGCGAATCGTGTCGCCGATGCCTTCCTGCATCAGGACGCCGAGCGCTGCAGTCGAGCTGACAATGCCCTTCGCGCCCATGCCCGCTTCCGTGAGCCCGAGATGCAGCGGATATTCGCAACGCCGCGACAGCTCGCGATAGACATCGATGAGGTCCTGCACGCCGCTGACTTTCGCGCTCAGGATGATCTGCTCCGGCTTCATGCCGTAGCTGACGGCGAGTTCGGCGGAGCGTAGCGCGCTTTGCACCATCGCTTCCATCGTGACCTCGCGCGCGTCCTTGGGCTCGTCGAGTTTAGAGTTCGCGTCCATCAGCCGCGTCAGCAAGGACTGATCGAGCGAGCCCCAGTTGACGCCGATGCGCACTGGCTTGTCGTTCTCGATGGCGACGTCGATCATGGCGCGGAAGTTGTTGTCGTCCTTCTTGCCGATGGAGACATTGCCGGGATTGATGCGGTACTTGGCCAGCGTCCGCGCGCACGCCGGATACTTCTTCAGCAGGATGTGACCGTTGTAGTGGAAGTCGCCGATGATGGGAACGGGAACGCCGAGGCGGTCGAGGCCGTCGACGATGTGCGGCACCGCTTCGGCAGCGGCGTCATTGTTGACGGTGACGCGAACCAGCTCGGAGCCGGCGCGAGCCAGCGCCATGCATTGGCGGATGGTGCCGTCGATGTCGGCGGTGTCGGTGTTGGTCATCGACTGCACCACGATTGGTGCATCGCTGCCGACGCGCACGCCGCCCACCGTCGCCGTATAAGTCTTTCTGCGCTGAATTTGAGCCATACCGAGGTCTATAGAAAGTTTAACACGCTAAAGAGCGCTGCCACGTGGCAAGGCAGTTTCGGCAGTGTCCTAAACTTGCTTTGAAAAACTGTCGTGCGAAGGTGCAGCCCAAAGGTGGCGCGAAGGGGATGGTCGTCCGTGGTCTGGACACTGCACTTCGTGGTCAATAAGATTTCCCCCTCCGGGCTTCTTCCGTGCAGGTTCTTGCTCGGAGTGGGCAAGAGCGGCGTGCATGCGAAGGCATTGTCCTGGTAGCAGCCGCTCTCGCTGCCCATAAAATCAACTCTGGAAGCGATCAGCCCGCAGTCGCGAAACTGGATAAGCCCCGCTTAGGCATCTTCAGGATTTCAGCCAGCTTTTTCTTGCCTCTATTTCCTGCGTTTTCCGACGAAAACCGGTGTATGCTATGGCCGCGGAAATGGTGAGGTACAGACCGTGAAAAGCACAACGCTAGCCCGCACACTGACACTGGCGATCGCGACCTTGAGCTTAATCGGCGCGATCGGTGCTCACGCCCAAACCTACACCGTGCTGCACAGCTTCGGCGCAGCCGGCGATGGCTCAAATCCCGGTTCCCCCATGGTTCTTGATCCACGGGGAAACATCTATGGCACAGCACTGACCCAGGGACCAGGGGGATTCGGAATGGTCTTCGAGCTTTCTCCCAACGGTGATGGCTCGTGGAGCGAGTCCATATTGCACAGTTTTGATACCGCTGGGGATAATCCTGAAACGTCTCTCGCGCTCGACGCGCAGGGAAATCTCTACGGTGTGACGCCTGGCTTTGGAAACGGTGGATCGTACGGGACCATTTACGAACTATCGCCTAACGGCGACACATGGAGCCTGAATACTATTCACTCTTTCACCAACGGTACAGATGGAGCCGAACCCGGGCCAGTGGTGTTGGGCAATGACAACCAAATCTACGGCGCGTGCAGCAATGGCGAAACCCGGCACGATGGCTTTGTGTTTAACTTCAGCCGCCTTTCGGTTTTGGACTGGTCCGAACTGTTCCTGCATACCTTTACCGGCGGCAATGATGGTGTCGATCCCGCCACGCCGTTGACCTTGGACAGCGCCGGAAATCTCTACGGGATAACCGATGGTGGCGGCGCTTATGGCGACGGAGCAGTTTACAAGTTGACACCGAACCACGGAAGCTTCGGGTGGACCAAGAGCGTGCTGTATAACTTCGGCGCACTTTCCGGAACTGCGGAGGGCCATCTAATTCTTGATGCCTCGGGAAATCTCTATGGGGCGACCTTTGAGGACGGACTCTACGGCTATGGAACGGTCTATGAGCTGTCGCGGAACCAGGGCGGCAACTGGAGCCAAACCGTGCTGTACAACTTCGAGGGGGTCAATCACGGAGACGGCGAACTGGTCGGCCCCGCACCGGTCCTGGATGCCGCCGGCAATATCTATGGAACCACCTTGCAAGGCGGGAGCGGTTGCAATGGTTACGGCTGCGGCATCATCTTCAAGTTGACGCCTTCCTCCGGCGGTCAATGGACGGAAACCATCGTCTACCAGTTCACCGGTGGCAACGATGGTTGGCAACCGTCTGGGGGTCTGATTCAGGATCGTGCAGGCAATCTCTACGGAACCACGAATTACGGAGGCGCGTACGGCAACGGAGGGACCGGAGGAGTGGTTTTCCAGTTCATACCCTAACCCGAATAGCAATGCCGACGCTGCTGTAGTCAGCGTTTCTGCTCATTTGCCAACTGACGCAGGTATTTGACTTTCTTACGCACATAGTCGGCGTAAATCACATTCAGCCGCCAACACAGCGCGCCGTGCAGGAAACCGCCGCGAATAATTTGCCGATAGAAGAATGTCCAGAGCGGATTCAGTAACTCGTTCAGCCGACTCTTGCGCCAGGCAGTGTTCTCGTGCTCGAAGTACTGGCGAGCGCTCAGGCGCGCGTATTGATCCATGGTCTGAGCGAACTGCTCGACATCCTTGTAGGCGTAGTGCAGCATGTCATTCTTCAGTTGCCCGACTTTGCCTTCCACCTTGATCGACTCATGCACCACGCGCGGCTGAAAATGGCCCTTGCCTTTGCGTATCAACCGCAATTGCGCGTCAGGATAAAAACCGCCGCCCCTGACCGGTGATTCGCCGATGTAAAGCACGCGCGGTATTTTGAAGCCGGCGATATCGTCAGGGACGCCGCTCTTCATCAGGCTGCGAATCTCCGCAACCAGCGCTGGAGTCAGAACTTCATCGGCATCAAGGCTCAGAATCCACTCGCCCGACGCCAGGTCGATTGCCTTGTTCTTCTGCTCGGCATAACCAAGCCAATCCTGATGATAGAAACGCACTCCGAAGCTCTTGGCGATCTCAGCCGTGCGATCCGTGGAGCCGCTGTCGAGGAAGACAATCTCGTCGGCAATTTCGGCGACCGCGGCGAGTACGGCCGCAATCGTCCGTTCTTCATTCTGCGCGACGATGGTTACGGAAAGCGGCGGGCCGCCTGTTTTGGTGGTCATGGATTGGGCAGAAGTATATTCGAAGCGGTTACAATAGGCACTTCGCAGCCTTCGCGCCTGCCCACTTTACGCAAGAGTTGCGCGACATGTTTCCGCGCGGCGTGCTTGGCGTATACGCCTACCAGCGAGCAATGTGACGGAGAGAACGATGAGTGACTTTATGAGAGACGACCCTGGAGGCCCTAAAGTAGTCGATCGTGCGACGTTTCAAGCGGAGCTGGACGAACTGCGGGTTCGGGAGAAGGCCCACACAAGAGAAGGCGACGCAATTGCGGCTGCTCGCCGCCGGCTTCCTATGGTCGAGGTGGACGGCGCGATTCCGCTCATTGGCGAACGTGGCCCGGTGACACTCTTGGAGACCTTTGAGGGACGTCGCATGCTCATCGCCTACTACTTCATGTGGCACACCGGCCACCCTGCGCCGGAGCAGTGCGAGGGGTGCACCTGGGTTACATCGCAGGTCCGCGAGCTGTCCTACATTCATTCTCGCCACGTCACTTACGCCACGTTTTGCCAAGGCCGTTACGATGAGAGCGCCCGGTACCGCGACTTCATGGGCTGGGAGATGCCTTGGTACTCGGCCCAGAACTCGCTCGACAAACTCTTGATTGGACGCCGAGTGGGCAGGATGCATATCGTTTGCTACCTGCGACAAGGATCCAAAGTCTTCGAGACGTATTGGACGACGAGTCGCGGTGTCGAGCAGATGGACAACAGCTTCCGGTTGCTCGACTTGACTGTGTATGGGCGGCAGGAGATGTGGGAGGACTCGCCGGCCGGCTGGCCACAACAGTTTGAAGGCAAGCAAAATTTCCGCGTCGATGGACGGCCTACCGCCCAGTGGTCTCGCCTCAAGGCCGGGTATTCGGACGACCTGGGAACCGGCACTCGGTGAGCCTGTACTCCTACAACGCCGGCTGAATGACCGCCGCTGTATCGATCGAGCTTATGCATCAGCGCTATATCGCCCACTGAAGCAGCAAGTGTCGTCCTCACCCTTACTAGCTCTTCCGCCCGACCAGTCCCTTCACGAACGAGCTGACCTCATGACGGAAACGCTCTTTGCGCAGATACCTGTCGCTCTTGACCCAGTTCATTTGCAGGCTCAGGCGCTTGCCGTCGAACGGCTTGTGAGCGTGCCAGGAGCGGTCGCTGCGCTTGAAGATGATGAGGCTGCCCATTGTTGGTGGCACTTCGGCGACGTAGTCTTCAAGATCTTTCGAGCGCAGCAGACGCAGCCGGCCGCTGCTGCTCTCCCAATCAAGATTGAGATAGAGCAGCACGGTAATGACTTTGTCCTTGGAGTCGGTATGAATCTGCCCGTCCGATCCATCGCACTGGCCGCGCACGGTCAGCATCGTCGGATATTGACTCAGGTCGAGGGAAAACTTTGCGCCCACCGCCGCGGCGAAATCCGGGCCCAGAAGCTCGTCCGTCAGTTGTCTGAATGCTGGGCCATAGCGGACTCGCGACAGTGGAAAGCTGCCGGATTTTTCGATGCGAGGGAAGTCTTCCACAATCGCCTGCTTGCAATCCTGCTCGAGGAAGTCGTCGACGAGAAGATATTCAAACGGCTCCGCATGAAATTCGGCAGCGGCGAGTTTGGGGAGATTCAACATGATCAAAGTTCAATAGAACACTTACCGGCACTCTGATGAGTCTTGTTTGTGTCAGGGCTCGTCTTTAGACGTGCCACAACGAGTCAGTAATAATGCGGGCTTCAGCCCCTGTGATCGGGCTGTATGCAGGGGCTAAAGCCCTGATATCTGCAGTCCCTCTCGGCACGACTGAAAGTCGTGCCCTGACACAAACCGATCACCAACTCAATAAGCCAGACCACGTGTCGCGCTGGTCGTCATCCAATTTCTCCGGCCCGTCACCGCACCACCGCCGCGCCCTTAGCCTGAAAACTGATCCCAGCCTCCGTCAGCCCATCAACCAGCGCTTGGAATACTTCCTCCGGGCGAACGCGCTTCATGCACTCATCCGTGCCAAGCGGGCATGTTCGCTTGTGACAAGGCTGACACGGCAGCTCGCCCTCGCTGGAGAACAACTTGATGTGCGGGCTGCCAATCGGCGGCGTGCGGCGATAGCCGGTCGGCCCGTAAATCCCGACCAGCACCGGCACACCCATCGCGCCAGCGATGTGCAACGGAGCGCTGTCCGATCCAACCGCGGCATCGACACACTCGTACAGCGCGTACATCTCAGGAATTGGCAGCTTGCCAAACAGATTGCAAACGCGGCCGTCGAGTAACGCCTTCGGAACCGCGCGCAGAATCCGCTCACCGGCGGGCGCGTCGGCTGCCGAGCCTTGCACAATCAAATTCAAATCCGTCTCCGCCAACAACTGCGAGATCAACGCGACCCAATACTCGTCCGGCCAATGCTTGCTCACCCATTGCGTGGCCGGCGCCATTGCGACCAGCGGCGCGTCCTTGGCGAACGCTCCGTCCAGCAGCTCGGCAACGTGCTGCCTGGCGCTCTCGCTCACGCGTGGCGGCTCAATCGTGTAGCGAACATCGCCGGCTCCGATGCTGTGA